>NZ_VZQP01000005.1:0-250932 GCF_014397655.1 Paraburkholderia sp. UCT31
AGCAGACTCCGGAGAATCCGCCGCCGCATTCCGCATCAAGCGCCCACACTTATCGACTGTTAGTTTTTAAAGATCGGTCCGCCAAACCCGCCGCGCCTGAACCACCTGAACCACCACTACCCGGCACCGCTTCGTTTGCGTCGCTGCGTCTGCAGCAGAGAAACGAGATTATGGAGAGCTTCCGTCGGATCGTCAACAGGTTTTTATCACTCGCTTAACCTGCCCACGCCGCTGAAGCCCACGCCATCAAAGGCTTCCCGCTTCTCCGCACCCCGGCGTCCGGAGCGCGAAAGAGCGGAATTCTAGTCGCCGCAGCCAGAACTTGCAAGCGAAATCCTGGGGTTTTCCTTAGGGGATCTTTCCCATACGGCCCGGGTCATCTATCGATGGGGTTTTCACTTCGGGCGCCAGCGTCTGGACGGCGGATGCGCCGATCGTCCAATCATGCAGCACGGTATAAGCGACCGCCAGCAACGTCGGGCCGATGAAAACACCAAGAAAACCAAACGCAAACGCGCCGCCGAGGATGCCGAGCATCACCAGAATCAACGGCATGTCACTGTTTTTGCCAATCAGGATCGGCTTGATGACGTTGTCGGCCATGCCGACTACCAGCAGGCCCCATATGACCACAAAAATCGCCCATCCAGTCGACCCGCCCTGATACAGCCAGATCGCTGCCGGCAACCAGACAATGACCGGACCGCCCGGCACCACCGACAGAAAAAACGTCACGAGCCCGAGCAACGCCGGCGCCGGTACGCCCGCCATCCAGAAACCGAATCCCGCGAGAACCGCCTGTACGAGGGCCGTACCAAGAATCCCGTAGACCACCCCCTTCACCGTGCTGCCCGCCAGCGCCAGCAGATACTCGGCGCGCTCACCGGCTACTCGACGCATGCCGGCTTTCAGCCAGGCGGCCGCCCCCTCGCCACCGGTATAAAAGAAGAACGCGAGCACGATGCTCAACGCCAGCAGCCCCAGCCCATGCGTCACCGCAAGCGCCGCCGCCAGAATCCACTTCCCAGCCGGAGCGGCGAGCGTGCGCAATTGCGCGATCAACTCGGAATTGCTGCTGGTCAAGCGCTCCCAAAAGGCCCCGATGCTCGAACCAACCAGCGGGATCCGCTGCACCCACGGCGGCAGATCGGGCAACCCCGACTCGAAAAGTCTTTGCACCAGCGCAACGATGTCGTGAACATGCGCGCCGAACGCGAAACCCGCATAGACGAACGGCCCGAGCACCACGACCAGAATAATCAGCACGATCAAGGTCGCGGCCAGCTTGCGCCGCCCGCCGACCACGCCAGTGAGTCGCCGGTAGAGGCCCCAGGAACTGTAGCTGAGGATGGCGCCCCACAGCAGCGCGGTCGTAAATGGCGCCAGCACCAGCAACGACCCACCCACGAGCACAATCAATGCGAATACCGCGGCAAGTCGCTCGATCAGTTGGTCAGATTTCACGATGAATCTCCTATTGCGCCAGACCGTGGCAATGACATGACACACGCCCGTCAGGCGCCCGCTGAACGCCGTCAGTATAGAAGCGAGTTGGGCGTCCGGGGTGCCTTATACCATCCCGCCAGGGTGTTGCGAGTCGCTTGCGACTGTGCCGGTGGCGACCGCATTTTTTGAGATGAAAGCGCCCAAATTGCCCGGAGATTGCTGGCCAATCCATATAGCTGCCTGGAAAAGACTAGAATATAAGGTTCCGTGCCCCCAATTTTTCTGGATTTATGCGCTCGCGAATCACCAAACGTCTCCCTCCCGACGCCGACAAGCTCGTCGGTCTCTCGCTCGCGCTTTTCGCGTCGGGCAGCCGTACCGAAGATCGCTTCTGGGAAGCGAAGCTCGACGCGCTGCTGGCCAAAGTCGTGCGCAACGCCAACCAGACTACGCTGGACGCCGCGCTCGACCATCTGCAGCAAAACCATCCGGATGCCTACGGCGCGCTGGCCGACATGGCGGAAACGCACAGCGAATCGTTCGTGATCGAACATGAAGGCGTGTCTTATGAGGCGCTGCTGATCGCCGCGCCTGTGCTCGCCTGGACCCGCTACGTGATTCCGTCCGGCCCGCTCAAGTCCGACGCCGCCGACGCCCTGCGCGCGCACCTGCAAGCGCACGTGCTCGCCGCCAACACGCGCGTGGCAATGGCTCCGTTCCTGTTCAGCATCGACCAGTTGCCGCGCCATCACGTCGAAACGTGGCGCATCGCCCAGCAACTTGCGCAAGCCGCGGTCAGCGGCGGCAACGCGAAGCTCAATTTCGGCGAACTGCCGGAGACCTCGCCGATTCTGGCGGACCCGCGCTTTTTGCTTGCCGTAGTCGCCGCTCCCGTCGGCGACGCGACGTTCCGCTGGCAGGAAGAAGAGCACGGCACTCGCATCGAGCGCGGCCAATGTCTCGAGCAATGGGCCACCCAAGGCGGCGCGAATCTGTCGGTTGTGCTGCCGGGCTGCGAATTCGAATGTCTGCTGCCGGATGCGTACTACTCGGCGTGCCGCGACGCCGATGAAAGTGTGCGTCCGCACACCGTGCGTACCGCCGTGCGTTATCTTTTCGACACTATTGGCGCGGCGCCGCAGGATCTGCGCGCGGTGGTCGCCGGCTTCGGCGAACGGCGCATCGACGAATACCGCGTCGGCTTCACGCGCAAGGGCAGCAACGACGTGATCTACGGTGTCGTATGGCCACTCTACGGCCGCGAAAACGGCGAGGCGGGCATCGACGAGGAGCCGGAGGAAATCACCGGCTCGGACGAACCGCTCGAGGAAATCGTCGCGCTGCTCAAGGAAACCGGCATCACGGATGTGCGCCGCCACGCGGGCCGCTTCGAGCCGGAATATTGCGACGACTGCGGCGTGCCGCTGTATGCGGACCCGCTCGGCGAAATCGTCCACGCGGAAATGCCCGAAGACGCCGAGCCCGCGCAACCCCATTTCCATTGACACCGAAGTCGACATCCCTGCCTTATCGCAAAAAAGCCCCGTATATACGGGGCTTTTTTGTTGATTGTCCGCATTTCTTATGCCTTTTGGACAGCCGTCAAAACGAAGGGAATTTGTCATCATAGGCACGGTGACGCATCGCCGTGATCGAGTCAGCTCCACGAGTCCCACAGATGCGTCGCGCCATTTCGCCCGATACATCTGGAGACATGCATGCGCTTCGCGATTCTCAATTCAAACGCAGAACGACGTGATGGACTCAAGGCCTTGCTGCGGCAGATCGACCGGCTGGCACGCTTCACAGAAGCCGATGAATGGCGTCTGCTCGAACGTCCGTTCAAGCGTTATCGGCCTGATCTCGTCGTGATCGACTGGGAGGACTGGATGTCGGTTGCGCAGGTGCGTGCGTTGCTCAGCCACTTTCCGGACCTGCGCATCAGCGTGCTCACCGACGGGACTTTGCCCGCGCTCGTGCGCGCGCTGATGGACGAAGGTGTGCTCGGCGTTGTTCCACGCGACACCGATCCCTGCCTGATCGTGCGCGCATTGGAAATGGTGCTGCTCGGCGGTCACTACGTGCCGCCCGGCGCGCTGGCGATCGATCCGCCGCTGCCGACCGACACCGCGATCCGTACGTTCGACGAAGAAAGTCCGCCGCCCCGCCGCAACAAACTCTCGGGCGGGCTATCACCGCGGCAGGAGCAGATCATGCGCTGCGTGCACATGGGCAGCACCAACAAGATGATCGCGCGCACGCTCGGCATTAGCGAAGGTACGGTCAAGATCCACCTGACGAGCATATTCCAGCAACTTGGTGCGCCCAATCGCGCCGCGGCGGTCGCGCTTTACAACGGATGGCTCACGAATCATTTGCAAGTGCTGCGCAACAACGGCGAGCACAGCGCGCGGCCGGTCATCCGCGGGCAGCCCGGCCCAGTTCCGCTCCGGCGCCGCACACGTGCGCGCTTCCAGTATCCGTTGCCGGGCAGCGACACCAGCAGCGCGCTACCGATGGCCGCGGAGCCCGCCACGTCGTACGGTGAGGCCCCACCCGGCCGGCCCGCGCGGAAGTCGGTCGGGCCGGGTTCCACATGACGAGGGGCGCGGGGCACGCCGCGCGCATGGGTTGGAACGTCCGCATGCGCGCAGCGTCGAGGGTGGGCTGGCATGGAATCCGCTCACACCTTTTGTCGTCCAACGAGTAATATGAGACACATGGGTTTCCTCTACACACCGCTTCCGTTTTGGGTCGCTGTCGGTGGCTGGATTGCCACTGCGATGGTGATCGCGCTCGCGCTGTGGAAAAAACCTTTCAAAAGACTTCAGGACGGCACGCTCCAGCATGTCTGGCTCGCGATAATCGTCGCGGTGTCGGTGCTGTGGTCGAGCAACGCCTGGCTCGACGACGGCACCGTGATGCACCTGCTCGGCGCCACGCTCGTCGTCACGCTGTTCGACTGGGGGCTCGCCCTGATCGCGATGGCGGTGGTCGCGGGTCTGGCCGCCGTCGTCTTCGATGCGCCGTGGCAGGGCATCGCGCTGACGTTCCTCGTGTACGGAGCCCTGCCCGTCGCCATCTCGACCTTGCTCCAGCGCATCTGCACCGCGTGGCTACCGCGCAATCTTTTCATGTTCATCTTCGGCCAGGGCTTCGTTTCGCCCGCCATTGCCGTGTCGTTGACGGCGGCGGCAGCGCTCGGCATCCATATCGTCGTGTCCGGCGGTTCGATGACCGTGGTGCCGATCGGCTACGCGCTCAGCGTGCTGCTGCTCGCCACCGGCGAAGCATGGTTCACTGGCATGGCGACCGCGCTGATCGCGGTCTACCGTCCCGCATGGGTGACCACCTACGACGTGCGGCGCTATCGTCTGGGCGGCCCGCGCACCTGAGAATGCACGCTTTGACGTCGCGTGCGGCGCATCTGTGATAATCAGCGCCTCGTCACTGGAGACTTTCCGGGCGCCCCCATCAGGACAAGGCAGAATATTTGCAGCAACATTGAACTCAACCCTTGCGCGCGGCATCTTATTTGCCTCATCTCCCATTTGCGTCTAAAGAACTAGATGGATCGCACCAATGTACCGAGCCGGTTGCTGCGGGTGATCGGCCGGTTGGCAGCCTGCGCAGCGAGTCTCTCGCTCATCTGCGCGGCTCCCGCATTCGCTGATCAGCTCGAACAGCACAACGACCTCGTCAATAGATTTATCACCGAAATGCACGCGGATCCGCTCGTCGCGGACTGCGCCGCGCATGGCGACTTCGTCGCGAGCACGTCGACCGCTTTCGACCACGTCGAATTCCCGTCCAGTTCGTTCGACAGTGCGCACTCGTCGGTCACGCCATGGAACGACTCGTTCGACGAAGGCAAGCAGCGCGTCAAGGTGGACAGCATCGTCACCGTCGAGGGCGTCGGCGTGCGCCAGGACAACTCGGGCGAGCCGGCCGATCTGAAATTCCGCTGCGGCTACGTCGGCTCGCAGATGCTCGCATTCAGCTGGAACGATCCCGTACCGCCAAACCGCGCGCATAGCGCGGGATCGGGCCAGCACAAAGGCGGCAAAGGCAAGCACGCGGTCGGCGGCAAGACGTCGAAGAAGTCGTCGAAGACAGGCTCGGGCCAATCGTCGCGCACGACGTCGAGCAAATCGGCAAACAAGAACTCGAAGAAGAAGAGCCAATGACATCTGGCGCTGATCGAGCCGCGCCACCGTCCGATCAGTCGCCCCAATAAAAAACGAGGCACGCACTTTTGCCGTGCGTGCCTCGTTTTTTGTGTCCATCCGTCCGCTTCTTCAGGCGAACGTCTCCACGTGTCGCAGGATCGCTTGCAACATTGCGGCGCCAAGCGATGCGCTGCGCTCGCCGTTCCAGCCGACCCGCTCGTCGGGCAGATTTGCGTTGTCCTTGAACGGCATTTCCAACGTCAACGACAGACAGCCGAATTCGTTGCCGATGTACTTCGACGCGAGCTTCAACGCATCCTCGCGATACTTGCTCGCCGCATAGCCATACTTGTCCTGAAAATCCGGACTCGCGTGCTTGAACGCCTCGATGAACGCCGTCTGCTCGCGGCCCTGCCGCTCGGTGAAGCCCGGCAACATTTCGGAGCCCGCGACGAACACATACGGCAATGCCTCGTCGCCATGAATATCGAAGAACAGGTCGCAGCCTATCGCATGAATCGCGTCGCGCACCACCAGCACCTCGGGACTGCGCGCGGCGTCCGGCTCCATCCATTCGCGATTCAGGTTCGCGCCGGCCGCGTTGGTGCGCAGATTGCCGCGCACGCTGCCGTCCGGATTCATGTTCGGCACGATGTGAAACACCGCATGATCGTAGAGCTTGCGCGCGACCGGGTCGCCCGCCCAATCGCCCCAACCGGCGAGGCGCTTCACGAACCCCTCGATGAACCATTCGGCCATCGTCTCGCCCGGATGCTGCCGGGCAATCAGCCAGATGTTCTTTTTGGGCGCGGCGTTGGCGGCATCGTTGGCGGGCGGCGTGCCGAGCGTGAGCAGCGAAATCGGCCGGCCTTCGACCGTCTTGCCGAGTTCGGTCAGCGACGCGTGCGGCATCTGCTGCACGGCGCCGAGAAACTCCGCATGACGCTCCTCGCTGTACGGTTCGAAGTACGCGTAGTAGATGCTGTCGAAATCGGGCGTATGGTCGATCGTCAGCACGCGGCCGTCGTACGACGTCGGCACGCGAAACCAGTTCACGCGGTCGTAGCTCGCGACCGCCCGATAGTCGCGCCAGCCCTCCGCGAACGCGCACGCGGCTGCGTTCTCGAAGGTCATCACGCAGCGCTCGCCCGCCGCGCCCGACAGGCGGAAATAGAACCACTGCGCAAACTCGGCGTGGCTGTCGGGCCGTACGCGCAGGCGAATATTGCCGGCGTCCTCGCAGGACAGCACATCAACTGCGCCTGCGTCGAAATTGCTCGTAATCGATAACGTCATCGGAGTCTTCCCTGCCTGAATTCACGCTGCCTTTTTAGCGCAGCGGCACGCTTATTCCGCAACGCGGCGGCGAAATACGAAAGTGGAGTCGTTCGAGGCTTCGGCACAGAACGCGTAGCCTTCGGTCTCGAAGTCCTTCAACTGCTCGGGACGATCGAGGCGATTTTCCACCGCGAAGCGCGCCATCAAGCCGCGCGCGCGTTTTGCATGGAAGCTGATGATTTTGTAGCGGCCGCCCTTCCAGTCTTCGAACACCGGCGTGACGACCGGCGCGTCGAGCAGCTTCGGCTTGACCGACTTGAAGTATTCGCCCGATGCGCAATTGACCAGCACGCGCGAGGTGGCCGCATTCTTCTTCAACTGCGCGTTCAACGCGTGCGTGATCCGCTCGCCCCAGAACGCGTACAGATCCTTGCCGCGCGGGTTGACGAAACGCGTGCCCATTTCGAGCCGGTACGGCTGCAGCAGATCGAGCGGACGCAGCAGGCCGTAGAGGCCCGACAGCACCCGCACGTGATTCTGCGCATAGTCGAGATCGGCTGACGACAACGTCTTCGCATCGAAACCTTCGTACACGTCGCCGTTGAAAGCGAGCACCGCCTGCTTGGCGTTGTGCGTGCCGAATTGCGGCGACCAGTCCGCGTAACGCTGAAAATTGAGGTGCGCGAGCTGATCGGAAATGCTCATCAGCGAAGCGATCTGTTGCGGCGACAAACGGCGCAGGCCGCTGATCAGTTCGGCGGCGTCATCGACGAAATCGGGGATCGTGTGCTTTTTGACGTGCGGCGGGGTGTCGTAGTCGAGCGATTTCGCCGGCGACAGAACGATTATCATAGAGGCTTGCAGGCACGCCGTGCCTGGCGGTCAAAGACGAAAGCCCGATTGTAACGAATGCCCGGTTCCCTCGCCTCAAGCGGCGCGTTGCGCGTCGTACTCGATTCCAATGTCTGGATCGACATACTCGTATTCGACGACCCTCACACGCGGCCGATCGCCGCCGCGCTCGAAAGCGGCGCGCTCGCCGCGCAGATCGACGCGCGCTGCCTCGCCGAGCTCGCCTACGTGCTCGACTATCCGCAGTTCGCGCACCGCAATGTGGACAAAGCCGCTGCGCTCGCGGTCGTCGCGCGGCTGGCGCAACTGGTCGAGCCGTGTGAGCCGACCGAGTCCGCCGCCGACGCGCGGCCGCTGCCCCAATGCAAGGATCGCGACGATCAGAAGTTTCTCGAGCTTGCGCATGCGGCGCAGGCCGACTGGCTCGTGTCGAAAGACCGTGCGGTGCTGAAGCTCGCGAAACGGATCGCGCGCGACTTCGGCTTCAGGATCGCGCAACCGGCACCGTTCGTCGCGGAAATCGGCATCGCGCAGAATGCTGGGGGCGAGCCCGTCAACGCGTGAATCCGACCGTCCGTGTGGCGCGTTGAGCCGAGCGCATCTTGAAGGTTCATCGTCAGGCGGCTTCTGACGATCAACGTGACACCCGCGGCGCGCACAGCGTGTCGCGATTCCCTACAATCAGGCTTCGCCCTTCGCAACGACAGTTCGAGAACCGGCCCACCTTATCGCACTGCTACCCACGACGCCATGAACGCACCGCACGACACGCCCACGAGCCCCACGTTTCCGTCTCGCCTGCCGAACGTCGGCACGACGATTTTCACCGTGATGAGCGCGCTCGCCGCGGAAAAAGGCGCGGTGAATCTGGGTCAGGGCTTTCCCGACTTCGCCTGCGATCCGCGCATCGTCGACGCGGTCGCGAACGCGATGCGCGACGGTCACAACCAGTATCCGCCGATGGCCGGTGTGCTGCCGCTGCGTCAGGCGATTTCGGACAAGATCGCGAATCTGTACGGCCGCCACTACGACGCCAATAGCGAAATCACCGTGACCGCGGGCGCCACACAGGCGTTGCTGACCGCGATTCTCTGCACTGTCCATCCCGGCGACGAAGTGATCGTGATCGAACCGACCTACGACAGCTATCTGCCGTCGATCGAACTCGCGGGCGGCAAGCCGGTTTTCGTCACGCTCGACGCACCCGACTACGCGATCCGGTTCGACAAGCTCGCCGCCGCGATCACGCCGAAGACGCGGCTCATCATGATCAACACGCCGCACAATCCGACCGGCACCGTGTGGCGCGAACAGGACATGCGCAAGCTCGAGGAGATCGTGCGCGGCACCAACGTGCTGATCCTGTCCGACGAGGTGTACGAGCACATGGTCTACGACGGCGCGCCGCATGAAAGCGTCGCGCGTTATCCGGAACTCGCGCAGCGCAGCTTCGTCGTGTCGAGCTTCGGCAAGACCTACCACGTGACAGGCTGGAAAGTCGGCTATGTGGCCGCGCCCGCCGCGCTGAGCGCCGAGTTCCGCAAGGTGCACCAGTTCAACGTGTTCACCGTCAACACACCGATGCAGATCGGCCTCGCCGATTACATGAAGGACCCGGCGCCGTACGTGGAGCTACCGGCGTTCTATCAGCGCAAGCGCGATTTCTTCCACGCGGGCCTCGCGAATTCGCGCTTCAGGCTGCTGCCGTGCACGGGCACGTATTTTCAGTGCGTCGACTATTCGGCGATCAGCGACCTGCCCGAAGCCGAATTCGCGCAATGGCTGACCGGCGAAATCGGCGTCGCGGCGATTCCGGTCTCGGCGTTCTATCACGAGGCGCACGAGTCGGGCGTGGTGCGCTTCTGCTTCGCCAAGCAGGAAGGCACGCTCGCTACCGCGCTCGAACGGCTCGCGCGGCTCTAGGATGCCTTGCGCGATGCCACGAACGAACCCACGTTACTTGCCATCGCGCGGCGCGGCACGGGTGTGCGCTTCGCACCCATGCGCGCTTCATGGCACTGCGCTCATTCCCTCAGGACGCACGCGACGCCGCGACACAGGCCTTGCGATCCTCCGTCACGCGCTGCGCAGCCGGCCGCGGGTTGATCGTCTTCACGTAGCGCTTCCAGTCGATCCCCGCTTCGAGCAGAAGATCGCGGCCGTAAATGGTCTGTGTCGCCATACCGACGAGCGGCAGGCTCACGTAGCCGGCGGTATCCGCCACGCTGAATTGCTCGCCGCACAGATACGGCGAGAACTTCGCGATCCGTTTGAAACCGGCGATGTGATGCGTGAGCAGCTTCTCGACGCGCCCTTTCGTCGCGTCGCTGACCGTGCCGCCGAAAAACGCTTCCTTGTACAGATTGCGCACTGTCAGCTCGAGATGTACATCGACGAAAAAGATCATTTCGCGTTCCTTGGCGGCCTGCCACGGATCGGCGCAGAAGATCCGCTTGTCGGGAAAACGCGCAGCCAGATATTCGACGATGCACTGCGACTCGCAGAGGTCGCCGTGCTCGGTCTGCAGATATGGCACCTTGCCGAGCGGCGAATGCTCGAGCAGCGCTTTTTCCTGACTCGGCTTCACGAACTGCTCCTCGAACTCGATGCCATGTTCGAGCAGCACGAACTTGACCTTGTTGTAGTAGTTGGACAGCGCAAAACCGCACAGCTTGATCATGGGGTGTCTCCTTGTGTCATGGTGTGTGAGACCGCGCGTCGAGGTTGAAGTAGCGGCTTTCCATCGAATCATCCAAGAAATTGCACGATCGTGCTATTCTAAAATAACCATGGAGTCGGGCATCACAATGAACTCTCGCAATTTCAGCATCGAGACCATCGGCATCGTCGGCACCGGCGCGATGGGCCGCGGTATCGCGCAAATCGCGGCGCTCGCTGGCCTGCGCGTGCGGCTCTACGACACCAACGCGGCCGCCGTCGGCGCCGCGCGCGACTATCTCGCGGAGACTTTCGCCAAATTGACGGCCAAAGGCAAGCTGGAGCAGTCGCGCTCGCTCGCCGCGCTCGCCAACGTGAGCGGCGTGCAGGCGATCAGCGAGCTGGTCGGCTGCGATCTCGTCATCGAGGCGATCGTCGAAAAGCTCGAGGTAAAGCAGGCGCTGTTTCGCGAGCTCGAAACCGTGGTCAGCGGCCGCTGCATCCTCGCGTCGAATACGTCGTCGCTGTCGATCACCGCGATTGCCGCGGGCTGCACCGATCCGTCGCGTGTGGTCGGCTATCACTTCTTCAATCCGGTGCCACTGATGAAGGTCGTCGAAGTGATCGACGGCCTGCGCAGCGACCCCGAAGCCGGCGACGCGCTGATGGAACTCGCGCGCCGCATGGGCCACACGCCGGTGCGCGCGAAGGACATGCCGGGCTTCATCGTCAATCACGCGGGCCGCGGCATGAATACCGAGGGCTTGCGCGTGGCGGGCGAAGGCGTCGCGAGCTTTGCGGACATCGACCGCATCATGCGCGAGCAGGCCGGCTTTCGCCTCGGGCCGTTCGAGCTGCTGGACCTGACCGCGCTCGACGTGTCGCATCCGGTGATGGAGTCGATCTATCACCAGTTCTACGAAGAACCGCGTTACACGCCGTCGCCGATCACGGGCACGCGGCTATCGGGCGGACTGCTCGGCCGCAAGAGCGGCGAAGGTTTCTATCGCTACGTGGACGGCAAGCAGCAGGTTGCCGCCGAAGCGCCCGCGCCGACCACGCTGCCGCAAAGCGTGTGGGTCAGCCAACGCTACCGCGACGCGTATGAGGCAGTCGTGCAACTGGTCGGCAAAGCGGGCGTAAAGCTCGACGAAGGCGCGACGCCCGCCCCTGGTTCGCTGATCGTCGTCACGCCGTTCGGCCACGACGCGACCACGGCCGCGGTCGACGAAGCGCTCGACGCGAGCCGCGTCGTCGCCGTCGACGCACTGTTCCCGCTCGTCGGCGCGCAACGCCGCACGCTGATGACCACGCCGGCCACGACACGCGCCGCGCGCGATAGCGCGCATGCGCTGTTCGCCGCCGACGGCATCCCCGTCACCGTGATCCGCGATTCGACCGGCTTCGTCGCGCAGCGGGTGGTCGCGACGATCGTCAACATCGGCTGCGACATCGCGCAGAAGCAGATCGCGACGCCGGAGGACATCGACCTCGCCGTCACGCTCGGCCTCGGCTATCCGCGCGGACCGCTCGCGCTCGGCGACGCGCTCGGCGCCACCACCATTCTCACGATCCTGCGCAACATGCACAGCGTGCTCGGCGAACCGCGCTATCGTCCGTCGCCGTGGCTCGCAAGACGCGCGCAACTCGGCCTGGCGCTCACGCAGCGCGACGCCGCCGACATCCCAACGGAGACCCAATCATGAGCGCCGCCCTGCTCGCTTCACGCCCGGCCAGCAGCGAATCCACACTGGTCCTCACGCTGTCGAACCCCGGTGCGCGCAACGCGCTGCATCCGGACATGTACGCCGCGGGCATCGAGGCATTCGATACCGTCGAGCGCGATCCGTCGATTCGCGCCGTCGTGATCACCGGCGCCGATAACTTCTTTTGCGCAGGCGGCAACCTGAACCGCCTGCTCGAAAATCGCGCGAAAGATCCCTCCGTGCAAGCCGATAGCATCGACATGCTCGCTCAATGGATTTCGGCACTGCGGCTATCGTCGAAGCCGGTCATTGCCGCGGTGGAAGGCGCGGCGGCCGGCGCCGGATTTTCGCTCGCGCTCGCCTGCGATCTGATCGTCGCCGCGGACAACGCCAAATTCGCGATGTCCTACGCGCGCGTCGGCCTGACGCCCGACGGCGGCGGCTCGTGGTTTCTCGCCGAGGCGCTGCCGCGCCAGCTGGCCACCGAGGTACTGATCGAAGCCAAGCCGATCGGCGCCGCGCGTCTGCACGAACTCGGCGTCGTCAACCGGCTCACCAAAGCCGGCACCGCGCTCGATAACGCGCTCGCGTGGGCCGACGAGCTCGGCGCGATTTCGCCCAATTCGGTCGCGCGCATCAAGGGGCTGATCGCCGCGGCCGGTACGCAGCCCCTCGCGGATCATCTGGTCGCCGAGCGCGATAACTTCGTCGCGTCGCTGCATCATCGCGACGGTCTCGAAGGCATCACCGCGTTCCTCGAAAAACGCGCCCCCATCTACAAATAAACGACGAGAGAGCCGCCCGACATGCCCGACTACCAACTGCCGAAACGTCGCCGCATCTTCCTGATGCGTCACGGCGACGTCACCTACTTCGACGACTCCGGCCGCGCGATCGATCCCGAAACCGTGCCGCTGAACGCGAACGGCCGCGAGCAGGCGAGCGCGGCGGGCCGCGTGTTCGCTGAACAGCAGGTGCGCTTCGACCGCGTGATCGTCAGCGGCTTGCCCCGCACGATCGAAACCGCGCGGCGCGTGCTTGCCGAAACGGGTCAACAGATCGAGCCCGAAGTCGAGCCCGCGTGGCAAGAAATTCGCGGCGGACGGCTCGGCGGCATTCCGCCGAGCGATATCGAGGCCGCCTTTCTCGGCGTGTTCGACGGCATCGTGCCGGAGAGCATGCGCTTTCTCGACGGCGAAACGATCGGCCAGCTGTTCGATCGCGTTCTGCCGGCCGTCACGGCGCTGCGCGAAGACACCTCGTGGGACACCGCGTTGCTGGTGCTGCACGGCGGCGTCAATCGCGCGATCCTGTCGCACGCGCTAACGGCCGGCGGCCGCACGTTCTTCGGTCATCTGGCGCAGGCGACCGGCTGCATCAATGCGCTCGACGTCGGCGCCGCGCCGCGCGACTGGGTGCTGCGCATGCTCAACTATTCACCGCCGTCGCCGTTGCATCGCGACGTTCGCAACACCACGATGGAAATGCTCTACGCACAATTCATCCGATACCAGCGTAGCTGACACCGAACTGGAGGAGACACATGGCGCAAGCCACGCAGACCGGCGAACCCGCACGCAGACAGGACTACTCGGCTTTCGAGGGCACCCGCCCGGTCAACGAGCGGCAACGCTTCGACAACGACGCGCTCGCCGCGTGGCTGGCCGGACATGTCGACGGATTCGAGGGGCCGCTCACGCTCGAGCAATTCGCGGGCGGACAATCCAATCCCACGTTCAAGCTGATCACGCCGTCGCGCGCGTACGTGATGCGCGCGAAGCCCGGACCCGCGGCGAAGCTGCTGCCGTCCGCGCATGCGATCGAACGCGAATATCGCGTGATGCACGCGCTCGCCGACACCGACGTGCCGGTCGCACACATGCTCGCGCTGTGCGAGGACGAAAGCGTGATCGGTCGCGCGTTCTACGTGATGGAGTTCGTGGAAGGCCGCGTGCTG
Organism: Paraburkholderia sp. UCT31; assembly: GCF_014397655.1. NCBI lineage: Bacteria > Pseudomonadati > Pseudomonadota > Betaproteobacteria > Burkholderiales > Burkholderiaceae > Paraburkholderia > Paraburkholderia sp. UCT31. The sequence goes on from NZ_VZQP01000005.1 coordinate 14,067, forward strand.
TGGGATCAATCGCTGCCCGGCATGACGCCCACCGAGCGCGCGGCGATCTACGACGAAATGAATCGCGTGATCGCGGCGTTGCACAGTGTCGACGCCGCCACCGCCGGCCTCGCCGACTACGGTAAGCCAGGCAATTACTTCGCGCGCCAGATCGGCCGCTGGAGCAAGCAGTATCTGGCGTCCGAGACCGAGCCGATCGACGCGATGCACCGGCTGATCGAATGGCTGCCGCAGCATATGCCGGCCGAAACGAACGAGCGCGTGTCGGTCGTGCATGGCGACTACCGGCTCGACAATCTGATTTTCGATCGCAACGAGCCGCGCGTGCTCGCGGTGCTCGACTGGGAACTGTCGACGCTCGGCGATCCGCTCGCCGACTTTGCTTACCACTGCATGGCGTGGCATGTCGACCCCACGCAGTTCCGCGGCATCGCGGGACTCGATTGGGCCGCGCTCGGCATTCCCGATGAAGCGCGGTATGTCGAGCGCTATTGCCAACGCACCGGTTTCGAGATTCGTGGCGACTGGAATTTCTATCTGGCCTACAACATGTTCCGCATCGCAGCGATCCTGCAAGGGATCATGAAGCGCGTCGTCGACGGTACCGCATCGAACGCGCAGGCGCTCGACGCCGGCCGGCGCGCGAAGCCGATGGCCGAACTCGCCTGGCACTATGCGCAGAAGGTTCTCTAGACACAAGGGCGCGCCCTGCTCCCCATCATTCGCAGTCCGTTACCCGCGAGGTCCAAGATGAATTTCGATTACACCCCGAAGGTCCAGGCGTTGCGCGAAAAGCTGCTCGCCTTTTTCGACGAGCACATTTACCCGAACGAACAGGCGTTCTATGCGGAGATCGCGCGCAACCGCCAGAACGGCAACGCATGGGTGCCGACCGAACTGGTCGAGCAACTCAAGCAGAAGGCGCGCGACGCCGGTCTGTGGAATCTGTTCCTACCGCAATCGGAGCGCGGCGCGGGCCTGACGAATCTCGAATACGCACCGCTGTGCGAGATCATGGGCCGTGTGCCGTGGGCGCCGGAAGTGTTCAACTGCAACGCGCCGGACACCGGCAACATGGAGACGATCGAGCGCTACGGCAGCGAAGAGAACAAGCGCGAGTGGCTCGAACCGCTGCTGCAAGGGCAGATCCGTTCGGCGTTTCTGATGACGGAGCCAGAGGTCGCGTCGTCGGATGCGACGAACATCCAGACCAGCATCGTGCGCGATGGCGACCATTACGTGATCAACGGTCACAAGTGGTGGTCGTCGGGCGCGGGCGATCCGCGCTGCAAGGTCTATATCGTGATGGGCAAGACCGATCCCGACGCGCCGCGCCATCAGCAGCAGTCGATGATCCTCGTGCCCGCCGACGCCACCGGCATCACCGTGCATCGCCCGCTCACGGTGTTCGGTTACGACGACGCGCCGCACGGCCACATGGAGATCACACTCGACAACGTGCGCGTGCCCGCTACCAACATGCTGCTCGGCGAAGGCCGCGGCTTCGAGATCGCGCAAGGCCGTCTCGGCCCAGGACGCATCCACCACTGCATGCGCCTGATCGGTCTCGCCGAACGCGCGCTCGAATTGATGGCGAAGCGCTCGCTGCAGCGTGTCGCGTTCGGCAAGCCGGTGGCGTCGCAAGGGGTCACGCAGGAGCGTCTTGCCGAGGCGCGCTGCATGATCGAGCAGGCGCGTCTGCTCACGCTGAAGACCGCGTACATGATGGATACCGTCGGCAACAAGGGCGCGCGCGGCGAGATCGCAATGATCAAGGTGGTCGCGCCGAACATGGCGTGTCAGGTGATCGACTGGGCGATTCAGGCGCATGGCGGCGGCGGCGTCAGCGACGATTTTCCGCTCGCGTATGCCTATGCGTCGGCGCGCACGCTGCGTTTCGCCGACGGCCCCGACGAAGTGCATCGCAACGCGATCGCCAAGCTCGAACTTGCGCGCCATATGGATGCGGGCGCGGCGGCTCGCGTTGAGATGCCGGTCACACGCGTTTGAGTGCTTCGGCTCGGTGTGAGCGTGGGGACTGAGCCCGCGCCAAGCAGCGTCGCGCGATCTATGCTCTAATTTTCGGCAACGGCGGCGCCCTCTTTGCGGCGCCGCTTCGACGAACAAAGGAGCCAGGATGATCGACGTCTATAGCTGGGCAACCCCGAACGGCCACAAGATTCATATCATGCTCGAGGAAACGGGCCTACCCTACAACGTGCATGCCGTGAACATCGGTGCCGGCGACCAGTTCAAGCCGGAATTTCTCGCCATCAGTCCCAACAACAAGATTCCCGCGATCGTCGATTCCGAAGGTCCGAAAGGCGCCGACGGCCGGCCCTTCGCGCTATTCGAATCGGGCGCGATCCTGATTTATCTGGCCGAGAAAACCGGCAAGTTTCTACCGAGCGATCCGGCCGCGCGCTACGCGGCACTGCAATGGCTGATGTTCCAGATGGGCGGCCTCGGTCCGATGCTGGGGCAAACGCATCACTTCCGCGTGTATGCACCCGAGCAGATCGAATACGCGGTCAATCGCTACACTAATGAGGCGCGACGTCTGTACGGCGTGATGGACACGCAACTCGGCAAGACGCGGTACCTCGCGGGCAACGACTATACGATCGCGGACATCGCCGCGTTTCCGTGGACCCGTTCGTGGAAAAATCAGGGCATCGAGCTCGATACCTTGCCGAACGTGAAGCGCTGGCATGAAGAGATCGCTGCGCGGCCGGCGGTGGTGCGCGGCGTCGACGTGCTGGCGTCGGCGCGCGCGCCGCTGACGGACGACAAGGCGAAAGAGGTGCTGTTTGGTGCGACGCAGTACGCGAAACACTAGTTTCGGCCGTCTCGCTGACGGCTCGACACAAACAGAAAGCGCGAGCGGCATGCCTGCCGGCTCGCGCTTTTTCATTTCGTCTGCGAAGGGAAAACGCTAGAAGTAATGCCGCGTGATGAACTCCGCGACGCACACCGGTCGTTCGCTGCCCTGACACTCCAGCGTCACGTTCCACGCGAGTTGCACGCCGCTGTTGTCGACGTCGGTCACCGACTCGACGGCGAACTTCCCGCGCAGCGACGACCCCACGAGTACCGGCGACATGAAACGCACGCGGTTCAAGCCATAGTTGACACCCATGCGCTGCTCGATCTTCACCGTTTTGCCGAGCAAAGCCGGAATCAGCGACAGCGTCAAAAACCCATGCGCGACCGGGCCGCCAAACGGCGATTCGCGTTTGGCCCGCTCGGGATCGATGTGAATCCACTGATGATCGCCGGTTGCCTCGGCGAAACGGTCGACCCTCTCCTGATCGACGCTCAGCCACTCGCTGACGAGCGGCTCGGCGCCGATGAGCGCGCGCAAAGCACCCGCATTGTCGAAAGCGACCAGCGTCGCCGCGCTCGCCGTCATGCCGCCGCTCCCGGATTGCGCAGGCCGAACATGCCGTTCGAGCGCACGGTGATCACCGTTTCGCCGTGCTGATTGATGCCCTCCCAGCGTGTCGACACGATGCCGCGATCCGGCTTGCTCTGCGACACGCGCTTGTCGACGATGACGTTCATCATCGTGATCGTGTCGCCGACTCGTACCGGCTTGAGCCAGCGGATCTCGTCGATCCCGGGCGAACCCATCGATGTCGAATCCGCCAGTACCTTGCGCACGAGCATGCCCATCATTACCGAGCAGGTGTGCCAACCACTCGCGACGAGGCCGCGGAATGGCGATTCGGCCGCGGCGGCTTCGTCGAGATGAAACGGCTGCGGATCGAACTTCTGCGCGAACTCGACAATCTCCTCGCGCGTGAACATGTGCTTGCCGATTTCGCGGCTCGAGCCCACTTCCATGTCTTCGAAACTGATTTTCATCGTGCACCTCCTTTGTCCGGTGGAACGGCCCGATCAGTCTTCGGCGACCGCAAATCCGGGCAGCGTGGCAAACCGCGCGAGATGATGATCGACGTCGCCGAGCGTGGTCTCGATGATCGCGAGGCGCTTGAACAGATGCGCGGCCGCCACTTCGTTCGTGACACCCATGCCGCCGTGCAACTGCACCGCCTGTTGACCAACGAAACGCGCGGCCTGGCCTACCCGAACTTTTGCCGCGGAGATCGCTCGACGGCGCTCGTTCGCGTCTTCACTCGCGTAGCGCATCGCAGCCAGATACGTGATCGAGCGCGCCTGCTCCGCGTGGATCAGCATCTCGACCATGCGATGCTGCAACGCCTGGAAACGCGCGATCGGCTGGCCGAACTGCTGGCGCGTTTTGGTGTACTCGACGGTGGCGTGATTGAGCGCGTCGAGCGCGCCGAGCGCTTCCGCGCACAGCAGCAGCGTGCCGTAGTCGGCGATCTGCTCGAGGGTTGCCGCCCCCGCGTGTTCGCCGGCGAGCCGGCGCGCGGGCGTGCCATTGAATTCGAGCGTCGCGGCGCGTTGACCGTCGATCGTGCGGTACTCGGTGAGCGTGACGCCGGCCGCGTCACGCGCGACGACAAAGAGTGCGATCTCGCCATCGAGGCGCGCCGGCACGATCCAGTGGTCCGCCTGCGCGCCGTGCAGCACGACCGATTTGGTGCCGCTCAGCGTGTGCTGCGCACCCTGCCCGCTCGCGGTCGTCGCGACGTCGAACAGATCGTAGCGCGCATGCGGCTCGTGAAACGCCACGGCCAGCCTCGCTTCGCCCTGGGCCGCCCGTTCGAGCAGCGCGGCATCTTCGCCGTCGCCGGTGCCGGCAAGGCGCAGCGCTTCGATGCCGACCGCGGTCGCCCAAAACGGCTCGACGACGAGCGCGCGGCCGAGCTCCTGCATGACCACGAGCATGTCGATCGGACCACCGTTGAAGCCGCCCTGCGTTTCGGGCACCGGCAACGCGGTCAGCCCCAGTTCGGTGAACGCGGCCCAGTGCACAGCCGATACGCCCGCCTCCGAGCGCACGATCTGCTGGCGCGCTTCGAAGCCGTAGCTCCTGTCGAGATAGCGGCGCAGCGCATCGGCAAATTGCTGTTGTTCGTCGTTGAAAGTGAAGTCCATGCGCCGCTCCTCAAAGTCCGAGAATCATCTGCGCGATGATGTTCTTTTGAATTTCGTTCGAGCCGCCGTAAATCGACGTCTTGCGGAAGTTGAAGTAGTACGCGGCAAGCGGCGCGGCATCGTCGTCGCCGGCAAGACTGTGCTCGCGTTCGCCTTCGAGGAACGGCACGTCGAACGGCGCGGCCAGCGGGCCGATTGCTTCGAACATCAGCTCGGTGAGCCCCTGTTGCACTTCCGTGCCCTTGATCTTCAGCATCGACGCTTCCGGGCCCGGGCCGCGACCGCCCGCCTCGTTGGCTACCACCCGTTGCACGGTGACTTCCAGCGCCATCAACTCGATTTCGAGACTCGCTACCTTCGCCGCAAACACCGGATCGTGCAGCAGCGGCTTGCCGTTCTTTTTCTGATTCAGCGCGACACGCTTCAGAAACGCCAGCTCACGCTTCGACGCTCCGACTCGCGCAATGCCGGTACGCTCGTGGCCGAGCAGATATTTCGCATACGTCCAGCCGCGATTTTCTTCGCCGACGAGATTGTCGACCGGCACTTTGACGTTCTCGAAGAACACCTCGTTGACTTCGTGATCTTCGTCGAGCGTGATGATGGGCCGCACCGTGATGCCCGGGGTTTTCATATCGATCAGCAGGAACGAGATGCCCTCCTGCTTTTTGGCGCCGCTGTCGGTGCGCACGAGGCAGAACATCATGTCGGCGTGCTGGCCGAGCGTGGTCCAGGTCTTCTGGCCGTTGACCACGTAATGATCACCGACGCGCTCCGCGCGGGTGCGCAGCGACGCAAGGTCGGAACCCGATCCCGGTTCCGAGTAGCCCTGACACCACCAGTCCGTGCCGTCGAGAATACGCGGCAGATAGTGGCGCTTCTGCGCCTCGTTACCGTACTTCATCAGCACCGGCGCAACCATCGACACACCGAAGGGCAGCACGGAAGGTGCGCCGATACGCGCGCACTCTTCTTCCCAGATATGTCGTTGCGTCGCGTCCCAGCCGGGGCCGCCGTATTCGCGCGGCCACGCGACTGCCGACCAGCCTCGCGTGCCGAGCAGCCTGTGCCAGCTTGCGAAGTCTTCGCGGGAAAGCCGTTTGTGATTGAGAACCTTGTCGCTCAGCTCGCGAGGCAGATTCGCTTCGAGCCAGGCGCGGATGTCGGCGCGGAACGCGTCTTCAGCGGGGGAATAGTCCAGATTCATGCGTAGTGTCTCCTGGCCGCCACCACCCGGCCGCCTGGAGCCACCGCGCTATTGCAGTGGTTCCTTCAGCGCAGCTGGGACCGGCAGCGGCATCACTTCGATGCCTTCCTCGACCAAGGCACGCGCATCCTCCGGTGTCGTGACACCGCGAATACTGCGCACAGGCGCTTCGTTGTAGTGAATGCGTCGTGCTTCCTCGGCGAAGCGGTCGCCCACGTTCTCCGTCTTCTCCAGTACCTCGCGCAGCGCGCGCATCAGGTGCGCCTGCATTTGCTCCACGCCCGCCGGCGCCTTGGAGTCGGTCGCGCCCGACAGATTCAGACGCGGTGCCGACGGCAAACGGCTCACCTCGTTCGCACCGCAGATCGGACATTCGACGAGCTTGCGGGACTGCTGCGACTCGAAGTCATCGGTCGAAGCGAACCAGCCTTCGAACCGATGGCCATGCGGACACTGTAAATCGAGGACCTTCATGTGGAATCAGGGCTTGCGTGCCAGTTTAGCGCAAAATGGAAATTTGTGAACGGTCGTTCGCAAAACTTTAGAGCCGACGGGCAACCGCCAGCAGCCGCAAGGGAATATGACGCGGGTGGGCGATTTTAACGCTTTACGGCAGGTGCTGCCGAAGGCGGCCCGGCTAGAAGCGGTGCCACATCTGCTCCGCTCTACGGCCCGCTTGCGGCGCACTGCTACGCCACGAGATTGCTCAGTTGACGGCTCACACGCGGTTCAATCTGACGGGCCTCCTTCGTCAGATTGATCTGCTTCGCGAGTTTTGCGACATCCGCCACACCGATCTCAATCTCGTACCCGCCGCGCGCGGTCAGCCATTCGAGCACGTCCGCCAGATGCCACACCGACGCACTGCCTTCGTGGACCGGCGACGGGAAGTCGATTGCGTTGTTCAGCATCAGCTTGCGCATGTTTTGCCGCGACACGCCGGCCACCTCGGCCACGTCGGTCAGCCCTACGAAGTCAGGTCCCGCCTCGATCAGTTGCGCGGACGGCACCGCACCTTTCACGTCCTTAAGCGCGCTGGTGACAGCCGCGAGCGCGCTCGCGCCTTCACGGGTGAAAAGCAGCCCGAGGCGGCCGGGTTGCCCGACGCCAATCGTGGCGTCGTCGCACCCCGCTTCGCCCAACCGCTCGACGATTGCGTCTGCATCGCATTCTTCCGCGGCGAGGCGGTATTTCAACGTGAACACATATTCCATAAGTTACTCCTGTCTTCGTTGAGCCCAGGTTGTTGCGATTCCTGCTTGATACCTGCGTGATACCTACGAACCCACTAGCGCCGTGCCGTGCAGTTGCCGACGATGCGCCGCAAGTGCCTAACGTGATTGCCGGCATTCTTCGGCGTACTCCAGACGCTCGATATACAGAACTCCCCGCAACGACATTCGGCGTCTCTGTACGGGCAATGGATTTTTCCCCACGCATGACCTCTTCCGCCGTCCTGAACGCGCCAGCCGTGCTGCTCCGCGTATGCCAATGCGGCCTCGATCTCTTTCTTCATGTGCCTTGCTCGAACCATCGAGACCTCCAATTTAGTCGCTCCGGCACAGGTTGTCAATTGACAACCTGTGCCGGAGCAGAAATGAGATCACTGCGATCTTTAACTTCTGTCATCCAAAACAAAATCGACGACGAATTCGGTGATCGAGAGGTTCATATTAGCCGGCCGCCGGCGCCACGACGAGCCAGCCAGATGGCATAGGAGACGGCTTATTTTTCGAGCCAGAAAGAAACCGCGAAGCCAATGAAAAGCCCCTGCCGGTCATCGACCAACAGGGGCTCCGTTCACCTGCAACGCGGATCAGCTATCGGGCAGACGCGAACTTATACCGTTTCGGGCGCCTCGGTCGGCCACGTACCCGACAGCACTTTCTCGAGCCAGAAGGTACCGATGATCGTCTTCACATCGGTGATCTTGCCCGTGCGCACCCACTCGGATACCTGCTCCACGGTCGCGGTGAAAAGTTCGAGAAACTCGCCTTCATCGAGGTTGCGCTCACCCGCGGTCAAGCCCCGCGCGAGATAGATATCAATGAATTCGGTCGAGTAAGAAATGATCGGGTGAATCCGAGTCAGGTACACGTACTCGCGCGCGGTATAGCCAGTTTCCTCGCGCAGTTCCCGGACCGCGCAGGCCAGCGCGCCCTCGTTCGGGTCGAGCTTGCCGGCCGGATATTCGACCATCACCTTGCCCATCGGATAGCGATACTGACTTTCGAGCAGCACGCGAGCGTCGTCGAACAAGGGGATCACCATGACGGCGCCCGGATGCTGAACGTATTCGCGCGTTGCCTGTTTGCCGTCGGGCAGTCGGACCGTATCGTACTTGACCGTCATGAACGGTCCTTGATGGACCGTCTTGCTGTCGATACAAGTCTCGGTTAGCGCGGCGTCGTGATTGGGAAGCTCAGCCATGTGCGGACCTCAGAACAGCCTGGCGCGCGCGACGGCGGGACGCCGTCAGCGGCGTTTGACGAGATATTGGAAGGTAAAGCCGGGGAAAGCGAACACGACGAACAGCGCGAACGTGATCGCGTAGAACTGCCAGCCCTGCTCGAAGCGATTTCCCGCGCGCGCTTCGAGCAAAAAGCCCAGCGCGCCGACCACGAAATACAGCACGATCAATTCGGCAATCCGGAGCCAGGCGCTTTTCTTCGCCGCTTTCAACGGCACCGCGGCGAAGAGGCGCTGATTCAGGAACGGCAGGTTGGCGCCGACCAGCGCCAACAGCACGATAAACCAGCCCGCAGCGGACATCAGAGCAGCAGCGTGTGCTGGATCGCCTGCAGGCAGGCGCGCAACAGCGGATCCGGCACGATACCGAGCACCAGCACGGCGACGCCGTTCAACGCGAGCAACGCGCGCGTGCTCGTGTCCGCCACGATCGGCGACTTGTCTTGCGGCTCGTCGAAGTACATCAGCTTGACGATACGCAGGTAGTAGAACGCGCCGAACAGCGACGTGATCACGGCGAGCACGGTGAGCCAGGTCAGGCCGGCGTTCATCGTCGCTTGCAGCACGGCGAGCTTCGCATAGAAGCCGACTGCCGGCGGAATACCCGCGAGCGAGAACATCATGATCATCATCACGAACGCGAATACCGCGCTGCGCTGATTGAGGCCCTTGAAGTCCTCCAGCGTGTCCGCTTCGAAGTCGCGGCGCGCGAGCAGCATGATGACGCCGAAGGTGCCGAGCGTCGTGATCAGGTAGACGATGCTGTAGAACATCGCCGAGCCGTACGCGTTCGCGGCGCCCGTGGTCTTCTGGTCGACCACGCCGGCGAGCAGGCCGAGCAGCACGAAGCCCATGTTCGAGATCGCCGAATACGCGAGCATCCGCTTGACGTTGCGCTGCACGATCCCGGTGATGTTGCCGACGATCAGCGACAGCGCCGCCAGAATCACCAGCATCTGCTGCCATTCGACCGCCAGCGGCAGCAGGCCCATCACGAGGAAACGCAGACCCCACGCGAACGCCGCGACCTTCGGGCCGCCGCCGACGATGAGCGTCATCGCCGTCGGTGCGCCCTGGTACACGTCAGGCACCCACATATGGAACGGCACCGCACCCATCTTGAACGCTACGCCCGCCACGATGAAGATGACGCCGAACAGCAGCACGGTCGGATCGTAGTGGCTCGTGCTGATCGCCTTGAACACTTCGTTCAGGTCGAGCGAGCCGGTCGCGCCATACAGCATCGAAATACCGTACAGCAGGAAGCCGGAAGCCAGCGCGCCGAGCACGTAGTACTTCATCGCCGCTTCGTTCGACGACGCCACTTCGCGACGCAGCGCGATCACCGCGTACAGCGACAGCGACATCAGTTCCAGACCGAGATACAGCGTCAGGAAGTTATTGCCCGAGATCATCACGATCTGGCCGAGCAGCGAGAACATGCCGAGCAGGAAGAAGTCGCCGCGGAACAGGCTACGGTCTTCGAGGTAGCGACGCGAATAAACGATCGTCACCGCATAGCCGAGCGACACCACTGCCTTCATCACATTGGCGAACGGATCGACCACGTACATGTGATCGAAGAAGTAATGCACTTGCGGGTCGAACGCATTGATCGCGAACCAGATCCCGGCGACGAGCGTCGAGTAGAACGCGATGAAATACGTGGTACGGCGACCCTCCTGGCCGACGAACGTGTCGTTGAGCCACGCGATGACAATGGCGAACATCACCAGTGCGTCGGGCAACAGAGCAGTCATAGGGGCGTTTTGCATGGTCTTAAATTCCTCCGCTCGTCGTTACTGAGGCAACGGCAGCTTCGATTGGGCAACGTGGGAGAGGAGGTTTTCCACGGATACGTGCATCACATCGGTAAAGGGCTTCGGGTACAGGCCCATGAACAGCGTCAGTGCGGCGAGCACAGCCAGCATGAAAAATTCGCGACGGTCGATGTCGAGCAGGTTCTTCACGTGGTCGTTCGCGACCGCGCCGAAGTACACGCGCTTGTACATCCACAGCGTATAGGCCGCGCCGAGAATCAGCGTGACTGCCGCGCCACTCGCGATCCAGAAGTTGTACTGGACGGAGGCCAGAATCACCATGAATTCGCCGACGAAACCGGAAGTGCCCGGCAAGCCGCAATTCGCCATCGCGAACAGCATGACGAACGCCGCGAACTTCGGCATCACGTTGACGACGCCGCCGTAATCGGCGATCTGACGCGAGTGCATGCGGTCGTACAGTACGCCGATGCACAGGAACATCGCGCCCGACACGAAACCGTGCGAGATCATCTGCACGATCGCGCCTTCCGCGCCGAGCTGATTGAAGATAAAGAAGCCGAGCGTGACAAAACCCATGTGCGCGATCGACGAATACGCGACCAGTTTCTTCATGTCGGCCTGCACCATCGCGACGAGACCGATGTAGATCACCGCGATCAGCGACAGCGTGATGACGACCGGTGCGAGGAAATGGCTCGCATCAGGCGTGATCGGCAGCGAGAAGCGCAGGAAACCGTACGCACCGAGCTTCAGCATGATCGCGGCCAGCACGACCGAGCCGCCGGTCGGCGCTTCCACGTGCGCGTCCGGCAACCACGTGTGCACCGGCCACATCGGCACCTTCACCGCGAAGGCCAGGAAGAACGCGATAAACAGTAGCACCTGCGGCGTCATCGCTATCTGCGCGTGCTGCCACGTGGCGATGTCGAACGAGCCGGTCTGGTTGTACAGATAGATCAGCGCAACCAGCATCAGCAGCGAGCCCGCCAGCGTGTACAGGAAGAACTTGAATGCCGCGTACACGCGGTTCGCCCCGCCCCACACGCCGATGATGATGTACATCGGGATCAGCGTCGCTTCGAAGAACACGTAGAACAACAGGCCGTCGGCCGCGCTGAACACGCCGACCATGATGCCCGACAGGATCAGGAAGGCCGCGAGGTACTGGCCGACGTTCTTCGTGATCACTTCCCACGCCGCGATCACGACGATCACCGTGATCAACGCGGTCAACGCAACGAACCACATCGAAATGCCGTCCACGCCGAGGTGATACGTGATGTGGAAGCGCTCGATCCAGTTCGCCTGCTCGACGAACTGCAGCTCGGCGGTGCTCGAATCGAAGCTGGTGATCAATGGCAGCGTGACGAGGAAGCTCAGAACCGAGCCGATCAGCGAAATCCAGCGCGCGGGGGCGGGGTTCTCGTCGTTGCCGATCGCGAGGACCAGCAGACCGAAGAAGATCGGCAACCAGATCGCGATGCTCAGAATCGGATAAGCGTGCATGAGTGTCCCTCGCCTTATTTGCCGCCGAGCGTTACGAACAGGGTCAGGAGCCCCAGCATGCCGATGATCATGGCGAACGCGTAGTGGTAGATGTAGCCGGATTGGAGGAAGCGGATCACGCTCGCGAACCAGCCGATAAAGCGTGCGCTGCCGTTGACGATGCCGTCGATCACGACCACGTCGCCTTCCTTCCACAGACCCCGGCCAATGGCCACCGCGCCTCGCGCAAACACCACTTCGTTGATCTTGTCCATGTAGTACTTGTTATCGAGCAACGTGTAGATCGGACCGAATGCGCGCTTGATGACAGCGGGCAGATCCGGACGGACCAGATACAGGAACCATGCGACCACCACGCCTGCGAGCGCGAGCCACACAGGCAGGCCCGACACCGAGTGCAGACCCATCGACGCCCAGCCCTGGAATTCTTCGGTCATCTCATGCAGCGCCGGATGGCTCTCGCTGATGTAGATCACCTTGTCGAACGCGACGCCGTGCTGGAAGAAGTCGCCGAACAGCATCGGACCGATGCCGATCGCGCCGATCACGATCGACGGAATCGCCAGCAGCACGAGCGGCACCCAGACGACCCACGGCGTTTCGTGCGGCTCGTGAGCGTGGTCGTCGTGACCATGACCATGGTCGTCGTGGCCGTGCGCGTCATGCCCACGCGACTCTGCTTCTGCGCCCATCGGCGATTCCGGGTGCTTCGGATTGCGGAAGCGCTCCTCACCGTGGAACACCATGAAATACATACGGAACGAATACAACGCGGTCACGAACACGCTTGCGACCACCGCGAAGTACGCGAAACCCGAGCCCGGCAGATGCGACAGTTTCACCGCGTCGATGATCGAGTCTTTCGAGTAGAAGCCCGAGAAGAACGGCGTGCCGATCAGCGCGAGCGAACCGATCAGCGACGTGATCCACGTAATCGGCATGTACTTGCGCAGGCCGCCCATGTTGCGCATGTCCTGATCGTGATGCATGCCGATGATCACCGAACCCGCGCCGAGGAACAGCAGCGCCTTGAAGAACGCGTGCGTCATCAGGTGAAACACGGCGACCGAATATGCCGACGCGCCGAGCGCGACCGTCATGTAACCGAGCTGCGACAGCGTGGAATAAGCGACCACACGCTTGATGTCGTTCTGGACGATCCCGAGGAAACCCATGAACAGCGCGGTAATCGCACCGATGACCATCATGAACGACAGCGCCGTATCCGACAGTTCGAAGAGCGGCGACATGCGCGTGACCATGAAGATACCGGCCGTCACCATGGTCGCCGCGTGAATCAGCGCGGAGATCGGCGTCGGGCCTTCCATCGAGTCCGGCAGCCACACGTGCAGCGGGAACTGAGCCGACTTACCCATCGCGCCGATGAACAGGCAGATGCAAGCCACCGTCAGCAGGCCCCAGTCGGTACCCGGGAAGTTCAGTGCCGCGAGTTCGGTACGCTTCGCGAAGACTTCGCCGTAGTTCATCGAGCCGGCGAACGCGAACAGCAAACCGATGCCGAGCAGGAAACCGAAGTCGCCGACGCGGTTCACGATAAACGCCTTCATGTTCGCGTAGATCGCGCTCTCACGCTTGAAGTAGAAGCCGATCAGCAGGTACGAAACGAGACCCACCGCTTCCCAGCCGAAGAACAGCTGCAGGAAGTTGTTGCTCATCACGAGCATCAGCATCGAGAACGTGAACAGCGAGATGTACGAGAAGAAGCGCTGGTAGCCGTCGTCGTCGGCCATGTAGCCGATCGTGTAGATATGCACCATCAGCGACACGAAGTTCACCACGCAGATCATCATCGCGGTCAGCGAGTCGACCAGGAAACCGACTTCGAGCTGGGTCTTGCCGATTGACATCCATTGATAAACGGTAGCGTTGAAGCTCGCGCCGTCCATCACCTGGAAAAAGACCATGACCGACAGGATGAACGAAATCGCGACGCCGAGGATCGTGACCGAATGCGCACCCGCCCGCCCTATCGCCTTGCCGAACAGCCCCGCAATCAGGGAACCAGCGAGCGGTGCCAGCGGAATTGCCAACAGCAGGTTTTCATTGAGTATCGTGGACATAACCGCTTTTCCTGAAATTAACCTTTGAGCTGATCGAGATCCTCGACATTGATCGTGTCGAGACTACGGAACAGGGTCACCAGAATTGCGAGACCGATCGCCGCTTCGGCTGCCGCAACCGTCAGCACGAAGAAGACGAAAATCTGGCCATGCACGTCGCCCAGGTAGTGCGAGAACGCGACGAAATTGGTGTTCACCGCGAGCAGCATCAGTTCGATCGCCATCAGGATGATGATGACGTTGCGGCGGTTCAGGAAAATGCCGACGATGCTGATCGCAAACAGGATCGCGCCGAGGACAAGGTAATGGGCAAGGGTCAACATGATTTCTATCTCCTGTCCGCTCAGCTGTTCTTGGCCGGCGCCGAGTCGGCTGCTGCTGCAGCTGCCGCGGCAGCCGCTTGTTCCGCAGCGAGGGTCGCCGCGGTTTTCTCTGACGGCATCTTCACAACGCGCACGCGGTCCTGCACGCGCACCTTGACCTGTGCGCTGACGTTCTGACGCTTGCTGTCCTTCTTGTGGCTCGTGGTCAGCGCGATCGCCGCGATGATGGCAACCAGCAGGATCAGGCCGGCAATTTCGAACGCGAAGATGTAGTCGGTATAGATGACCTTGCCGATCAGGCGCGTGTTCGACCAGTCGCCCATGCCAGCCGCAGCCGCGGCCGTGTCGTGCAGCGCCGTGGTGGTCGCGCCGTAGCCGTGCCACAGGATCAGCGCGGTTTCGATCACGATGATCGCGCCCACCGCCGAGGCCATCGGCACGAAGCGTTTGAAGTCCTTGCGCAGCACGTCGAGATTGACGTCCAGCATCATCACGACGAACAGGAACAGCACCATCACCGCGCCGACGTAGACCAGCACCAGCAGGATCGCGAGGAACTCGGCCTCCAGCAGCATCCAGATCGCCGCTGCGTTGAAGAACGCCAGCACGAGAAACAGTGCGGACGACACCGGGTTGCGCGAGGTGATCACCTTCAGCCCTGAAACCACCAGGAACAGCGCGAAGATGTAGAACAGTACGGTCGTGAATTCCATGATTACCGGTTCATCGTTAGGCCATCGTCAGGCATTGTTCTTTGGCACCCGTGGCTGGCAAAAGCGGACGAAACCGCCAGAACCGCCACACAGGTGCGCCGTGCCGCGGCGTTCAGGCCGCGGCGGTCGGCCCGACTGCAGGCCGTGTTACTGCTTTTACTGCCGCATTTGCTGCAAGCGGGAAAACGCTTCAACGATACGGTGCGTCGGCTGCCTTGTTGGCGGCGATTTCTGCTTCGTAGCGGTCGCCAACGGCTAGCAGCATTTCCTTCGTGAAGTAAAGGTCGCCGCGCTTCTCGCCGTGATACTCGAGAATGTGCGTCTCGACGATCGAATCGACCGGGCAGCTTTCTTCGCAGAAACCGCAGAAGATGCACTTGGTCAGGTCGATGTCGTAGCGCGTCGTGCGGCGCGTGTTGTCCGCGCGTGTTTCCGATTCGATTGTGATCGCGAGCGCCGGGCACACTGCTTCGCACAGCTTGCACGCGATGCAGCGCTCTTCGCCGTTTTCATAGCGGCGCAGCGCATGCAGACCGCGGAAACGCGGCGAGATCGGGGTCTTCTCTTCCGGGAACTGCACGGTGATCTTGCGCTGGAACGCGTAGCGTCCGGTCAGCGCGAGGCCTTTCAGCAGTTCCGTGAGGAAGAAAGTCTTGAAGAAGTTTTGGATTGCGGTCATAGGTTCGTCCGCCCTTTATTTCCAGATGTTCAACGGCGACATGATCCAGAAGCCGACCACCACGAGCCACACCACGCAGACCGGAATGAAAATCTTCCAGCCGAGACGCATGATCTGGTCATAGCGGTAGCGCGGGAACGTGGCACGCGCCCAGATGAACACCGACAACAGGAAGAAAACCTTGGCGACGAGCCAGACGATGCCCGGGATGAACGACAGGAACCCGAACGGGGCGCTCCAGCCGCCGAGGAACAGTGTTGCAGCCAATGCCGAGATCACGATCATGTTGATGTACTCGGCGAGGAAGAACAGCGCGAACGCCATACCCGAGTAATCGATCATGTGGCCCGCGACGATTTCCGATTCGCCCTCCACCACGTCGAACGGGTGGCGGTTCGTTTCGGCGATGCCCGAGATGAAGTACACGACGAACATCGGCAGCAGCGGCAGCCAGTTCCAGGACAGGAAGTTCAGGCCGTGCGAGGCGAAGAAGCCCTGCTCCTGCGAGCCGACGATGCCCGACAGGTTCAGCGTGCCGGCCGTCATCAGCACGACCACCAGCGCGAAGCCCATCGAGATTTCGTACGAGACCATCTGCGCGGCGGCGCGCATCGCGCCGAGGAACGCGTACTTCGAGTTCGACGCCCAGCCGGCGAGAATCACGCCATACACGCCGATCGACGAGATCGCCATCGCGTATAGCAGACCCGCGTTGATGTCACCGAGCACCGCGCCCGCCTGGAAAGGAATCACCGCCCAGACCGCGAAGGCCGGCACCACCACCATGATCGGCGCGATCACGTAGATCCAGCGGCTTGCCTGAGCGGGCTGGATCACTTCCTTCAGCAGCAGTTTCAGCACGTCGGCGATCGGCTGCAAGAGCCCGGCGGGACCGACGCGGTTCGGACCGAGACGCACATGCATCCAGCCTATCAGCTTGCGCTCCCACAGGATCAGGTAAGCGACGCACAGCAGGATCGCGACGGCCACCACCAGGATGCGCACGAGCGCCCACACCGTGGGCCATGCCACACCGAGAAGTTGGGCGCCGCCCGAGTTGATCGTATCGAACAAGCTCATTTACGCCTTCTCCACCACCAGTTCACCGAACAGGCTGCCCAGCGCTGCACCGGCAGGCGTAGCCGCCGATACGCGGACGACCGTCTCCGCAAGATTCGCATCGCGCACGGCCGGCAACTGCACCGCTTGCTCGCCCTGACGAACGCGCACCGCGTCGCCCTCTTTCAAACCCAGTTTGTCGAACAGCGCAGCCGGCAGGCCGACCGAATTCGCCGTACGGGCCGCCGCGGTCAGATGCAGCGACTCCGCGCGACGCACGAGCGCATCGGCATGATAGATCGGCACGTTCGCGAGACGCTCGAACTTGCCTTCCGCCGCCTTCGCGGCCTGGCCGCGCGTCACCGCGGCGCTGGTGCGGTTCGATAGACGCGACTTCAGCTCGCCGTCGCCGAGCGCGGCCGCACGCACTTCTTCGACCGTGTCGTATTCGAAGCCCGGCGCGCCGAGCAGGCTGCCCAGCACGCGCAACACCTTCCAGGCCGGACGCGTGTCGCCGAGCGGACGCACGACGCCGTTGAACGCCTGCACCGTGCCTTCGGCATTGACGAACGTACCACCCGATTCGGTGAATGGCGCGATCGGCAGCAGCACGTCGGCATAGTCGGCGCCGGTCTGGAACGGCGACATCACGACGACCATTTCGGCCTGCTTCAGCGCCGCAAGCGCCCGCGCCGGATTGGCCGTGTCGAATTCCGGCTCGAGATTCAACAGCAGATAGCCCTTGCGCGGCTGCTCGAACACTTCGCGCGCGTTCAGACCGCCTTCGCCCGGCAGCGCGTTCACGAGGTGCGCGCCGACCGTATTGGCCGCTTCGGTCAGGAAACCGAGCGTTGCACCGGTTGCCTCGGCAATCCATTGCGCCGCGGCGTGGATCGCCGCGAAGTCCGGATGACGGACCGCTTCGTTACCGAGCAGCACGACGCGGCGCTCGCCGGTAGTCAGCGATTTCGCTATCTGCTTGTGCGCGTCCGTCGGCTGCGTGCCCGCGAATGCTTCCGGCAGCGCGACGCCCTTCGCTTCGCCCACCGCGCCGGCGATGCCTGCCAACACCTCGAGCCATGCCGACGGCGCCGCGACCACGCGTTGCGCCTGAGGGATCATCGCGTCGTCGTTGGTGGCCTGGAGCAGCGTAAGTGCCGAACCGCCTCGTGCGACCTGGCGCAAACGCGCGGCGAGCAGCGGATGGTCACGGCGCAGATCCGAGCCGATCACGAGCGCCGCATCGACGTTCGACAGATCGGCGATCGTGCCGCCGAGCCACGGCGCGCCAGTAACGGGCGCCGAGAAATCCGACTGACGCAGACGGAAGTCGACGTTCGGCGTGCCGACCGCTTGCGCGATCTGCTTCAACAGGAACAGTTCTTCGACGGTGCTGTGCGCGCTCGACAGTGCGGCAAGCGCGTTCGCGCCGTGGTCACTCTTGATGCCCTTCAGACCCTTGACCACGTATTCGAGCGCGGTCTGCCAGTCGGTTTCGACCCACTGGCCGCCTTGCTTGAGCATCGGTCTGGTCAGACGCTCGGGGCTGTTCAGGCCTTCGTACGAGAAGCGGTCCTTGTCCGAGATCCAGCACTCGTTGATCGCTTCGTTTTCGAACGGCAGAACGCGCATCACGCGATTGTTCTTCACCTGCACGATGAGGTTCGCACCGACGGAATCGTGCGGGCTCACCGATTTGCGGCGTGACAGCTCCCACGTACGGGCGCTGTAGCGGAACGGCTTGCTCGTGAGCGCGCCGACCGGGCACAGGTCGATCATGTTGCCCGACAGCTCGGAGTCGACCGTCTTGCCGACGAACGATGTGATTTCCGCATGCTCGCCGCGGCCCAGCATGCCGAGTTCCATCACCCCGGCGATTTCCTGGCCGAAGCGAACGCAACGCGTGCAGTGAATGCAGCGCGACATCTCTTCCATCGAGATCAGCGGACCCACGTTCTTGTGGAACACCACGCGCTTTTCTTCGCTATAGCGTGACGACGACTTGCCGTAACCAACGGCCAGATCCTGCAACTGGCATTCGCCACCCTGATCGCAGATCGGGCAGTCGAGCGGATGGTTGATCAGCAGGAATTCCATCACGGCTTGCTGGCCCTTCACCGCCTTGTCCGACCTGGTGCGCACGATCATGCCAGCCGACACCGGGGTCGCGCACGCGGGCACGGCCTTCGGCATCTTCTCGACATCGACCAGACACATCCGGCAGTTGGCCGCAATCGACAGCTTCTTGTGATAGCAGAAGTGAGGAATGTAGGTGTCGACCTTATGCGCAGCCTGGATCACCATGCTGCCTTCAGGCACCTCGACTTTCTTGCCGTCTATTTCCAGTTCAACCATGATGGTCAATCTTCCTTAACCTGTTACCGCTCAATCGTTCGCCTGTTCATCGCCCGCTTCGGGCCATGAATCCTGCGGTTGAGGTGTTCGTCTGGTAGTTATCCGTCAGCCGAACCTGGCGGGCCGACTCAGCCAGCCACCGTCAGGCAGCCACTGTTTCGGGCACCGCCGTGCCGGCATGGCCGCCGACGAGGCAATGCTTGTGGGCGACGTGATATTCGAATTCGTCCCAGTAGTGCTTGAGCATGCCCCGAACCGGCATCGCGGCCGCGTCGCCGAGCGCGCAGATCGTGCGGCCCATGATGTTTTCCGCGACGGAGTTCAGCAGATCCAGATCTTCCTGGCGGCCGAGACCATGCTCGATACGATGCACGACGCGATACAGCCAGCCCGTGCCTTCACGGCAAGGCGTGCATTGACCGCACGACTCTTCGTAATAGAAGTACGACAGGCGCAGCAGCGAGCGCACCATGCAGCGCGTCTCGTCCATCACGATCACTGCGCCCGAGCCGAGCATCGAGCCGGCCTTCGCGATCGAGTCGTAATCCATGTCGGTCTGCATCATCATCTCGCCCGGAATCACCGGCGCCGACGAACCACCAGGAATCACAGCCTTGATCTTCTTGCCGCCACGCATGCCGCCGGCGAGTTCCATCAGCGTCGCGAACGGCGTGCCGAGCGGAATTTCGTAATTGCCCGGACGCTCGACGTCGCCCGACACCGAGAAAATCTTCGTGCCGCCGTTGTTTGGCTTGCCGATTTCAAGGTAATTCTGCGGGCCGATGGCGAGCAGGAACGGCACCGCCGCGAACGTTTCGGTGTTGTTGATCGTGGTCGGCTTGCCGTACACGCCAAAGCTCGCCGGGAACGGCGGCTTGAAGCGCGGCTGCCCCTTCTTGCCCTCGATCGATTCGAGCAGCGCGGTTTCTTCGCCACAGATGTACGCGCCGTAACCGTGATGCGCATGCAGCTCAAACGAAAAGCCAGAGCCCATGATGTTGTCGCCGAGGAACCCGGCGCGGCGAGCTTCTTCCAACGCTTCGTCGAAGCGCTTATAGACTTCCCAGATTTCGCCGTGAATATAGTTGTAGCCGACCGTGATGCCCATCGCGTACGCGCCGATCGCCATACCTTCGATCAGCGAATGCGGATTGAAGCGCAGAATGTCGCGGTCCTTGAACGTACCCGGCTCGCCCTCGTCCGAATTACAGACGAGGTACTTCTGGCCCGGGAACTGACGCGGCATGAAGCTCCACTTCAGACCGGTCGGGAAGCCCGCGCCGCCGCGGCCGCGCAGACCCGACGCCTTGACGTCGGCGATCACCTGCTCGGGCGCGATCTTTTCTTCCAGGATGCGGCGCAGCTGGGCGTAACCGCCGCGAGCCACATAGTCCTCGAGATGCCAGTTGTCGCCGTTCAGTCCGGCGAGAATCAGCGGTTTGATGTGACGATCGTGTAAAGCCGTCATTTCGAAAGTTCCTCGAGCAGCTGGTCGATCTTCTCGCGGCTCATGAAGCTGCACATGCGTTGGTTGTTCACCAGCATCACCGGCGCGTCGCCGCACGAACCCATGCACTCACCCTCTTTCAGCGTGAATTTGCCATCGGGCGTGGTTTCGCCGAAGTCGATGCCGAGCTTCTGCTTCAGGTATTCAGCGGCGCTTTCGGAACCGCCGTCCGGGCCGAGCTGGCACGGCAGGTTCGTACAGAGCGTGATCTTGAACTTGCCGACCGGCGAGGTCTCATACATCGTGTAGAAGGTCGCTACCTCCTGCACGGCGATTGCCGGCATGCCGAGATAATCCGCGACGAACTGCATGAGTTCGGGCGACAGCCAGCCATGCTCCGTTTGAGCAATGGCCAACGCCGACATCACGGCGGACTGTTTCTGATCCGCGGGGTACTTTGCGACCGCACGATCGATTTCTTTCAGGCCTTCAGCTGAGATCATTTTCAGACACGACTCTTTCAATTCCTACCGAACGAAAACCTGTCGCTCACGTCATACTGCGACAGACCCGGCGTTCCTTTGCTTGACCCGCGTGGCGGTGCAACGACCGCAGACGCGCGTCGATGAATACGTCCTAGCGATCAATTTCGCCGAACACGATGTCCTGCGTGCCGATGATCGTCACGGCGTCGGCGATCATGTGGCCGCGCGCCATTTCGTCGAGCGCGGACAGGTGCGCATAGCCCGGGGCGCGGATCTTCAAACGATACGGCTTGTTGGCGCCATCCGAGATCAGATAGATGCCGAACTCGCCCTTCGGATGTTCGACTGCGGCATACGCCTCGCCTTCGGGCACATGGAAGCCTTCGGTGAACAGCTTGAAGTGGTGGATCAGATCTTCCATGTTCGACTTCATGCCGACGCGCGACGGCGGCGCAACCTTGTGATTGTCCGTCATCACCGGGCCCGGATTTTTGCGCAGCCACTCAATGCACTGTTTCGCGATACGCGTGGACTGGCGCATTTCTTCGACGCGCACCAGATAGCGGTCATAGCAGTCGCCATTCACGCCGACCGGAATGTCGAAGTCGAGCTTGTCATAAACCTCATACGGCTGCTTCTTGCGCAGATCCCACTCGATGCCCGAGCCACGCAGCATCGCGCCGGTCATGCCGAGCTGCAGCGCGCGCTCCGGGCTGACCACGCCGATACCAACCAGACGCTGCTTCCAGATCCGGTTGTCGGTGAGCAGCGTTTCGTATTCGTCGACACACTTCGGGAAGCGCGTAAAGAAGTCGTCGATGAAGTCGAGCAGCGAACCCTGACGGTTTTCGTTCATCTTCGACAACGCCTTCGCATTGCGAATCTTCGACGCCTTGTATTGCGGCATTGCGTCAGGCAGATCGCGATAGACGCCGCCCGGGCGATAGTAGGCCGCGTGCATGCGCGCGCCCGACACCGCCTCGTACACGTCCATCAGGTCTTCGCGCTCGCGGAACGCATACAGGAACACCGCCATCGCACCGACGTCGAGCGCGTGCGAGCCAATCCCCATCAGGTGATTCAACACGCGCGTGACTTCGTCGAACAGCACACGAATGTATTGCGCGCGCAGCGGCACGTCGATGCCGAGCAGCTTTTCAATGGCGAGCACGTAGCCGTGCTCGTTGGCCATCATCGACACGTAGTCGAGACGGTCCATGTACGGCACCGACTGGATGAACGTCTTGCTTTCGGCGAGCTTTTCAGTCGCGCGATGCAGCAGACCGATGTGCGGATCGGCGCGTTGGATCACCTCGCCGTCGAGTTCGAGCACGAGACGCAACACACCGTGCGCTGCCGGGTGCTGCGGACCAAAGTTGAGCGTGTAGTTCTTGATCTCTGCCATGACGTTCTCTTAGTGTTTCAGACCGCCATAGCGATCCTCGCGGATCACGCGCGGCGTGATTTCCCGCGGCTCGATGGTCACCGGCTGATAAACGACGCGCTTCTCTTCCGGGTCGTAACGCATCTCGACGTAGCCGGAGACCGGGAAATCCTTGCGGAACGGATGACCGATGAAACCGTAGTCGGTCAGAATGCGGCGCAGGTCCGGGTGACCTTCGAAGACGATGCCGTACAGGTCGAACGCTTCGCGCTCGTACCAGTTGACCGAATTCCAGATATCGACGACGGACGGCAGGATCGGCATGTCGTCGTCCGGCGCGAACACGCGCAGCCGCAGACGCCAGTTGTTTTGTACCGACAGCAGATGCAGCACTGCCGCAAAACGCGGGCCGTCGTAAGCGCCTTCGGCATAGGTCTGATAATCGACGCCGCACAGGTCGACACACTGCTCGAAACCGAGCGAGCGATCGTCGCGCAGACGCTTTGCCACGTTGAGGTAGTCGCCGGCCTTGACGACGATCGTCAATTCACCGACCGACTCGGTCACGCTCAACAGGAGGCCGCCAAAGGCCGCCTCGATGTTCGCTTTCAGGGTCTCGAGTTTGCTTGCCATATTGTGGGGAGGCGTTGGCCTTATTGACGGGCGATGGTGTTAGTGCGGCGAATCTTGGCTTGCAGCTGGATCACGCCGTATACCAGCGCTTCCGCCGTGGGCGGACAACCCGGCACGTACACGTCGACCGGGACGATCCGGTCGCAGCCGCGCACCACCGAGTACGAGTAGTGGTAATAGCCACCGCCGTTCGCGCATGAGCCCATCGAGATCACCCACCGCGGCTCCGCCATCTGGTCGTAGACCTTGCGCAGAGCGGGCGCCATCTTGTTGCACAGCGTGCCGGCGACGATCATCACGTCCGACTGACGCGGACTCGGACGAAACACCACGCCGAAACGGTCGAGATCATAACGGGCAGCGCCCGCATGCATCATCTCGACCGCGCAGCACGCAAGACCGAACGACATCGGCCACAGCGAGCCGGTGCGCGTCCAGTTGATCAGTTTGTCCGCCGTAGTGGTGACAAACCCTTCCTTCAAGACCCCTTCGATACTCATTTGCTTTCCACTCCAGACGGGGCGGCAAGCCTGGCCACCCACGCAAACCGGCGATTAATCCATCATTCCCAGTCGAGGCCGCCCTTCTTCCAGATGTAGGCAAAGCCAAGCAGGAACTCGAGCAGGAAAATCATCATTGCCGTGAACCCAGTCCAGCCGATGTCACGCAACGCCACGCCCCACGGGAACAGGAATGCGGTCTCAAGGTCGAAAATGATGAAGAGAATGGCGACGAGGTAGTAGCGCACGTCGAATTTCATGCGCGCATCTTCGAATGCTTCGAAGCCGCACTCGTACGGTGCGTTTTTCTCGGTGTCGGGCTTGTTGGGACCGAGGAGCTTGCCAATACTGACCAGTGCTACGCCTAAACCGGTGCCCACAATAAGGAACAGCAAAACGGGGAAATAGGCTGCGAGGTTCAAGACAATCCTCAATCGGTTGGTTCTGAGTGCCGTCAGGAGCATAGCACCCCTGACGCGAAATCACTTCCTCAACGCGCATGACGTAAGCCGTACAGCGATACGCCAGAAGTGAAAATGCCAGCCGAAGCGAAGCAAACGGCTGGCATTTAGATAACATTTGGTGCCGACGGCGAGACTCGAACTCGCACAGCTTTCGCCACTACCCCCTCAAGATAGCGTGTCTACCAATTTCACCACGTCGGCACTATATGCAATCCGGGAAAACAACTTGCAAAACCCGCGAATCGCTTCAAGACTTGAATTGTAACTTGCTTAAGCAGATTGTTCAACGCACAAGACCATGTCCGCCGAAAATTTATTTCGGCACGCCCGTCGCCGGAACCGACGCAGGCGAAGCCGGCGCTGCAGGCGATGCCGCCGCCGGGGCCGAGCCCGCAGGCGGCGCCGAAGCCGCGACCGGCGCGGTAGCTGCCGCGCCCAGCACGCCTGCCGACGGCTTCACGTGATACGCACCAAGGTAAGTGAGTGCCAGTGTCGTGGCAAAGAACAGCGCTGCGAGCACTGCCGTGGTACGCGACAGGAAGTTCGCCGAACCCGTCGCACCGAACAGGCTACCCGACGCGCCGCTGCCGAAAGCCGCGCCCATATCGGCACCTTTGCCGTGCTGCAGCAACACAAGTCCGATGACCCCGAACGCCGACAACAACTGAACGACGATAATCAATGTTTTCAAATACAGCATCACACTCACCTGAGTCTTTATTTAACCGCGCCGCACACTGTGTGTTGCGCGAAATGGAGTCATCCTCACCGAGACGCCCAGCTTAACCAGCCACGCTGGTCGCAGCGGCCGCCTTGCAGATCGCCAGGAAATCCCGATCTTTCAACGACGCGCCGCCGATCAGGCCGCCGTCGATATCGAGTTGACGGAACAGTTCTTCCGCGTTGTCCGGCTTAACGCTGCCGCCGTATAGCAACGGCACGTCCGCCGCACCCTTGGCCGCGAGACGTGCGCGCAGGAACCCATGCACGGCCTGCGCCTGTGCCGCCGATGCGCTCTTGCCGGTGCCAATTGCCCACACCGGCTCATACGCGACGACGAGGCGAGCCGCTTCCTGAGCCGACAGCTTCGCGAGCACCTCGTCGAGCTGACCGCCGACGACCTGCTCGGTGCAACCCGCTTCGCGTTCTTCGAGCGTTTCGCCGACGCACACGATCGGCGTCAAACCTGCCTCGAGCACACGCTGCGCTTTCACCGCGACCAGTTCGGCGCTTTCGCGGTGATACGCGCGGCGCTCCGAGTGCCCGACGATTGCAAACGTGGCGCCGAAGTCCGTCACCATCGGCGCAGCCACTTCGCCGGTATAGGCGCCATGCGTGAACGCGGACACGTCCTGCACGCCCCACACGACCGGGCTGCCTTCGAGCAGCGACTGAGTCTGCCCGAGATAGAGGCTCGGCACGCACACACCGACGCGCACGTCGGCCGGCAATTCACTGGCGCCCTGTGCCACTGCCTGCAGCAACGCGGCGTTCGCGGCGAGCCGCCCATGCATCTTCCAGTTACCGACTACCAGTTTGGCTCGTTGTTGATTCGACATCGTCTCGTATTGTCCTGTCTTGCCAGTCCGGCCTGCTGCCGGCGGACTTCGCTCGCGCCTCGCTGCAGTTTGTTCCTGCGCTCACGGCCCGCCCGTCGGATTGATCCGGCGCGCGCAAAACGCGCAATTTTACTGCGTGGGGTGGATCGGGTCAAACCGATGACGTCAAGCCTCCTGACCCCACGTCAACACGATCTTGCCGACGTGCGTGCCGCTTTCCATCAGTGCATGCGCGTCGGCAGCCTGGGCGGCCGGAAACACGCGATGCACGACCGGCTTGATGCGCCCAGCTTCGAGATGCGGCCACACGCGCTCCTTCAGTTGCGCGGCGATCTGCGCCTTGAACTCGATCGGCCGTGGTCGCAGTGTGGAACCGGTCACCGTCAGACGGCGGCGCAACACTTCGTTCAGGTTCAGCTCCGCCTTCGCGCCGCCGAGCAGCGCAATTAGTACGATACGGCCACCGTCGGCGAGAGCCGACAATTCGCGCGGCACGTAGCTGCCTGCCACCATGTCGAGGATCACGTCGACGCCGCGATCGTTGGTCAGCGACTTGATGACTTCGACGAAATCTTCAGTCCTGTAGTTGATCGCGCGTTCGGCGCCGAGCGCTTCGCACGCGCGGCACTTTTCGTCCGAGCCCGCGGTCGCGAACACACGGAAGCCGAGCGCGTGCGCAATCTGGATCGCCGTCACGCCGATGCCGCTCGCCCCCCCCTGCACGAGCAGCGTTTCATTCGCACCGCCCTCGCCCTGGCCGAGCTGCGCGCGATTGAAGACGTTGCTCCACACCGTGAAAAAAGTCTCGGGCAGCGAAGCCGCTTCGATATCCGACAACCCCGTCGGCACCGGCAGGCATTGCAGCAGCGGCGCGGCCGCAAATTCCGCGTAGCCGCCGCCCGCGAGCAGCGCGCACACGCGATCGCCGATCTTCAGACCGAACGGGTTGTTCTTCGCGTCGATCGTGCCGCCGACGATCTCGCCCGCCACCTCCAGCCCCGGCAGATCCGACGCTCCCGGCGGCGGCGCATAGCCGCCCTTGCGCTGAAACACGTCCGGACGATTGATGCCGGATGCCGCCACCTTGATCAGCACCTCGCCAGCCTTGAGCTGCGGCGTCGGACGCTCCGCCAGCTTGAGGACTTCCGGCGCACCGAATTCAGTGATTTCGATCGCTTTCATCTGCGTCAACTCCAAGATTGGATTGCGTTACCTACCCGTTGCTGCCGTCTGCCATAGCGCCGCGCTGCGATTCGAATGCGCAACGCAATCCATCCTGCATGAAAAACGGCCGGCGCGCATGACACGGCCGGCCGTTTGTCCGCTACCGCCTTACTGCGGCGTCGGCTCGCCTTGCGGCGCGTCGTTCAGCAATGCCTTCGCCGACAGACGCACACGACCCTTCTCGTCCGTCTGGATGACCTTCACCTTCACCTGCTGGCCATCCTTCAGATAGTCGTTGATGTCCTTGATACGCTCGTTCGCGATCTCGGAGATATGCAGCAGACCATCCTTACCCGGCAGGATGTTCACGATCGCGCCGAAGTCGAGCAGCTTGAGCACGGTGCCTTCGTACACCTGGCCCACTTCGACTTCCATCGTGATCGCTTCGATACGACGCTTCGCTTCGGCCATGCCTTCGCTGTTCGTGCTCGCGATCGTGACGACGCCGTCATCCGAAATGTCGATCGTCGTGCCGGTTTCTTCGGTGAGCGCGCGGATCACCGAGCCGCCCTTGCCGATCACGTCGCGAATCTTTTCCGGGTTGATCTTGATCGTGATCATACGCGGTGCGAACTCCGATAGTTGGGTGTTCGCGCCGGCCACGGCCGAGGTCATCTTGCCGAGGATGTGCATGCGGCCTTCCTTCGCCTGCGCGAGCGCGACCTGCATGATTTCCTTCGTGATGCCCTGAATCTTGATGTCCATCTGCAGCGCGGTCACGCCTTGTTCCGTACCCGCGACCTTGAAGTCCATGTCGCCGAGGTGATCTTCGTCGCCGAGAATGTCGGTCAGCACCGCGAAGCGATTACCTTCGAGGATCAGGCCCATCGCGATACCGGCGACGTGCGCCTTCATCGGCACGCCGGCGTCCATCAGCGCGAGGCAGCCGCCGCACACCGAAGCCATCGACGACGAACCGTTCGACTCGGTGATTTCCGACACGACGCGGATCGAGTAGCCGAACTCGTCGGCGCTCGGCAGGCACGCGACGAGCGCGCGCTTGGCGAGACGGCCGTGACCGATTTCACGGCGCTTCGGCGAACCGACGCGGCCCGTTTCGCCCGTCGCGAACGGAGGCATGTTGTAGTGGAGCATGAAGCGTTCGCGGTACTCGCCTTCGAGCGCGTCGATGTTTTGCTCGTCGCCCTTCGTGCCGAGCGTCGCGACCACCATCGCCTGCGTCTCGCCGCGCGTGAACAGCGCCGAGCCGTGGGTACGCGGCAGCACGCCGGTGCGGATTTCGATCGGGCGCACGGTGCGCGTGTCGCGGCCGTCGATACGCGGCTCGCCGTTCAGGATCTGCGTACGGACGATCTTCGCTTCGATGTCGAACAGCACGTTGCCGACCGACGCCTTGTCGGCCGCCACCGTGCCCGCTGCCGCCGCTTCTTCCTCGAGCTTCGCCGAGGTCGCCGCGTAGACTTCCTTTAGCTTGGTCGAGCGAGCCTGCTTGTCGCGGATCTGGTAAGCGGCGAGCAGATCGGCCTGCGCGAGTTCGGTCACGCGTGCGATCAGCGCTTCGTTCTTTGCGGCGGGCTGCCAGTCCCACTCGGGCTTGCCGCCTTCGCGGACGAGTTCGTGGATCGCGTCGACCGCGGTCTGCATCTGCTCGTGACCGAACACGACGGCGCCGAGCATCACTTCTTCGCTCAATTGCTGCGCTTCCGATTCGACCATCAGCACCGCGCGTTCCGTGCCGGCGACGACGAGGTCGAGTGCCGATTCCTTCATCTGCGGACGCGTCGGGTTCAGCACGTATTCGTTGTTGATGTAGGCCACGCGCGCCGCGCCGACCGGGCCGTTGAACGGCAGACCGGACACCGCGAGCGCCGCCGAGGCGCCGATCAGCGCAGGGATGTCGGCGGGGATTTCCGGATTCAGCGACAGCACGTGAATCACGACCTGCACTTCGTTGTAGAAGCCTTCCGGGAAGAGCGGACGCAGCGGACGGTCGATCAGGCGTGAGATCAGCGTCTCGCCTTCCGACGGACGGCCTTCGCGACGGAAGAAGCCACCCGGGATCTTGCCGGCGGCGTAAGTCTTTTCGATGTAATCGACGGTGAGGGGGAAGAAGTCCTGGCCCGGCTTCGCGGTCTTCGCGCCGACCACGGTGGCGAGCACCACGGTATCTTCGACGTCGACGATCACCGCGCCGCCCGCCTGGCGAGCGATTTCACCGGTTTCGAGGCGAACGTTGTGCTGCCCCCACTTAAACTCTTTGACGATCTTATTGAACATAGTCATTGCTTTTCCTCATCGTAATGCCGCGCGGACCGGAGCGGCGCGGCAACGCCAGGCCGGCGCCGCATGGGAAGAGTCGTGCTATGCCATTCCAGAGAGTCACGTGCTGCGACTGCGCGCGAACCGCTGGAATGACACAAAACTCCGCCCTGAAGCCCGGCCTTGTTTCCTGTTACTGCTTCTTCTACTGCTGTTCTGCTACTGCTACTGCGCTTGCCCATAGACGCCGCGCGAACCGGCCTACGCCGCGGATCACAGGCGGTGCGCGTTACACGAAGCGCGCCGCGCAAAAACAAAATGCCTGTATCAGCGAAACTGACACAGGCATCTTGCTGAACGACTGGCCGATTACTTACGCAGACCCAGCTTCTCGATCAGGCTGCGGTAACGATCCGCGTCCTTACCCTTCAGGTAGTCGAGCAACTTGCGACGGCGGCTCACCATGCGCAGCAGACCGCGGCGGCTGTGGTGATCCTTCGTGTGCTCCTTGAAGTGGGAGGTCAGTTCGTTGATACGGGTCGTGAGCAGCGCGACCTGAACTTCGGGGGAGCCGGTGTCGTTGGCTGCGCGTGCGAATTGCGCGACGACTTCGGACTTCTTGCTTGCTTCAACTGCGGACATGTCAATTTCCTTGATAACTGGACAGGCGGTCACGGAAGAAAGGCCGTGCCGTGGGATACCCGTTTCACAATTTACTGAGTCCCGTTCGTGGCTGAATTAACTGAATCAGAACCCAGCCCAACAACGGGACGCGTATTGTAGCACAGCCGATTCCGGCCGCGAACCCCGGGCCAGCAAGGCGGATTGAGTGTCGCTCGCGGGCGCTCAGGGGCGCCGCATCCGGCAGACCGTCGGCAATAGTGTGCGCTCGGCTGGTAGCGCCAGCACCGTGCGGAAGCCATAGCCCGATCCTTCGTTATCGAAATGCACGCCGGGTGTGCCGGCTTTGTCCATCTGCATCACGTAGAGGGGCTGGATCAGCTGATGGTCATCGGCGCGCATCCACGATGCGTGAATACCGTTGTCGAAGCGAATGCCCTCGAGCGCTTTCGCGACCGCCGTCGGAGCGGCGCTGCCGGCGCGGCTCATCGCGGCGGCGAGCGTTTCGATCATCAGTGGCATGCGCAGCACCGGATAGTCGTCCTGGGCGGCCGGAAAGCGCGCGCGGAACGCCGCGTACCACGCGTCGGAGGCCGCGCCACCGACATTCGGATGCCACTCGGCCACCGCGATCACGTGACCCACGCCTGCGTCGCCAAGCGCGGCCGGCGCGCCGAGGCTGTTGCCGTAGAACGTGTAGAACTTCGTGTCGAGGCCCTGCTCGCGCGCCGCCTTCACGAGCAGCGTCAGGTCGTTGCCCCAGTTGCCGGTGATCACGGCGTCCGCGCCGCTCGCGCGGATCTTCGCGATGTACGGCGCGAAATCCTTCACGCGGCCGATCGGGTGAAATTCGTCGCCGACCACCGCGATGTCGGGACGCTTCGCCGCGAGCGTCGAACGCGCGAGGCTGCTCACGTCGTGTCCGAAGCTGTAATCCTGGTTCAGCAGGTACACCTTTTTCACCGCCTTGTCGCGCTCGATCACCTCGGCGAGCGCGGCCATCCGCATGCCGGCGTGCGCGTCGAAGCGGAAGTGCCAGAAGCTGCAGTCCGCGTTGGTGAGCGCGGGGTCGTCGGCGGAGTAGTTGAGGAACAGTTCGCGGTTGTCCGGCTCGCGGCTGTTCTGCTTCTCGATCGCGCCGATCAGCGCCGCGGCGACCGCCGAGCTATTGCCCTGCAGGATGTAGCCGATATGGCGATCCGCGGCCGCGCGCAATTGCGTCAGCGCTTCCTCCGTGCTGCCCTTGCTGTCGAGCACGACGAGTTCGAACGGATGCGCGCCGTCCGCGAGCTCCACGCCGCCGTGCGCGTTGACCTGCTCGACACCGAAACGCAGATTGCGCTCGACCGCCGCGCCCGCGTTCGCGAACGGGCCGGACATGCCTTCGATCAGCGCGAGCTGGATTGGCGTGCCGGCGAGTTTGCCGGCCGGCAGGCTGGCGGACTTGCTTGCGTGATTACCGGCCGGGCTTGCCGCCAGCGTGGCCGCGCGGCTCCCCGGCTTGCCGGTGGGCGGAACGGTCCCCTGCGCGGACGCCTGACTCGCGCCCGTCGAGGCCGGATTCGCCGCCTCAGCCACGCCAACTCCCGCCACCGCCATCGAAATCGCCGTCAGCGCAACCGCCGCCGCCCCTCGCCACATCGCCGTCATGGTCGTCCGCTCTGAATCTTCGAAGCGCGGATCATAGGATGACGCGCACGGAATAGGCAAGCCGGCGCATCCGTTACCGTCTGGTGGCGACGCACGTTCAAGCAACGCCGTTCTTTCGCCACAGCGCGTGTCAAAATAGTGCGTTTCGATGATAAGAACCGCTATTCAAACGCCATCGGAGGAATACATGCCGAACCGCCACCGCCCCACGGCGGCTGCTATCACAGCCCCGGCCGGCGCCAGTCTGCGCCGCGCCGCGCTCGTTTGCCTGAGCGTGCTCTCGCTCGCCGGCTGCGCCCAGCCGTGGCAGCAGTATCAACAGGGAGCGGACGCATCGACGGTCATCGCGCGTCTCGGTCCGCCGCGCGAAACCTATGATCTGCCCGACGGCGGCAAGCGTCTGATGTGGCCGACCCAACCGATGGGCGAAACCACCACCGCCGCCGACATCAACGCAGCCGGCAAGATCATCAACGTGCGCCAGGTGCTGCAGCCCAACGAGTTCTACCGCGCCGAGATCGGCAAATGGACACGCAGCGACGTGCTGGTGAACTTCGGCCGCCCGGTCGAAACGTCGTACTTCCCGCTGATGAGGCGCGAAGTCTGGACCTATCGCTATCTCGAAGACAACGTCTGGTACATGATGTACAACTTCTACTTCGATGACCAGGGCATCTTGCGCCTCACGCAGAAGACCCCCGACCCGCTGCACGACCCCGACCGCCGCAACCTGTTCTGAGCACTGAGCACCCTCTTCGGAAGAAGCACCAAATCTCAAAAAAGCCGCCTTCGATAGGCGGCTTTTTTATTGTTTAAGCATAAAACAGAATTTTATCCTGTTTACGCCAACAATTTTGCGAAAGAAAGGTTATTGTAAACGCCGTTCGGGCACCGGCTCGCAATCACGTGCAGACGCGGTTTCGGTCCGGTGCCAGGTCAATTGCCTCTCATACGGAGTTGCTACGATGAACCGACCCAAACACCTACTGGTCGCCAACGTCGCGTGGGCCCATGAAACCGCGACGCGTAATCCGGCATTTTTTCGCGACCTGATGCGCGGACAGAATCCACACATTCTTTGGATCGGCTGCGCGGACAGCCGCGTGCCCGCCGAAACGATCACGCATTGCGAGCCCGGCGATCTTTTCGTCCATCGCAACATCGCCAACCTGTTTCATCCCGGCGACGACAACGTCGCGAGCGTCCTTGAATACGCGGTGCGGGTGCTCAAGGTCGGCCATGTGATCGTCTGCGGCCACTATGGCTGCGGCGGCGTGCGCGCCGCGCTGCTGCCGCCGGACCCCGCGCTGCCCCATGTGAACCGCCGTATCGCGCCGCTCTGCGCACTCGCCAAAACGCATCACTCGGAGCTGGACGGCGCGGCGACCGAGCCGGATCGCGTCAATCGCCTCGCCGAGCTGAACGTGCTCGAACAGGTGCGGCAGCTACGGGCGAGCCCGATCGTGCACGAGGCTGAGCCGGCGCCGCTCGTGCACGGCTGGATCTTTGCGCTCGACGACGGGCGCATCAAGGTTCTCACCTCCGGCTATACCGCCGACGACGCGATGACCTGCACGACCGCGGCGCACAGCGCGGCCTAGCGAAGCGCGTCGCCCGTCCCATTCGAACCGCGGACGGAGCCGACAGCGGAATCGTCATCGGGCCATACCTGTTCGTCGCCCATCGTCCCACCTCTCGCTCTTCGACACCATGGATAATCAAACCTCTTTCTCCGCGCTCCAGAGCGACGTGCTCGCCGGAACGGCCGTTTTTCTGGTGGCCCTGCCGCTTTGCCTCGGCATTGCTCACGCATCGGGCGTCGACCCGTTTGCCGGACTGGTGTCCGGCATCATTGGCGGGCTCGTGGTTGCCGCGCTGAGC
Source organism: Paraburkholderia sp. UCT31 (assembly GCF_014397655.1). Classification (NCBI taxonomy): domain Bacteria; kingdom Pseudomonadati; phylum Pseudomonadota; class Betaproteobacteria; order Burkholderiales; family Burkholderiaceae; genus Paraburkholderia; species Paraburkholderia sp. UCT31. The sequence continues at coordinate 47,339 of NZ_VZQP01000005.1, forward strand.
GGCTCGCGTCTGAGCGTGAGCGGCCCGGCCGCGGGCCTCGTCGTGATCGTCGTCGACGGCATCGCACGGCTTGGCGGCTTTTCCGCGTTCCTGCTGGCCGTACTGCTGTCGGGCGTCATCCAGTTCGGCTTCGGCATGCTCAAGGCCGGCCGGTACGCCGCCTACGTGCCGTCGCCGGTGATCAAAGGGATGCTCGCGGCCATCGGCGTGCTGTTGATCCTCAAGCAGCTCCCCGTTGCGCTGGGGCTGTCCGGCACCGCCGACTCCGTCCAGTCGGCGGCGGCGGTCGCAACGCCGCTCGGCCCGATCTCACTGACCGCCGTGCTGATCACACTGCTGTCGCTCGCGATCCTCGCCGGCTGGGAAACGCGCGCGCTGCGCCGCTTCGCTGTCGTGCGCATCATGCCCGCGCCGCTCGCGGTGGTGCTGCTCGGCATCGGCGCGACGCTCGCCCTCAATCTCGTCGCGCCATCGTTGGCACCGCCCGCCGAAGGGCGGGTCGCGTTGCCGTCGCTGGAATCGTTCGCGGCACTGCAGGCCGTGCTCGCGTCGGCCGACTTCGGCCCACGGTTCGCCCAGCTCATCAATCCCGACATATGGCGCGTTGCGATCACGATCGCCATCCTCGCAAGTCTCGAAACGCTACTGAGCCTCGAAGCGGTCGAACAGATCGATCCGGAGCGCCGCCGCGCGCCTCCCGATCGCGAGCTGAAGGCGCAGGGCGTGGGCAATCTGATCGCGGGTGCGATCGGCGGCCTGCCGATCACCGCGGTGATCGTGCGTAGCTCCGCGAACGTCCATGCCGGCGCAAAAAGCCGACTCTCGGCGATCGTTCACGGCGTGTTGCTTCTCGTCAGCGTGTTCGCGCTCACGAGCGTGATCAACCTGATCCCGCTCGCCTGCCTTGCCGCAATCCTGATCTTCACCGGGTTCAAACTCGCCAAGCCGTCGTTGTTCGCCGGGCTCGCGCGGCAGGGATTCGTGCCGTTCGCACCATTTATCGTCACAGTCGTCGGTGTGCTCGTCACCGATCTGCTGATCGGTATCGTGCTCGGCATCCTGTGCAGCATGCTGTTTGCGCTGTACGCAAACCTGCGCGGCCCGATCGTGCTCGCGCAGCATGGCGATCACTACCTGCTGTCGTTTCGCAAGGACGTGTCGTTTCTCGGTAAGGTGCCGCTCAAGCACTATCTGCAGCAGATTCCGGATGGCGCCACCGTTATCGTCGATGCGACACGCGCCGATTTCGTCGATCACGACGTGCGCGAACTGCTGGACGCGTTCGTCGCCGATGCGCCTCGCCGTGGGATTACCGTCGACGTCAGATTTCAAGTCCGCGAGCAGGCCCGCGCAACGCGCGGCTGGTCGCTGCGGCGCACGACGGCGGAGTAGTTTCGTCATATCGCACCGCCGCAGCTGCGCGATGACGGCAGAAAAAAGCCCCGTGTGCCGAGCACCACGGGGCTTCTCCTCCGATCCACACAAGCGATCGCGCGCTACCGGCGCGCCATGCTCGCGTTACTCCGAGCGCTGCGGATTCACCTTGTCCGCATTCGAATACAGCTTGTTGAGCGCCGAAAAATATGCCTTCGCGGATGCCGCGACGATATCCGGATCAGTGCCCGTGCCGTTGACGATGCGCCCGCTCTTCGACAACCGCACGGTCACTTCGCCCTGCGCCTGCGTGCCGGTCGTGATCGCGTTGACCGAGTACAGCAGCAGTTCGGAGCCGCTGCCCACTTCCGTTTCGATCGCGTTGAGGGTGGCGTCGACCGGTCCGTTGCCGCGCGCTTCGCCGGTGATCTCTTTACCCTCTACCGAGAACACGACCTTCGCGTGCGGCTGCTCGCCGGTTTCGGAATGCTGCGACATCGACAGAAACTTGTAGTGCTCCTTCTCGTGCGCTTCCGCCGATTCCTCGTTGACGATGGCGATGATGTCTTCGTCGAAGATCTCCGCCTTGCGATCGGCGAGTTCCTTGAAGCGCGCGAACGCGGTGTTCAGTTCGGCTTCGCTGTCGAGCGCGATACCGAGCTCCTGCAGACGCTGTTTGAACGCATTGCGGCCCGACAGCTTGCCGAGCACGATCTTGTTCGCGGCCCAACCCACGTCTTCCGCGCGCATGATTTCGTAGGTATCGCGCGCCTTCAGCACGCCATCCTGATGGATGCCCGACGCGTGCGCGAAAGCGTTCGCGCCGACCACGGCCTTGTTCGGCTGCACGACGAAGCCAGTGATCTGCGACACGAGCTTCGAGGCCGGCACGATCTGAGTCGTGTCGAGGCCGACGTCGAGTCCGAAGTAATCCTTGCGGGTCTTCACCGCCATTACGATTTCTTCGAGCGACGTATTGCCCGCGCGCTCGCCGAGCCCGTTGATCGTGCATTCGACCTGGCGCGCGCCGCCAATCTGCACGCCGGCGAGCGAATTCGCGACCGCCATGCCGAGGTCATTGTGGCAATGCACGGAAAACACCGCCTTGTGCGAGTTGGGAATGCGCTCGCGCAGCGTCTTCACGAGTTGGCCATAGAGTTCCGGCACGCCGTAGCCGACGGTGTCCGCGATGTTGATCGTGGTCGCGCCTTCGGCGATCACCGCTTCCAGCACACGGCACAGGAAGTCCAAATCCGAGCGGCTGCCGTCTTCCGGCGAGAATTCGACGTCGTCGGTGAACTTGCGCGCGAAACGCACCGCAAGCCTGGCCTGCTCGAATACCTGCTCGGGCGTCATCCGCAGCTTCTTCTCCATGTGCAGTGGCGACGTTGCGATGAACGTGTGGATGCGGAAATGATCGGCCGGCTTCAGTGCGTCGGCGGCCTTCTGTATGTCCTTGTCGTTCGCGCGCGCAAGCGAGCAGATCGTGCTGTCCTTCACGAGGCCGGCGATCGTATGGATCGCGTCGAAGTCGCCGTTCGAGCTGGCCGCGAAGCCCGCTTCGATCACGTCGACTTTCATCCGTTCGAGTTGCCTGGCGATGCGGATCTTCTCTTCCTTCGTCATCGACGCGCCGGGCGATTGCTCGCCGTCACGCAGCGTGGTGTCGAAAATGATCAGTTTGTCGGACATGTCGGGCCTCCTCGGGAGTCGTTCAGATGTGGGACTTGGTTTTGGAATGGGACGATGAGCGCCGCCGCTGGCAAGGTAGGGCGATCACGATGATCGCGGCCGGTGCGGACGGAACGCAAAAACGCATAAAGGCGTGAACGAAGCATGATGGCGCGGCGCAGCGAACGGCCTCGCCGACCCGGCAAAATCGGCCACGCCCACGCACTGATCCGACGACTATAGCGGCATTCCAGCCACCGCGCAATGCGCGCCGGGGCGGCCTGCGGCGCTGTCCGAAGCGACCGCGTAACGGCACCAACCAACGAAAAACGGCAGCCTGCAGGCTGCCGTTTTTCGTACGTCGCTGCGATGCAGCGCGGTTCAAATCCTCAACGGTCGTGCGACATCGAACGCGCCGGATTGGCCCGGCCGCGCACCGCCTGATACGCCCAGAACACGTAGCCGGACAGACCGTACAGCACGAACAGACCGAACAGCATCAACGGCGGATCGGACGACACGAGCACGAAGGCGACCACCACCAGCAGGATCACGCCGAACGGCACGCGATGCCGTACGTCGAGCGCCTTGCCGCTATAGAACGGCGCGTTCGACACCATCGTCACGCCCGCGTAGATGGTCAGCACGAAGGCGACCCACGGGAGCCAGACGAGCTTCAGCGGCACGCGGTTGTCGGTGGCGAGCCACACGAAACCGGCGATCAGTGCCGCCGCGGCCGGGCTCGGCATGCCCTGGAAGAAACGCTTGTCGACCACGCCGATATTCGTGTTGAAACGCGCGAGCCGTAGCGCCGCGCCGGAACAATAGACGAACGCCGCGAGCCAGCCCCACCGGCCGAGGTCCTTCAGGATCCACTCGTACATCACGAGCGCGGGAGCAACACCGAACGACACCATGTCCGACAGGCTGTCGAACTGCTCGCCGAACGCGCTTTGCGTATGCGTCATGCGCGCGACGCGACCGTCCATGCCATCGAGCACCATCGCGACGAAGATCGCGATCGCCGCGATCTCGAAGCGCACGTTCATCGCCTGCACGACGGCGAAGAAGCCGCAGAACAGCGCGGCCGTGGTGAATGCGTTCGGCAGCAGGTAGATGCCGCGTTTTCTGAGGAACTGCTGACGCTGCGCGCGCCGGCTGTCGGCGACCGGCGACTCCGTGACCACCGGCGGCTTGTTGCGACGAAACGGCCGCGGCAGCGGTCCACTGCTGCGGGGTCGACGCGGTTTGAATGCGGCCATTCGGACAACCTCCTGTATGCCGCTTTACAGCTCGGCGAGGATCGTGGACGACGCCGACACCTTCTCGCCGATCGACACGCGCGGACGGCTGCCCACCGGCAAATACACGTCGACGCGCGAACCGAAGCGGATGAATCCGTAACGCTGGCCGCGGGTCAGCGGCTCGCCTGCACGGACGTAGCAAAGAATCCGCCGCGCGATCAGCCCGGCAATCTGCACCGACGTGACCGTCTGGCCGCCGGCCATTTCGATCACGACCGCGTTGCGCTCGTTTTCGAGCGAGGCTTTATCGACCGCCGCGTTCAGATAGGCGCCAGGAAAGTATTCGACTTTCGAGATCGCACCGTCGACGGGCGAGCGCTGCGAGTGCACGTTGAACACGTTCATGAACACGCTGATCTTCAGCGCTTCGCGATTCGCATAAGGATCATGCGCGGTTTCTACCGCGACGATACGACCGTCGGCAGGACACAGCACCGCGTTGGCCTGCGTCGGAATCGGACGCGCCGGGTCGCGGAAAAACTGCACGATGAAGATCAGGATCAGCCAGAAGAGCCACGCAAAGCCGAACCCCCCGAAGGCGTGAACCAGTAATGCAACGACGGCCGCGATGGCGATGAACGGCCAGCCTTCTCGCGCGATGATCGGATGAGGGTAATTCATGGATGGCTTCTGTGTTTTTGTAAAACCGTAGGATAGCAAAAGCCGCCCAGGGTTCAGCACCCTTGGACGGCTTTTTGACTGTTCCGGCCGCCGCGCCGAAGCACCGCGCCGGACCTCGTTATATCGAGACGCTTAGTTCTTCGACTGGTCGACGAGCTTGTTCTTCGCGATCCACGGCATCATCGCGCGCAGCTTCGAGCCAACCTGCTCGATCTGGTGCTCGGCGGTCAGACGGCGACGCGATTGCAGCGTCGGTGCGCCAGCCTTGTTCTCGATGATGAAGCTCTTCGCGTATTCGCCGGTCTGGATGTCGGTCAGCACGGCCTTCATCGCCTTCTTCGTTTCAGCGGTCACGATGCGCGGCCCCGTCACGTACTCGCCGTACTCGGCGTTGTTCGAGATCGAGTAGTTCATGTTCGCGATGCCGCCTTCGTAGATCAGGTCGACGATCAGCTTCAGTTCGTGCAGGCACTCGAAGTACGCCATTTCCGGCGCGTAACCCGCTTCGACCAGCGTTTCGAAGCCGGCCTTGATCAGGTCGACGGTACCGCCGCACAGCACAGCCTGCTCGCCGAACAGGTCGGTTTCGGTTTCTTCGCGGAAGTTCGTTTCGATGATGCCGGCCCGGCCGCCGCCGTTAGCCGCTGCGTACGACAGCGCGATGTCGCGCGCCGCGCCCGACTTGTCCTGCGCAACCGCGATCAGGTGCGGCACGCCGCCACCTTGGGAGTAGGTGCCGCGAACCGTGTGGCCCGGCGCCTTCGGCGCGATCATGATGACGTCGAGGTCGGCACGCGGGATCACCTGGCCGTAGTGAACGTTGAAGCCGTGCGCGAACGCGAGGGCTGCGCCCTGCTTGATGTTCGCGTGGACTTCCTTCGCGTACACGTCGGCGATCTGCTCGTCCGGCAGCAGCATCATGACGACGTCCGCGCCCTTCACCGCTTCCGCGACTTCCTTGACTTGCAGGCCGGCGTTTTCAGCCTTGCTCCACGATGCGCCGCCCTTGCGCAGACCGACCGTGATGTTCACGCCGCTTTCCTTCAGGTTCAGCGCGTGCGCATGGCCTTGCGAGCCATAGCCGATGATGGTGACCTGCTTGCCCTTGATGAGGGAGAGATCGGCGTCCTTGTCGTAGAAAACTTTCATGTCGGTTCCTTGGCTAGATTCGATGATTCAGAGAAATTCAGGTACTGCGAATGTTGTTATTGCCAGCCGCGCGATACCGCGTTGCCCGGCCTTGCGAAACGCGACGTCAGACCTTCAGAATGCGCTCGCCGCGACCGATGCCCGAGCTGCCCGTGCGGACCGTCTCGAGAATCGCCGTGGAATCGAGCCCCTCGATGAAGGCGTCGAGCTTGTCGCTCGCCCCCGTCAATTCGATCGTGTAGGTCTTTTCGGTGACGTCGATGATGCGGCCGCGGAAAATGTCCGCCATCCGCTTCATCTCCTCACGTTCCTTGCCGACCGCCCTCACCTTGATCAGCATCAGCTCGCGTTCGATGTGGGCGCCCTCGGTAAGGTCGACCACTTTCACCACCTCGATCAGGCGGTTCAGATGCTTCGTGATCTGTTCGATCACGTCGTCCGAGCCAACGGAGACGATGGTCATGCGCGACAGCGAACGGTCTTCGGTCGGAGCCACCGTCAAGGTTTCAATGTTGTAGCCGCGTGCGGAGAACAGACCCACCACGCGCGACAGCGCGCCTGGTTCGTTTTCCAGCAGGACGGAAATGATGTGTCTCATGTTTCGCTTCTTCCAGATGATGTGTCGATGTCTGCGAGCGGAGCGGCGCCGCCTCGTCTGCCCTCGCCTTTTTTGAAGGCGCGCATCACGAAGCCGGCGCTGGAGTTATCCAGACGCCCCGTCGTTAAAGATCTTCCGAACCCATGAGCATCTCGGTGATGCCCTTGCCGGCCTGAACCATCGGCCAGACGTTTTCGGTCGGATCGGTCTGGAAGTCGAGAAACACCGTGCGATCCTTCAGGCGCAGCGCTTCCTTCAGCGCCGGTTCCACATCGGCCGTGCGCTCGATGCGCATGCCCACGTGTCCGTACGCTTCGGCGAGCTTCACGAAGTCCGGCAGCGCATCCATGTACGAATGCGAATAGCGTTTGCTGTATTCGATCTGCTGCCACTGGCGCACCATGCCCAGATAGCGGTTATTCAGCGAAATAATCTTGATCGGCAGGTCGTACTGCTTGCAGGTCGACAGCTCCTGGATGCACATCTGGATCGAGCCTTCGCCCGTGATGCACAGCACGTCGTCGTCCGGATGGGCCATCTTCACGCCCATCGCGGCCGGTAAGCCGAAGCCCATCGTGCCGAGGCCACCGGAATTGATCCAGCGACGCGGCTTGTTGAACTTGTAGAACTGCGCGGCCCACATCTGGTGCTGGCCCACGTCGGAGCACACGAACGCGTTGCCGTCGGTCAGCTCCCACGCCTTTTCGACCACGTACTGCGGCTTGATGATGTCGCTCTTGCGGTCGAACTTCAGGCAATCTTTCGCGCGCCAGCCTTCGATGTCCTTCCACCAGTCGGCGAGCGCCGCGGCGTCGGGGCCATGCTCGGCCGTCTGCAACTGCTCGATCAGTTCCTTCAGCACTTCCTTCACGTCGCCGACGATCGGAATGTCGACCTTGACGCGCTTGGAAATGGAAGAGGGATCGATGTCGATATGGATGATCTTGCGCGGCCGCGACGCGAAGTGGCTCGGATCGCCGATCACGCGGTCGTCGAAGCGCGCGCCGATCGCGATCAGCACGTCGCAGTGCTGCATCGCCATATTGGCTTCGTACGTGCCGTGCATGCCGAGCATGCCGAGGAATTTCTTGTCGCTCGAGCGGTAGCCGCCCAGACCCATTAGCGTATTGGTGACCGGATAGCCGAGCAGATCGGCGAACTGGTTCAATTCACGCGACGCATCCGCGAGCACGATGCCGCCGCCGGTGTAGATATACGGACGCTTCGCCGACAGCAGCAGCGACACCGCCTTGCGGATCTGACCGGAGTGGCCCTTCGTGACCGGGTTGTATGAGCGCAGCGAAACGCTCTTGATCGGCTCGTATTGGCACGGCGTCTTCGACACGTCCTTCGGAATGTCGATCAGCACTGGGCCGGGACGGCCGGTACGGGCGATGTAGAAAGCTTTCTTGACGGTGGCGGCGAGATCGCGCACGTCCTTCACGAGGAAGTTGTGCTTCACGCAGGGACGCGTGATGCCGACCGTGTCGCATTCCTGGAATGCATCCTGACCGATCGCGGCAGTCGGCACCTGGCCGCTGATCACGACCAACGGGATCGAATCCATATAGGCGGTCGCGATGCCGGTCACCGCGTTGGTGACGCCGGGGCCGGAGGTCACGAGACACACGCCGACCTTGCCGGTGGAGCGCGCGTAGGCGTCCGCGGCATGCACGGCGGCCTGCTCGTGGCGCACGAGCACATGCTGGAACTTGTCCTGCTTGTACAGCTCGTCGTAAATGTAGAGTACCGAGCCGCCGGGATAGCCCCAGATGAACTCGACGTCTTCGTCGGCCAGTGCCTTCATGAGCACGGTGGCGCCGATAGAGTCTGCTTCGTGATGGGGGGTCGTATCCGACGTGGAGAATTCCGCGCTGGGCATATTCATTGATTCACCTTTCGAATTTTCGGCAAAAAATTGATCGGGTGCTCTCTGCCGGGCTCGTGACTCGGGTTCAAGCGGCGCGTCCAGTTGGCAGGCGGGCTTCTTGGGCCACACCTCAATTGAGACAACTCACTTATGTTGCGAACCAGCGACGATAGCTTCTGGCGCGCTCGCGGTCAAGAAAATATTGCCATTGGCTCGTGCGTAGGAGCGCGCGATCGGACGGAATGTCGACCGTCATGCAAATGCAAGCTTGAGCAGGTTTCACCCCTATCGGAGCAAAAGTTTGTTAGCATCCGCGAGTTTTACGACATTTTTCGACCGATTACGCGCACGCTTGCTGCGCCGACCCCAACCGGATGGCATCAGACAAGGAACTCGCCAATTTTCTGGCGGGCGTCGAAAGGCGCGCATTCAAGCAGACGGTCTACGCCGTGCGGGACGACGATGCGTCCCTCGACATCGTGCAAGACGCGATGATCAAGCTCGCCGAGAAATACGGCGACCGTCCGGCGGCCGAGCTGCCGCTGCTGTTTCAGCGTATTCTGCAGAATGCGACGCACGACTATTTCCGCCGTGCCAAAGTACGCAACACCTGGGTTAGTCTATTCTCGTCGCTCGGCAATGCCGACGATGACGAGTTCGATCCGCTGGAAACCTTCGAGGCCGAGGCGGGTTCGGCTGGCGCCGAGAGCAACGAACAGAAGCTCGAACGAGAGCAGGTCCTGCAGTCGATCGACAACGAGATCCAGAAATTACCGGCACGTCAACGGGAGGCGTTTCTCATGCGTTATTGGGAAGATATGGATGTCGCCGAGACTGCCGCCGCAATGGGCTGCTCCGAAGGCAGCGTGAAAACGCACTGCTCCCGGGCCACTCACACGCTGGCGCAAGCGCTCAAGGCGAAAGGAATCACGCTATGAGCTCCCTTGAAAACACAGAACTCGAGTTTGCGCGTCAACTGCGCCGCGCGCTTGACGAAAACACCGCCAGCCTCCCTCCCGCCACCGTCGACCGGCTCGCTGCCGCGCGTCGTGCCGCGTTGGCGCGCAAAAAGCCCGAAGCCGTCAGCGCGCCGGTGTTCGTGCCTGCGTTCGCCGCCATGCCGGCCGGGATGGCGGGGCTACCGCAGGGAGGCTTCGAGCCGCGCCGCCGCTGGCCGCTGCGCCGCTTCGCGCTCGCGTGGCCGCTGGCCGCGCTGGTCGTGAGCCTGATCGGCATCGCGTACTGGGAAGATCACCAGCGGACCGCCGAACTTGCCGATATCGATGCCGCCATGCTAAGCGACGACCTACCGCTCAATGCCTATCTCGACCACGGCTTCAACGCGTATCTTTCACGCGCCCACTGAGCGGGAGATTCCTCGGGTGAGTTACAAGCGCGGCCTGGCCGTTGTTTTCGGATGCACGATCGCGGCCCTGGTGTCGTTTGTCGCGACCTATCCGCGCTTTCACCCGAGCCCATCGTCGGCGGGCAATCCGTCGCCCGGCGTCAACGTCGCCGCGCCCGCCCCCGCACTTTCCGTCGAATTGCCCGGCCTGCCGGGCAGCAATAGCCCCCTCGCGTGGTCACGCCTGAGCGCCGCCGACCACGCCGCGCTGGCCCCATTCGCATCGCAATGGGATTCGTTTAGCGACGAACGCAAGCGAAAGTGGATCAAGATTGCGTCGCGATACGCAAAGATGTCGCCGGATGCGCAAAAGCGTCTGCATGAGCGCATGAGTGAATGGGTGCGCATGACGCCCGATCAGCGCCGCGTCGCGCGCGAAAACTACCAGGTTTCGAAGGAGTTGCCGCGCGAGGCGCGCCAGAACGCGTGGAAAGCGTACCAACAGCTGCCCGAAGAAACGAAGGAGCGGCTCGCCGCGAGCGAACGCAAGCGTCGCCCCAGCGTCGTCAGCGCGCCGCCATCGGCTCGCAACGAGATCAAGGGCATCGACCGGTTCGTGAATGCGCGCGAGCACGGCGCCAGTGCTGCCGCGGCGGCGAGCGCCGCGCCGGCTGCCTCCGCGCCGGCCGCGGCCTCGCTGCCGGCAACGCCTGCGATTCCGGCGGCGGGCAGCTTCGTACCGGCGACGCCGGTGCCCGTGTCGCCTGCCGAAGCGCCGGCAATCTTCCACGGTTCCTGATTCCGACCCCGAACCCATTACGTGTCCCAGCCGCTCGCCACCCCCACCCTGCCTGCCGCTGCACCCGGCGGCACGGCGCCCACCGTCCGGCGACGGCTCGCGGCACTGCTCTACGAAGCGGTCATTCTGTTCGGCGTCGTGTTTCTCGCCGGCTATCTGTTCAGCACGCTGACGCAGCAGCGTAACGGGCTCGCGCATCACAACCTGCTCGCCGGCTGGATCGGCCTCGTGGTTGGCGTGTACTTCGTCTGGTTCTGGACGCACGGCGGCCAGACGCTGCCGATGAAAACCTGGCGATTACGGGTTGTTGGCGCTGATGGCGCGCCGGTTTCGGTTGGGCGGGCGATTGCGCGGTATGTGTTCGCCTGGTTGTGGTTTTTGCCGCCGCTGGCGTTGCATCCACTGCTTGGGTTGCGTGTGCCGCAGACGCTTGTTATTGCGGGCGTCTGGTTCGTGGTGTGGGCCGCGAGTGGGCGTTTTGATCCGCAGCGGCAGTTTTTGCATGATCGGCTCGCGGGGACGCGGGTGGTAGCGGTGGGGCGCTAGCGCGCGTGGGCGATGGGCCGAATGCGTTGCTCTGCTTGGGCGGGGTGAGGCCTTTTTTGCCTTTGTTCGTGCGGTGTTGGCCTTTCCTTGCTGACTTATCGGTCTATTGGCGTTGCCCCTGTGCGGGGCGGCACCTACTTTCTTTGCAGCAGCAAAGAAAGTAGGCAAAGAAGACAGCTAAAACCGCCAACTCTTAAGCGGGTCCCTCGGTCTGCATGAGGTAGTGGTGCATCTGGAATCCGTGCTCCCGCACATTCCGCGCTTGTGACAAGGCTGTCATTCTTCCGGCGGCGCTACGCGCGCCGAATCCCCGCTCAAAAACCACTGGTTGTTTCGGCGCGTCGCCGAGGCGCAGCCGAGGGTCCCCGCTGCGCGGGCAAAGCCGTTGGTTTCCCAGGCAGACCCGTCCACGACGCACGCAGTGCGGAGCGGGAGGGATGACGGCTTTGTCACGAACGGGGAATGTACGGGGGCCCGGATTCCAGATGCACCACTACCCCTTCCAAGCCAGGGGACCCGCTTAAGAGTTGGCGGTTTGAGCTGTCTTCTTTGCCTACTTTCTTTGCTGCTGCAAAGAAAGTAGGTGCCGCCCCGCACAGGGGCAACGCTAATAGACCGATAAGACAACAAGGAGAGGCCAACCAAGCCAGAACAACGAAAAAACAGGCCCCGCCAAGGCCCCTCCGTAATAAGAACTTCTCATGACTGTCACGTCGCAGTCACGCGCACCCGGCCCAATACGGGCACCGCCACTCGACGCGTGAGCCATGGACCCCAATACGTCCGCGACTTCCCTGTTTCGTCAAACCGGACCGAGCGTCGACCCCGTCGCGTTCCGGCCCGCTCCGGGTTCTACTCAACACGGCCTGCCGCTGCCCGCGACGCCATCACTCGATGCCCACGCCGATCATCCCGATGACGGCCACGACGATCCGCATCGCTATCGTACGATCTGGCTCTCGGATATCCATCTCGGCTCGAGCGGCTGCCAGGCGGGATATCTGCTCGACTTCCTGCGCCACAACGAATCGGAGTACCTGTACCTCGTCGGCGACATCATCGACGGCTGGCAGTTGAAGAAAGGCTGGTACTGGCCGCAGGCGCACAACGACGTCGTGCAGAAAGTGCTGCGCAAAGCGCGCAAAGGCACTCAGGTCATCTACGTGCCCGGCAATCACGACGAAGCCGCGCGCCAGTTCTGCGACCTCGCGTTCGGCGACATCCACGTACGCGGCGAAGCGTTCCACACGACGCTCGCCGGCAAGCGGCTGTGGATCGTGCACGGCGATCTGTTCGACGGCGTGATCCAGCACGCGAAATGGCTCGCCTATCTCGGCGACACGCTGTACACGATGATCCTCGTGCTGAACCGCTGGTTCAACCGCATTCGCAGCAAGCTCGGATTTCCGTACTGGTCGCTGTCGCAATACCTGAAGCATCAGGTCAAGAACGCGGTCAACTTCATCTCGTCGTTCGAACGCGTAATGACCGACGAAGCGCGTCGCCGCGGCTGCGACGGCGTCGTCTGCGGCCACATCCACAAGGCCGAGATGCGCGAGATCGATGGCGTGCTCTATTGCAACGATGGCGATTGGGTCGAGAGTCTGTCGGCGCTCGTCGAGACTTATGAAGGCGAGCTCAAGGTGATCTTCTGGACTGCGCTGCGCGCGCCCCAGGCGGGCACGCAAAAAGCCCGCGCCACTGCCTGAGCACTTCCACTCTCCACTTCCAAAGGGCCCGCAGCGATGAACAACGCGATGAAGATCATGATCGTCACCGACGCATGGGAGCCGCAGGTCAACGGTGTCGTACGCACGCTGAAGAACACCCGGCGCGAACTCACCGCGCTCGGCCATCAGGTCGATCTGCTGACGCCGCTCGAATTCCGCACCATCCCGTGCCCGACTTACCCGGAGATACGCCTGTCGTTGCTGCCGCGCCGCCGGCTGCGCGAGCGCATCGACCGTTTCGCGCCCGACGCGTTGCACATCGCGACCGAAGGTCCGCTGGGCATGGCCGCGCGCGCGTATGCGCTCGAACACAAGCTGCCGTTCACGACCGCGTATCACACGCGCTTTCCCGAGTACGTGCAGGCGCGCTTTCGCATCCCGCTCGCGGCGACCTACAGGTTTCTGCACTGGTTCCACAAGCCGTCGCTCGCGGTAATGGCGCCGACCCCCGTCGTCAAGCAGGACCTCGAGAAGTTCGGCTTCACGAACGTCGTGCTGTGGACGCGCGGCGTCGATCTCGAAATCTTCCGTCCGATGGACTCGAAGGTGCTCAACACCGCGCGGCCGATCTTCCTGTACGTGGGACGCGTGGCGGTCGAGAAGAACGTCGAGGCATTCTTGCAGCTCGACCTGCCCGGCTCGAAGTGGGTCGCGGGCGAAGGTCCGGCGCTCGCCGAACTGAAGTCGCGCTATCCGCAGGTCAACTATCTGGGCGTGCTGTCGCAGGCCGAACTCGCGAAGGTCTACGCGGCCGCCGACGTCTTCGTGTTTCCGAGCCGCACCGACACGTTCGGACTCGTGCTGCTCGAAGCGCTCGCATGCGGCACGCCGGTGGCCGCATATCCGGTCACCGGCCCGATCGACGTGCTCGGCGACGGCGGCGCCGGTGCAATGCACGAGGATCTGCGCGAAGCGTGTCTGGAGGCACTGAAGATCGATCGGTTGCATGCGCGCGCATGGGCCGAGCGCTTCTCGTGGGCAGCGGCGTCCGCACAATTCGCCGCGCATCTGAAGCCGCTGCGCGAGACGGCGTATCGTGAGGAAAGCGCCGCTGCGTGATGCGGCGCGCGGAGCCATCCATGCGAAGCAGTCGATCCAGCGCCGAAGGCGCGTCGAACGGCGCACTGCGCGCCGTCGAGTCCACCCGCGACACCACCAGCATCGAACCGTTCGACGACGTACGCGAGCCGGTTATGACCGGGCATGCGGATACCGTGCATCGGGTGAACGGCGCGAGGACCATGACCGGCGGCGCCAGCGTCGCGGGTGGCGTGCAACCTGACGCCACCCACGACACGACTCGCGACTCGAGCCACGACGCCCCCAACGAACCGCTCAGCCCCGACGACCCGCTCGCCCCGCTGCCCTTCAACCCCTACAAAGGCAACCGCGGCCTCACGCGCGCATGGCACGCGATGAAAAACTCGCTGGCCGGTTTTCGCGTTGCGATTCGCGAGGAAAGCGCGTTTCGTCAGGAACTCACGTTGGCCGCGATCCTGATTCCGTGCGGCCTCGTGGTGCCGGTCGATCCCGTGTCGCGCGTGTTGCTGCTCGGCTCGGTGCTGCTCGTGCTGATCGTCGAGCTGCTCAACTCGAGCGTCGAAGCGGCAATCGACCGGATCTCGCTCGAACGTCACGAGTTGTCGCGCCGCGCGAAGGATCTCGGCAGTGCGGCCGTGATGGTCGCGCTCGGCATGTGTGTGATGACGTGGGGAGTCATCGTCGGGCCGCTGGTCGTCGGCTGGGTTCGCGCGTGGCTTTGAGGTTCGATGCGGGTTGAAGCGCACGCTTCGCCACGCCCCCCAGGATGAAAATCCGCGCAGGCGGTTGGGTATTAGAACGCTCGGTTTATAATCGTTTAACAGTCTCACAGGAAAGCGCTCGCGCAAACGGATCCGCGCCTCGCCTCATCCTGCCCTTTCGGGGGGCCCGCCGCGTGTCGGCGGGTTCGGGAGAGCTCAATATACCAACCGCATCCGGGTGGAACACGCAGCAGCGGCACGCCGCCACGCGCCCAGCCCGGCATAACCAGGGCCGGACGACATGGAAGCCAAACCTCCCCGCCGCACGCGCGAACGGATTCTCGAACTGTCGTTGAAGCTGTTCAACGAAATCGGCGAGCCGAACGTCACGACGACGACGATCGCCGAGGAAATGGAAATCAGCCCAGGCAACCTGTACTACCACTTCCGCAACAAAGACGACATCATCAACAGCATCTTCAGCCAGTTCGAGCAGGAGATCGAGAAGCGTCTGCGTTTCCCCGACGACCATCGCGCGACCATCGACGAGATGTGGTCGTATCTGCAGTACATGGTCGATTTCACGTGGCGCTACCGCTTCCTGTACCGCGACCTGAACGACCTGCTCGCGCGCAACCGCACGCTCGAGACGCACTTCAAGCAGATCATCAGCCATAAGGTGCGCTTCGCGAGCCAGTTCTGCGAACAGCTCGTCGCCGACGGCGAAATGGTCGCGACGCCGCAGGAAATGCAGGTGATCGCGACCAACGTCGGCGTGATCGGCACGTACTGGCTGTCATATCAGTTCGTGATGAATCCGCGCAAATACAACGAGCAGGAAGCGATCCGCGAAGAGCTGCATCAGGTCAGCGTGCAGATCGTCTCGCTGATGGCGCCCTACCTGCGCGGCCGCTCGCGGCAGCTGTTCGACGACCTCGTATCGGGCACGCTGCCCAAGCGCGAGTTCTACGACTACCTGCCGCCGCGTGAAGGCGCCGCGCCTCGCAACGAATCGAAGGACAGTTGAGCATGAAGTCGATGTGTGTCTATTGCGGCTCCTCGATGGGAGCCAAACCGTTGTATGCGCAGGCGGCGCGCGCGTTCGGCCGTGCGCTGGTCGAGGCCGATCTCGCGCTCGTCTATGGCGGCGGCAAGGTGGGGCTGATGGGCGTGATCGCCGATACCGTGATGGCCGAAGGCGGCCGCGCGATCGGCGTGATTCCCGAGCTGCTCGTCAGCAAGGAAGTGGGGCATAACGGCCTGACCGAACTGCACGTGGTGCCCGACATGCATCATCGCAAGAAGATGATGGCCGAGCTGTCCGACGCGTTCGTCGCGATGCCCGGCGGCGCGGGCACGCTCGAGGAGCTGTTCGAGGTCTTCACGTGGGCGCAGCTCGGCTACCACGGCAAACCGGTTGCACTCCTGAACACCGACGGCTTCTACGCGCCGCTGATCGACCTGCTTCAGCACACGGTCGACGAAGGCTTCATGCGCAAGACCTATCTCGACATGCTGCAGATCGACGCCGATCCGCTCGCGTTGATCGGCAAGCTGCAACGCTACGCGCCGCCCGCGCGCGACAAATGGGCGGCGGTCCAAAGCGACGCGATCTGAATCGCGGGTCCGCCGAACCCGAGCGAAGCGCGCCGCGCACGCACCACCCCAACGACGAGATTGCGATGACGAAAGCTGTTCTGATCACCGGCGGCAGCCGCGGCATTGGCCGTGCCACCGCGCGTCTGCTTGGCGCGCGCGGGTGGTGCGTCGGCGTGAACTACGTGCGTGACCTCGCCGCCGCGCAGCAGACGGTCGCAGAGGTCGAACACGCGGGCGGCCGCGCGGTGCCGATCGCCGGCGATGTCGCGAACGAAGCCGACGTGACCGGCATGTTCGATACGCTGCAGCAATCCTTCGGCCGCATCGATGCGCTCGTCAACAACGCGGGCATCGTCGCGCCGTCGAGCCAGCTCGCCGATATGGACTTCGCGCGTCTGAAACGCGTGTTCGACGTCAACGTGCTCGGCGCCTATCTGTGCGCACGCGAAGCGGCACGGCGCATGTCGACCCAGCGCGGCGGCGCGGGCGGCGCGATCGTCAATGTTTCGTCGGCGGCGGCGCGGCTCGGTTCGCCGAACGAATACGTCGACTATGCGGGGTCGAAAGGCGCAATCGACACGATGACGCTCGGCCTCGCGAAAGAACTCGGCCCGCAGGGCGTGCGCGTGAACGCGGTGCGTCCGGGCCTGATCGACACCGAGATCCATGCGAGCGGCGGCAAACCCGAGCGCGCCGCGCAACTGGGCGCGACTACGCCGCTCGGCCGCCCCGGCCGCGCCGACGAAGTCGCCGAGGCCATCGTGTGGCTGCTCAGCGACGCGTCGTCGTACGTGACGGGCGCGCTGTTCGACGTCGCCGGCGGCCGCTGAGCGAACGCCGCACGCAACGCGGCGCAAGCCTTAAACACTTGGCGCGGTCCACTACGGCCGCGCCTTTCCAGCCCGCTCCCCCTCTCCTCTTTCCCCAGCACCCTGGTCGATTTCTCATGAAACCGGCACAGTCGCGCATCGAATGCGCGCGCGTTCGTTCGTGTGTAATCTTCAGTAATAATGCGGCGCTACAATTGACCAGATCGTATGCATCTGCAGGCGACGTAAGCAAAGCATAAGTACGAGGCCAACGCCGCCGCGTACGCTGACCAGAGACTTCCATGCAACACAAGCAGTCCACGCGCTGGCGCGCGCACAGTGCCAACGCGACGGCCCCGACCTCGGCCGCTCCAGCAGGTGGCGCGCACGAGGCTTCGCTTTCCGCCGGCACCGCGCACCCGTTTGCCGGCGCGCAGAGCCAGCCGGCGGCCGGGGACCCCGCGGCTTCGGCCGCAGCGGTATACAGCGCCGACACCGCCCATCCATCGGGCTCCGCCGTTTCTGCCGACCGCGCAACGCGCGGCCTGCAGCGTTGGCGCGCGCTCGCGGCGATCCGCCCGCTGCTGTGGCTGGTCGCGCTGGCGATCCTGTGCGCGTGGCTCGCCCCCGGCATTCTCGGCCACGAACCGTGGAAGCAGGACGAAACCTACACATTCGGCATCGTCCAGCACATGCTCGATACCGGCGACCTCGTCGTGCCGACCAATGCCGGCCAGCCCTTCGTCGAAAAGCCGCCGATCTACGATTGGGTCGCCACGGGCCTCGCGTGGATGTTCGGCCGCTATCTGCCGCTGCACGATGCGGCACGGCTCGCGAGTGCGCTGTTCGCGGGCCTGACGGTGTATTACACCGCGCGGGTCGCGCGTCGCGCGGTCGCTGCGTCGAGCTGGTTCGACCTGCGCGTGATCGGCACGCTCGCGCTGTTCGGCGGCACGCTCGTCGTCGTCAAGCACGTGCACGACATGATGACCGACGTCGCGCTGATGGCCGGCGCCGCGCTCGGCTTTTGCGGACTGTTCGAACTCGTACTCGTGCATCTGCGTGACGACCCGCGCGCCGCGTCGTATTTACCGATGCACTCGCAAGCCGCCCGGTACACCGAACCGCTCGATGCCCGCGGGCGGCGTCACGCGATCATCAGCGGCGCGACGATGTTCGGCGCGGGCGTCGGCGTCTCGCTGCTCGCCAAGGGGCTGTTCGTACCGCTCGTGTTCGGCGCCACCACCTGCGCGGCGCTGCTGCTCTATCCCGCATGCCGCAGCCGCGGCTTCGCCGGCGCGCTCGGCCTCGCCGCGCTCGTCTGCGCGCCGTTCGCGCTGATCTGGCCGATCTGCTTCTACCTGCGTTCAGAGGCACTCTTCAAGGTGTGGCTGTGGGACAACAACGTCGGGCGTTTCTTCGGTTTTTCGGTCGCCGAGCTCGGCTCCGAAAACGAGAGCCACCTGTTCGTACTGCGCACCGTGCTGAGCGTCGGCTTTCCGGTCGTACCGCTCGCGCTGGCCGCGCTCGCCGGTGGCGCATGGCGGCGCTGGCGCGATCCGCGCGTCGCGTTGCCGGTGCTGTTCGCGGGTATCGGTTTCGCGGTGCTGCAAAGCTCGGCGACGGTTCGCGAGCTATACATCCTGCCGTTCATCGCGCCGCTCGCGCTGGTCGCGATGCAGGGCGTCGAACGTTTGCCGGCGCGCCTGCATACCGGCTGGGATATGACTAGCCGAGTGCTGTTCGGCAGCGCGGCCGCGCTCGTGTGGATCGTCTGGTCGATCATGACGACCCCCGCGAGCACGCATGCGTCGCTGCATCTGCTCGGCCGCTGGCTGCCGCTCGACTGGGTGCTGCCGATTTCGCCCGCGCTGATCGTCGGCGCGCTGCTGCTGACGATCGGCTGGCTGTGGCTGTTGCCGTCGTTCAAGTACGCGGGCAAATGGCGCGGCGCGCTCAGCTGGTGCGCGGGCGCGATGCTCGTCTGGGGGCTCGTCAGCACGCTGTTGCTGCCGTGGCTCGACTACGCGAAAAGCTACCGCTCGGTGTTCCGGGACCTCGGCGCTAAGATGGATATCGAATGGAACGACGGCGACTGCATGGCAAGCTCCGGACTCGGCGAATCCGAAGCGCCGATGCTCTTCTACTACACGGGCATCGTGCATCAGCCGAGCGAAGATCCGCGCACGACCGCCTGCACCTGGCTGATCGAGGAAAGCCGCCGCGACAACGCGCGGCCGCCGGCCGGCGAATGGCGGCTGTTCTGGTCCGGTGCGCGACCGGGCGATTCGGATGAGCTGTTGCGCGTCTTCGTGCGCACGCCGATGGCGGGCAAGCTGCACGGCGACGAATAGAGCCGCGCAACGCGTCGCGCCGGCCGAGTGTCTCGCGCGCACGTCCGCGTCGAGTCAGAACGACGAACCGGGCTCGCGCAGGAACGCGATCTCCTCGTCGCTCGATTCACGTCCGAGCAACCCGTTGCGATGTGGAAAGCGGCCAAATCGTTCAATCGCTTTCGCGTGGCGCAGCGCGTACTGATAGTAGCCGTCACCGCCCGGCTCCGCCGCAAGCTGTTTGAACAGACGCAGCGACTCCTGCTGGCTCGCGAGCGTTTCATCGTGCTCGAACGGCAGATACGCGAACGCGCGATGCTGCACGTCCGGCAACAGCCGATCGGCGCCGCTCGCGATGATCCGTTGCGCGGTTTGCAGCGCTTTGCCATCGGTCGCGAAGGCGCGCGGCGTATTGCGATGGCAGTTGCGGGAAAACTGGTCCAGCACGATGACGAGCGCCAACGCACCCAACGGCGTGCTGTGCCATGCGTCGAGCTCACCCGCGTTCGCCGCATCGATCAGGTTACCGAAACGTTCGCGCAGCATCGTATCGACGGCGTCATCGCGCTTGAACCAGAACTTGCGCTCCGTGCCGCGCTGCGGCGTGCCCGGCGCACCGAACCAGCAGTCGAGAACCTCGCGCGCCCGCGGCGCGAGCGCCGCATGGTCGGCTTCGACCGAGTACGGTGCCGAGGTGGCGTGGTGCGGCGTGTCAGCCATTGCGGTTGCGCATCCAGTCGGCGGTTTCGAAGAACGAGCCGAGCAGGCGCTCGCGCAGCGGTTCCGGCAAGCCGACATCCTCCATCGCCCATGCCATGCACCTCAACCACTGGTCACGCTCGCTCGACGCGATCGCGAACGGCAGATGCCGCGCGCGCAGACGGGGATGGCCAAAGCGGCCGATGTAATGATCGGGACCGCCGAGCCAGCCGCACAAAAACCAGAATAGCTTGTCGCGCGACCCCTCGAGCGACGCCGGATGCAGCGCGCGAATCCCGGCGAAATCCGCCTCGAGATCCATCAGGTCGTAAAACCGGTCGACCAGGTCGCGCACGCGCGACTCGCCGCCCACCAGTTCGAAGGCCGTCGGCTTGTCCGAGGACACTTCGTCGTTCAAATCGCTCATACCCTGCTCAACAGCAAAAAGACATCACCAGGAAAACTCACGCGTCGCGCAGCGACTGCAGCGCCGGCCGCGCCAACACATGCCGCAAACCCAGCCACCCGCCGACACCGGCACACGCGATGCCGGCCGCAATGCCCACCGGCAGCAGCCACGGATCGAAGTCCAGATAAAACTCGAACACGTGCGTGGCCAGCATCGAGCCGACGATCTGCGCGCCGAGCGCCGCCATCAGGCCGGCAAGCGCGCCGACCGCGACGAATTCGGCCACCTGCACCGCCCGCACCTGACGATGCGATGCGCCCAGCGCACGCAGCAGCGCGGATTCTCGCATACGCTCGTCGCGCGTGCCGGCGAGCGCCGCGTATAGCACCAGCACGCCGGCCGCGAGCGTGAAGGCGAACAGGAATTGCACCGCGCCGATCACCTGCTGCAACACGCGCTGCACCTGCGCAAGAATCGGGCCGGTATCGATCGCGGTCAGATTGGGATACGCGGCGATCAGGCCATCGATCGTCGACTGTTTGTCCGCCGGCAGATGGAAGCTCGTGATGAACGTCGCCGGAAAATCCTGCAACGAAACCGGCGGCATCAGCACGAAGAAGTTGACCTTGAAAGAACCCCAGTCGAGCTTGCGCACGCTCGTCACCGGCGCCTCGACAGTCAGCCCCGTCACGTCGAAGCGCAGCACGTCGCCGGGCTTCACGTTGATCAGCTTCGCGAGACCCTGCTCGATCGAGATCTGCGGCTTCGTCGTCTCGCCGAACCAGGTTCCCGCGGCGATCCGGTTGTCGTCGGGCAGTTGCGTCGTGTAGGACAGGTTGAACTCGCGGTCGACCAGTCGCCGCGCATCCTCGCCCTTGAACGAATCCGGATCGACCGCCTTACCGTTGATCGCGACGAGCCGCCCGCGCACCATTGGCGACAGCGCCGCGCCGGCGATGCCGTGCGCGTCCAGATACTGCGTGACCGCGTCGCGCTGATCGGGCTGGATGTCGATGATGAACTCGTTGGGCGCATCGGGCGGGGTCGATTTGCGCCAGCCCTGCACGAGGTCGTTGCGCGTCATCGCGATCAGCAGCAGGCACATCAGGCCGATGCCGAGCGCGGTGATCTGCAGCGCGCTGGTACTGCTGCGCCGCTCGAGCGACGCCAGCGCATAGCGCCAGCCGATGCCCGCATTGACGCGCTCGCTGCGCACCACGCGCGCCGCGCCCCACAACGCGAGCCGCGCGATGCCGGCGAACACCAGCAGCCCGCCGGCGAATCCGCCCGCGACGATGCCCCC
The DNA here is from genome assembly GCF_014397655.1 of Paraburkholderia sp. UCT31. NCBI lineage: Bacteria > Pseudomonadati > Pseudomonadota > Betaproteobacteria > Burkholderiales > Burkholderiaceae > Paraburkholderia > Paraburkholderia sp. UCT31. Next base: position 69,240 of record NZ_VZQP01000005.1, read on the forward strand.
GAGCTTCAATTCCCCCGCGGCGAGTATCAGCAGCCCCGCGAACAGCACGATGCCGAACGCATAGGCGGCCCACGCCGTGCGTCCCTCCTCGCCCCATTCACGCCGCAGCACGCGCACCGGCGGCACGCGCGTGAGCGGCAACAGCGGCGGCAGCGCGAAGCCGAGCAGCAGCACGAGGCCGGCCGCGATGCCTTCGAGCGCGGGCCACAGCGTCGGCTGCGGCAGCACCACGTCGATCAGGCCGCCGAGCCACGTCAGCAGCGCGAGATGCCCGAGATAACCGAGCGCCACGCCGAGCACGCCGCCGAGTACGCCCAGCCCGACGAATTCGAGCGTGAACAGCGCACGCAGCGCGGCCTGGCTCACGCCGAGACAGCGCATCGCCGCGCAGCCGTCGAGATGCCGGCGCATATAGCGGTGCGCAGCCATCGCGATCGCGACGGCCGCGAGCAGCGCGGTCAACAGCGACACGAGCGTCAGAAAATGGCCCGCGCGATCGAGCGTCTGACGCACCTGCGGCTGGCCGTCCTGCAGCGACTCGAGCGCGACGCCGCGCAGCTTGCCGCCGTCGACGTGCTCATGCGCAAACTGCGCGAAGCGCGCGACCGCGTCGTCTGAACCGGCGACCAGCAGCCGGTACGTGACGCGGCTGCCATAGGTGATCAGGCCCGTTGACGGTACGTCAGCGGCATTCAGCATCAGGCGCGGCGAAAAGTTGACGAACGAAAACCCGCGATCGAGCTCGCGCGTGATCAGCGCGCCGACCGTGAAGTTGCGATTGCCGAGCTTCACCGCATCGCCGATCTTCAGCTTCAGCGCGTCGAGCAGCTGCTGGTCGACCCACACGGTGCCCGGTGCCGGAATCGACGTCGCCGGATGATCGGCCGCACCCGGCGCCGCCGCGATGCGCAGCGCGCCGCGCAACGGATAGCCGGGCGACACCGCCTTGACGGCGGCCAGCCGCGACGCCGGCTGCGCGCCGGTCGAATTGATCATGCTGGGAAAGATCGCCGTGGTGGCGGTGCGCAGGCCCAGGGCGTGCGCCTCGGCGGCGAATTGCGGATCGACCGGATGATCGGCGCGCACGATGAAGTCGGCGGCGATCATGCGCCGCGCATCGCGCTCGAGCCCCTGATGCAGCCGATCGCCCAGAAACCCGACGCTCGACAACGCCGCGACCGCCAGCACGAGCGCGAGCAGCAACATCGTCAGTTCGCCCGCGCGCCAGTCGCGCGCCGTCATCCGCATGGCCTGGCGCAACAGATCGATGCCGCCAAGCCGCCGCGCCGGTCTCGTGTCGGCGCGCGTTCTTGAACCCGCCTTGGATCCTGGTAGTGCTTCGCTCAATCGTGCCTGCTCCTCGCAAATCGCGACACCATGTGCGTGGCCATGCCGCGAAAACCGCCCTGCACGCCACGCCACAATCGCGGCAATGCCCACGCCGCGAGCAGCAGGAAGCCTACCATCAAGACCAGAAACACGAGCGGCACGAACAGCGCAAGCAGTACGCCGCCGACCACGAGGCCGTCCTCGGCGGTCGACGTGACGACGTTCGACACCGGCTCCGGCGACAGGTTGATCAGCGCGCGCGTGCCCGCCTTCGCGAGATGCGCGGTGCCGGCGAGCGTGCCGCCCGCGAGCGCGGCAACGCTCAGCAGCGTCGGATCGGCGTGGCCGAGCGCGCCGGCGGCCAGCACGGCGCCGGCCGGAATGCGGATGAAGGTGTGGATCGCATCCCACAGCGAATCGAACGCGGGGATCTTGTCGGCGAGGAATTCGGCCAGCGTCAGCACGGCCGCCGCACCGATCACCCATGGCGATGACAGCGCGGACAATGTGTTCGGCAAGTGAATCAGGCCAAGACGTTCGAACACGCCGGCCAGGAGGACCGTCAGATAGAGGCGCAGACCGCTGCCCCATGAAAGGCCCGCTGCAAGTGAAAGTGATTCAAGCATGGCCGCCTCCACGCGTTCAGTGCGTGCCAGGCGCCGCGGCGGGAACGAGCGGGCGTTCCGCGCCGAAGCCATCAGGCTCGCCAAGCTGGCCGCGCCAGCTAGGCCGCGGGCAATCTCAAGGTCGTTTCTGTCTCATTATAGCTACGATAGTTCGCAGAACGTCGAGCGGCGAAGCCTTCGCTGTGGCTTGCAGGCAATGGCGGCCGTGCCCCGAGCGGAGGTGGCCGCCCGGTCAGTGCCCCGACGACAGCTTCAGGCCGACGAGGCCGATCACGATCAGCGACGCACTGGCGACGCGCGCGACCGTCAACGCCTCGCCCATCATCACGACGCCGAAGATGAACGCGCCGACCGCGCCGATCCCTGTCCAAACAGCATAGGCTGTGCCGAGCGGCAACTGGCGCATCGCGAGCGCGAGCAGCACGAAGCTGCCGAGCGCGGTCACGACCGTGAAGAGGGACGGCCACAAGCGGGTGAAACCTTCGGAAGTTTTGAGACCGGCCGCCCACGCGACTTCGAGCAGACCGGCAATCAGGAGAAGAAACCAGGACATCGACACAGCTCCATGAAAAATGGGGCCGTCCCCGATGATTGATGCAGGCGCAAGGTCGTCCTTACGTCGGGAGATTATAACGAAGCGGCATCGCGGACGAACTCACACCGCACCCACCAGCCGGTACCCGACGCCCGTCTCCGTGACGATATGCTCCGGCTGCGCCGGATCGCGCTCGAGCTTGCCGCGCAGATGCGCCATGTAGATGCGCAGATAGTGGTGACTCTCGACGTGCGACGGCCCCCACACGTCGCGCAGCAACTGCCGGTGCGTGAGCACGCGGCCCGCATGGCGCACGAGCGTCGCGAGCAGCCGGTATTCGATGGGCGTCAGATGGACCGCGGCGCCGTCGCGCGTAACCTGGCGCAGCGCGAGGTCGACGGTGACCGCACCGAAGCGCACCTGCGGCGATTCGTTCGCGCCGCCGTGATTGCGCCGCCGCAGATGCGCGCGGATCCGCGCAAGCAACTCGGACACGCCGAACGGCTTGGTCAGGTAATCGTCGGCGCCGGCGTCGAGCGCGGCGACCTTTTCGCTTTCCTGGGTACGCGCCGACAGCACGATCACCGGCAGCTCGCTCCAGCCGCGCAGCTCGCGGATCACGTCGAGGCCGTCGGTGTCGGGCAGGCCCAGATCGACGATCACCAGATCGGGCTTGCGCGTCGCCGCTTCGACGAGCCCCTGCTTGCCGGTCTCGGCGTCGTACACGGCGATGCCCTCGCCTTCGAGCGCCGTGCGCACGAAGCGGCGAATCTGCTTCTCGTCTTCGATCAGAACGACGGTGATGCTCAGGTCACTCATGGGCGGGGCGGGTAAGCGGGTTGAGGTCGGCGGCGGTGTCGGTGTCGGTGGCTGCGCCTTCGTCTTCGAGCGTATCAAACGTCTCGGGTGCGTCGGGCGGCGTCTTGACCGGCAGCGTGAACCAGAAGCGCGCGCCCTCGACGTGGCCATCCGCGGCCAGCCGGTTGAGCGCGCCGATTGTACCGCCGTGCGCCTCGACGATCGCGCGGCAGATCGCGAGCCCAAGGCCGATGCCTGGTTTCGCCGACTCCTTCTCGCCGCGCGTGAACTTCTCGAACACGCGCGCTTCCATGCCGGCGGGCAGGCCGGGGCCGTTGTCGTCGATCGTGATGCGCACGAACGGCGTGCCGTCCGCGTCGATCTGCTGCGCGCCGATCGCGAGCGGCGTGCCGGACGCCGTGTATTTGGCCGCGTTCTCGAACAGGTTCGAGAACAAGCGCTCCATCAACACCGCGTCGAGATGCAGCAGCGGCAGATCGGCGGGCAGCGTAACCCGCACCGGATGATCCGCGAGCACTCGCTTGCACGCGCGCAGCGCGGCGCCGACGGTCTCCTCGAGCAGCGTCCATTGCTGGTTCAGTTGCAGGCTGCCGGCCTGCAAGCGCGCCATGTCGAGCAGATTCGTGACGATGCCGGTCATGCGCAGCGCTTCTTCGTGGATTGCGTCGACGAGTTCGTCGTCACGCCGCGCGGCGGATTGCGCGTCGGTCCGCAAAGAAGCATTCACCTCGCCTTCTGTCCGCCCCTGTCCCGCCTGCCGCCCCTGCGCGAGCATCGACGAAAACCCGACGATCGTCGTCAGCGGCGTGCGCAGATCGTGCGAAATCGCCGACAGCAGCGAATTGCGCAGCCGCTCCGACTCCATGTTGACGAGCGCATCGCGCGCGATATCGACGTAGTGCACCCGTTCGAGCGCGAGCGCGATCTGCGCGGCGAACGCATCGAGCATGCGGCGCTGTTCGGGCACGGTCAGCTCGCGCTCGTCACGCACGACCACCGCGAGCACGCCGCGCGTGCGCATCGGCGCCTTCAGCGGCAGATACAGCGCCGCGGCAGCCGGCAGCGTATCGGTGCCGTGGCCGGCCGGCTTCTGCTGATCGTAGACCCACTGGCCGACGTCGAGATCGAGCGCGTCGCCTTCGAGCGTGATCGCCGCGTCGGGGTCCTCGATCTTCTGTTTGATCTGGTCGGCGCTGTCGGGCAGCAGGATCGCCACACGCGCGCCGAACACCTCGCTCACGTGCCGGGTGCCGATGCCGACGATCTGCTCGGTCGCGAGCGCCGCGGCGAGCTCGCGCGCCATCTCGTACATCGCGCCGGTGCGCTGCTCGCGGCGTCGCGCGACGCTCGCCTCGTGGCGCAGGCTCGAAGTCAGATGGCTGATCACGAGCGAGGTCAGCAGCATGCCGAAGAACGTCAGCAGGTATTGCGTGTCGGAGACCGACAGCGACATGCGCGGCGGCACGAAGAAGAAATCGAACGCGGCGACGCTCGCGAACGACAGCACGACACCGGGCCCGCGCCCGAGCTTCACCGCGGTGAAGATCACGCCGAGCAGATACAGCATCACGAGGTTGGTCAGATCGATGCGGACGATCAACTGGCTCGTCAGCAACGTGATCGCCGCGCCGATCGCGAGCGCGAACGCGTACGCGCGCGGCGGCGAGCGACGCTCGCGGGCCGCGCTCAACGCCTCGCGCCACGCGTTCGCGGTCGTGTTCAACAGCCGCCGCTGCTCGCCGCCGTCGCGCTCCGACGACAGGCGAATCAGCGTGAGATCGAGATCGCCGCTCTTCTCGGCGATGCGCTCGCCCAGCGGCCGGCGCAGCCAGCGGCTCGCGCCCGTGCGCGACGATGCGCCCGCCACCAGCTTCGATACGTTGCGCGCCTGCGCGTAACCGATCAACGCGTCGAGCGCATCGGTGGCGGCGAGCGTCGCGGTTTCGGCGCCGAGTTCGGCGGCGAGCTTCAGCGCGTTCAGCGTGCGTTCGCGTCGGGCGTCGGGCAGGCGCTGCAACGCGGGCGTTTCGACATAGACCGCGAGCCAGTCGGCCTTCAGGCTCGCGGCGAGGCGCGCCGCCGAGCGCACCAGCGCCGGCGCTTCCGGACCAGGACCGACACACACCAGCAGCCGCTCGCGCGCCTGCCAGATACGCTGGATCGACCGATCGGCGCGGTACTCGCGCATCTGCGCGTCGACCCGATCGGCGGTGCGGCGCAGCGCGAGTTCGCGCAGCGCGATCAGGTTGCCCTTGCGAAAGAAGTTGCGCACCGCGCGCTCGGCCTGCTGCGCCATGTAGACCTTGCCGTCGCGCATGCGGTCGAGCAGTTCCTCGGCCGGCAGATCGACGAGCGTGACTTCGTCGGCATGATCGAACACGCGATCGGGCACGGTCTCCCACACCCGGATGCCGGTGATCTGGCCGACCACGTCGTTCAGGCTCTCCAGGTGCTGCACGTTGACGGTCGTATAAACGTCGATGCCCGCGTCGAGCAGTTCGTAGACGTCCTGCCAGCGCTTCAGATGACGCGCGCCCTGCACGTTCGAATGCGCGAGTTCGTCGACGAGGATCAGTTGCGGCTTGCGCGCGAGCGCGGCGTCGAGATCGAACTCGCCGAGCTTGCGGCCGCGATACTCGATCTGCGCGAGCGGCAGCACGTCGAGCCCCGCGAGCAACGCGGCGGTTTCGCTGCGCCCGTGCGTTTCGGCGATGCCGACCAGCACGTCGACCCCTTCTTGCTGGCGGCGGCTCGCGGCCTGCAGCATCGCATAGGTCTTGCCGACGCCGGCCGACGCGCCGAAGAAAACCTTCAGCCGGCCGCGCTGGCGTTTTTCTTCGTCGCGCTGCAGCTTGTCGAGCAGTTCGTCAGGATCGGGGCGGTTCATGCTCAGTGGTTGTCATAGTCGTGCGAGCGGCGGTGTCTGCATGGTGGCACGGCTCGCGCCGGCCCGCAAATGGCGGCGCGGCGCCACGCGAAACGCCGCTGTTTCAGCGATGAACCGCAATTGCGGCTGGTGCGTCGTCGCTGCGTTCAGTGTCAGCCGCGCTTCATTTCATCGAGCGCGAGATTGAGCTTCAGCACATTCACGCGCGGCTCGCCGAGCACGCCGAACTGGCGCCCCGTCGTGTAGCGCTCGACGAGCGCCTGCACGTCGTTCGGCGCGAGATGACGGGCCTGCGCGACCCGCTCGAGCTGATACGCGGCCGCGGCCGGACTGATCTCCGGATCGAGCCCGCTGCCCGACGACGTGACCAGATCGACCGGCACCGGCTTCGACATGTCGGTGCCCGCCGCCTTCAGCGCGGCGAGACGGCCCTTGATCTCGTCGAGCAGCGCGGGGTTGGTCGGCCCGAGGTTCGAGCCCCCCGAGTTCTGCGGGTTGTACGGCATCGGGCTCGTCGCCGACAGCCGGCCCCAGAAGTACTGGGGCGCGTCGAACTGCTGGCCGATCAGCTGTGAGCCGACCACCTTGCCGTTCTGCTCGATGAGGCTGCCGTTGGCCTGTTCGTGGAACGCCGCCTGGCCGAACGCGGTCATCACGGCGGGATAGGCGAGTCCTGTGATCGCGGTCAGCACCGCGAAGATCACGATCAGCGGACGGAACAGATTTTTCATGATGGGTCTCTTTCCCTTTTCATCACTTCTGGTTGTGGCGTAATGACGCGCTGCGCGCTCAAACCCAGCCGAACGCGGCGAGCACCATATCGATCAGCTTGATGCCGATGAACGGCACGATGATCCCGCCAAGGCCATAGATCAGCAGATTGCGGCGCAGCAGGATCGCGGCGCCTAGCGCGCGATAGCGCACGCCCTTCAGCGCCAGCGGAATCAGCAGCACGATGATCAGCGCGTTGAAGATCACCGCCGACATGATTGCCGAGGTCGGCGTCGCGAGATGCATCACGTTCAGCGCGTTCAACGCCGGATACGTCGACGCGAACGCGGCCGGGATGATCGCGAAGTACTTGGCGACGTCGTTGGCGATCGAGAACGTGGTCAACGACCCGCGCGTCATCAACATCTGCTTGCCGATTTCGACGATCTCGATCAGCTTGGTCGGATTCGAATCGAGGTCGACCATATTGCCGGCCTCTTTTGCCGCCTGCGTGCCGGTGTTCATCGCGACCGCGACGTCGGCCTGCGCGAGCGCGGGCGCGTCGTTGGTGCCGTCGCCGGTCATCGCGACCAGACGCCCTTCGGCCTGATGCGCGCGAATCGTCGCGAGCTTCGTTTCGGGTGTCGCCTCGGCAAGGAAGTCGTCGACGCCCGCTTCGGCCGCGATCGCGGCGGCGGTCAGGCGGTTGTCGCCCGTCACCATCACGGTCTTGATGCCCATCTTGCGCAGCTCGGCGAAGCGCTCCTTGATGCCGCCCTTCACGACGTCCTTCAACTCGATCACGCCGAGCACGCGCGCGCCCTGCTCGCCTTTCTCGGCGACCACCAGCGGTGTGCTGCCGCGTCGCGCGACATCGGCGACCGCGTTGCTGACTTCATTCGGGAAACGGCCGCCGTTCGCTTCGACGTAGTGCTTGACCGCATCGGCCGCGCCCTTGCGGATTTCACGGCCATGAGTCCCGTAGGGAGTCCCTTGCGGAGACAGATCGACGCCGCTCATGCGGGTCTGCGCCGTGAACGCGAGAAACACCGCATGCAGCGAGGCCATATCGCGCTGACGGATATTGAAGCGCTGCTTCGCGAGCACGACGATGCTGCGGCCTTCCGGCGTTTCGTCGGCGAGCGACGACAGCTGCGCGGCATCGGCAAGCGCCTCTTCGGTCAGACCTGGCGCCGGCAGAAACTGCGACGCCTGGCGGTTGCCGAGCGTGATCGTGCCGGTCTTGTCGAGCAGCAGCACGTCGACGTCGCCGGCCGCTTCGACGGCACGGCCCGAGGTCGCGATCACGTTCGCCTGCATCATGCGGCTCATCCCGGCCACGCCGATCGCCGACAACAGGCCGCCGATCGTCGTCGGGATCAGACACACGAGCAGCGCGGCGAGCGCGGTGATCGTCACCACGTGGCCCGCTTTCGCGGCTTCGACGGAGAACATCGAGAACGGCAGCAGCGTCGCGGTGGCGAGCAGCATCACGATGGTCAGCGCGACGAGCAGGATGGTGAGCGCGATTTCGTTCGGCGTCTTCTGACGCTTCGCGCCTTCGACCATCGCGATCATGCGGTCGAGGAACGCCTCGCCCGGATTCGCTGTGACGCGCACGACGATCCAGTCCGACAGCACCCGCGTGCCGCCCGTCACCGACGAAAAGTCGCCGCCCGACTCGCGGATCACCGGCGCCGATTCACCGGTGATCGCCGATTCGTCGACCGAAGCGACGCCGTCGATCACTTCGCCGTCGGCCGGGATCACGTCGCCGGTCTCGACCAGCACGACGTCGCCACGGCGCAGATCGGTCGCGGTCGTGATGCGGATCGGCGACTTCGGATGCGGCTCGTTGAGCTTCTTCGCCATCACGTCTCTCTTCGCGCTGCGCAGCGACGCGGCCTGCGCTTTCGAGCGGCCTTCGGCGAGCGCCTCCGCGAAGTTCGCGAACAGCACCGTGAACCACAGCCACAGCGTGACCGCGAGGATGAAGCCCGCGGGCGCCTCGGCCTGACCGCCGAGCGCGGCGATCCACAGAATGGTCGTCAGGATGCTGCCGACGTACACGCAGAACATCACCGGGTTGCGAAACTGCGTGCGCGGCGTGAGCTTTTTAAAGGAGTCCACGATCGCCGGGCGCAGCAGCGCCGGGTCGAACATGGACCGGGTAGCGTTATGTTCAGTCATTGAATCCTCGAATGTCCGTGGGCGCTGGCAGGCTTGCGGCGTGCAGGCGCCTGTTCGGTCGTTGGCTCGCGGCCTGGGTCACTGCCGTGGGTCACTGCACGCCGATCATCATCAGATGCTCCACGCCGGGACCGAGCGCGAGCGCCGGGACGTAGGTCAGCGCGCCGACCAGCAGCACCGTGCCGAGCAGCAGCACGACGAACAGCGGTCCGTGCGTCGGCAGCGTGCCGCCGGTGACGGCGATGCGCTTCTTCGCGGCGAGCGAACCGGCGATCGCGAGCACCGGCACGATCGTGCCGAAGCGGCCGAACCACATCGCGATCGCGGTGAGCCAGTTGTAGAACGGCGTATTCACCGTGAGACCCGCGAACGCGCTACCGTTGTTGTTCGCCGCCGAGCTGAACGCATAGAGGATCTCGGAGAAGCCGTGTGCACCGGGGTTTGCGATGCCGGCCTTGCCCGCCGCGCTGAGCACCGCGATCGAGGTGCCCACCAGCACGAGCAGCGGCGTGAGCAGCACGACAATCGACACCATCTTCATCTCGTAGGCCTCGATCTTCTTGCCGACATATTCAGGAGTACGCCCGATCATCAGTCCCGCGACGAACACCGCGAGCAGCGCGAACACGAGCATCCCGTACATGCCGGAACCGACACCGCCGAAGATCACTTCGCCGAGCTGGATCAGCAGCATCGGATACAGGCCGCCGAGCGGCGTCAACGAATCGTGCATGTTGTCGACCGCGCCGCACGAAGCCGCCGTCGTCGCGACCGTGAAGATGCCCGACTGCGCGATGCCGAAGCGCGTTTCCTTGCCCTCCGCATTGCCGCCCGCCTGCAGCGCGTTCGCCGACTGATCGACGTTGAGCGCCGTGAACGCGGGATTGCCGCTCTGCTCGGCGCTGATCTCGCCGAACACGCAAACGCCGAACGCGATCGTCATCGCCGCGAGCACCGCGACGCCCTGCCGCCGGTCGCCGATCACGCGGCCGAACACGAGCGCGAGCGCCGCCGGGATGATCAGGATCGAGATGATCTGCACGAAGTTCGAGAACGGCGTCGGGTTTTCGTACGGATGCGCGGAGTTGCCGTTGAAGAAGCCGCCGCCGTTGGTGCCGAGCATCTTGATCGCTTCCTGCGACGCGACCGGGCCCATCGCGATGGTCTGCGTCTTCACGGGCGTGTCGAGCATCACCGGATCGCCCTTCGCGTCCTTCACCGGATTGCCTTGCGCGTCGAGCTTCGGCGCGGCGTAGGTGGTGGTCTGCAGCGTCGGCACCTCCTGATATGCCTTGAAGTTCTGGATCACGCCCTGACTCATCAGCAGTGCGGCGATGATCGCCGCCATCGGCAGCAGGACGTACATCGTCACGCGCGTGATGTCGACCCAGAAGTTGCCGATCGTCTGCGCGGTATGACGCGCGAAGCCGCGCATCAACGCGAACACGACGACGATGCCGGTCGCCGCCGACAGGAAGTTCTGCACGGTCAGGCCGAGCATCTGCGTCAGATAGCCGACGGTCTGCTCGGGCGTGTAGTCCTGCCAGTTGGTGTTGGTCACGAAGCTGACCGCGGTGTTGAAGGCGCTGTCGACCGACATCGCGCCGAACTGCTGCGGATTGCCTGGCAGCCACCCTTGCACGCGCAGCAGCACGTACAGGAACGCCGCGCCGAGCACGTTGAACGCTAGCGTGGCGACCGCGTAGTGCCTCCAGCCCATTTCCGCCGCTGGATCGACGCCCGCGATACGGTAAAGCAGCCGTTCGAGCGGCGCGCCGAAGCGCACCACGCGCGAACTGCCGTCCATCACGGCGCCGAGATAGCTCGCCATCGGCACCGCGGCGGCCAGTAGCACGACGATAAAAAGACTCGCCTGCAGGACATCGTTCGTGTTCATTCAATGTCCTCCGCGCGCAGCAGCGCATACACGAGATATACGAACAGCAGCGCGGTCGACGCGCCGGCCAGCCACAGCATCCAGGTCATCAGCGCGCTCCTTGTCCGCGGCGCAACTGCATCAGCTTCTCGCAGCCGCCAATCAGCCCAAAGGTCAGCAAGGCAAACAGCGCCAGGCCCCCGACATACAGCACATCCATTCTCGTTCTCCATTCACGGACTTTGGATGGATAGAACGGTATGCCGATCGGCCTAAAGAGCTGGTCAAAGATCGCGGGGTGCGCGTAAAAATCGCGTAAACGGACAAGGCCGTTTCATCTCGCGATGAAACGGCCCTGATGGATGACGTGCAGCGCAGCCCGAGGCCGCGCTGACACTTTTTATGGCAGCAGGATCGTCGACCCCGTCGTGCGGCGCCCTTCGAGGTCCGCATGTGCCTGCCCGACGTCCGGCAGCGCATAGCGCTGATTGATGCTCGTCTTGACCTTGCCCGAGCTCAGCACGTCGAACAGCTCGGCCGACATCGCCTCGTAGTCGCTGCGTTTCGCCATATAGGTGAAGAGCGTCGGTCGTGTAAAGAACAGCGAGCCGCGTCCCGCGAATTCCGACGAATCGATCGGCGGCAGCGGACCCGACGCGTTGCCGAAGCTCACGAACAGGCCGAGCGGCGCGAGACAGTCGAGCGATTTTTCGAAGGTGTCCTTGCCGATCGAATCGTAGACGACCGGCACGCCCGCGCCGTTGGTGATCTCGCGTACGCGCTTCGTGAAGTTCTCGCGCGTATAGACGATCGCGTGATCGCAGCCGTGCGCTTTCGCGATCTCGGCTTTCTCGTCGGAACCGACCGTGCCGATCACCGTCGCGCCGAGCGCCTTCGCCCACTGGCACACGAGCAGGCCGACGCCGCCCGCTGCGGCCTGAATGAGGATCGTGTCACCGGCCTTCACGCGATACGTGCGGCGCAGCAGATATTGCGCAGTCAAGCCTTGCAGCATCGCCGACGCGGCCTGCTCGTCGCTGATCGCATCGGGCAGCTTGACGACCAGCGCGGCCTGCAGCACGCGCTCCTGCGCATACGCGCCGGGCGGCCGCGCGACATACCCGACGCGATCGCCGACCTTCAGACCGGTCACGCCCGAGCCCACCGCGCTGACCTCGCCGGCCGCTTCCACGCCGAGCCCGCCCGGCAGCGGCAGCGGATACAGACCGGTGCGGAAATACACGTCGATGTAATTGAGGCCGACCGCCGTCTGGCGAATGCGGATCTCGCGCGCGCCGGGCTCGCCCACCTCGACGTCAACCCATTTCATGACTTCGGGTCCGCCGGTTTTGTCGAAACGGATTGCCTTGACCATCACGTCTCCTTCATCTGTATGGATGTGGGTGCGGCGACGCGCGCGCTCACGCCTCGCCGGACAGGCGCAGCGTCAGCACGTCGAGCACCATGCGGGCGGTCGAAATGTTCGTCGCGCACGGAATGTTGTGCACGTCGCACGCGCGCACTAGCGCGTTGATGTCCGGCTCGTGCGGCTGCGGCGTCATCGGGTCGCGCAGGAAAATCACCATGTCGACGCGCCCTTCGGCGAGCTGCGCGCCGATCTGCAGGTCGCCGCCGTGCGGGCCCGACAGCATGCGCTCGACCGTCAGGCCGTGCGCGTCGCTGATGCGTCCGCCGGTCGTGCCGGTTGCGACGATCTCGCAGCGCGCGAGCGTGTCGACGTATTCGCCGGCCAGTTTGACGATGTCGTCCTTCTTGTGATCGTGCGCGATCAGCGCAATGCGGGTGCTCATGACGTAAGACTCCTCAAACCCTTGTGACTATCGTTGTTGTAATGTGACCGGTGTCGTTCGCGCGCGGCGGCTCGGTACGTGCCTGCTCAGTACGTACCAGCTCAGTACGTACCAGGATAGGCGCCGCCGTCGATCAACCAGTTCTGCCCGGTGATGTAACCCGCGTGCGTGCTGCACAGGAACGCGCAGGCGCGGCCGAATTCTTCGCGATTACCGAAGCGGCCGGCGGGGATCGTCTTCATGCGCTGCTTGCGCGCTTCGTCGATCGAAATGTTGTGCGTCTTCGCCTGCGCCTCGAACGTGACCGCGATACGGTCGGTGTCGAACAGGCCCGGCAGCAGGTTGTTGATCGTCACGCCGGTCGGCGCGACCTTGCGCGCGAGCCCCGCGACGAAACCGGTCAGGCCGGAGCGCGCGCCGTTCGACAGACCGAGCACGTCGATCGGCGCCTTCACCGCCGAGCTCGTGATGTTGACGATGCGCCCGAAGCCGCGCGCGCTCATCGTGTCGATGGTCTGACGGATCAGCTCGATCGGCGTCAGCATGTTGGCTTCGAGCGCGCGGATCCAGTCCTCGTGCGTGAAGTTGCGGAAATCGCCCGGCGGCGGACCGCCCGCGTTGTTGACGAGAATGTCCGGCTGCGGGCAGGCCGCGAGCGCGGCCGCGCGCCCTTCAGGCGTGGTGATGTCGCATGCGACGGTCTTCACCTCGACGCCGCTCTGCTTGCGGATCGCCTCGGCGGTCGCTTCGAGCGTTTCGGCGGTGCGCGCGACGATCGTCAGGTCGACGCCCTCGGCGGCCAGCGCTTCCGCGCAGCCGCGTCCCAGACCTTTGCTCGCCGCGCAAACCAGCGCGCGGCGTCCTGCGATTCCCATGTCCATGTGTATGCCCTCCTGGCGAAGTTTCCCCAGATTCTAGAAGAATCGGTGCCGGACTGTGCCGCGTCGCTGCAATCTCAGGTATCGCCGGGCGGTACTCTTTCGGTAAACTGCGCGGTGGCGCACTTTTCCACCGTTCGTCCGACCTTCGAGCGCGGACTGAGCCAACGGATGAGCGCGCCGAACCGATCCACCTTGCCGCCGCGCGCGAGCCCGCCATGACCCAGGACAGCCGTTTCCCCAATCTCTTCATCCTCGATCACCCGCTGATCCAGCACAAGCTGTCGCACATGCGCGACCGGGACACGTCGACGCGCACGTTCCGCGAACTGCTGCGCGAAATCACGCTGCTGATGGGCTACGAAATCACCCGCAACCTGCCAATGACCACGCGCCGCATCACCACGCCGCTCGTCGAGATCGACGCGCCGGTGATCGCCGGCAAGAAGCTCGCGATCGTGCCGGTGCTGCGCGCGGGCGTCGGCATGTCGGACGGCCTGCTCGAGCTGGTGCCGTCGGCGCGCGTCGGCCATATCGGCGTGTATCGCGCGGAGGATCATCGGCCGGTCGAATACCTGGTGCGGCTGCCGGACCTCGAAGACCGCGTGTTCATCCTCTGCGATCCGATGGTCGCGACCGGCTACTCGGCCGTGCACGCGGTCGATGTGCTCAAGCGCCGCAACGTGGCCGCCGAGAACATCATGTTCCTCGCGCTCGTCGCCGCGCCCGAGGGCGTGCAGGTGTTCCAGGACGCGCACCCGGACGTCAAGCTGTTCATCGCGTCGCTCGATTCGCATCTGAACGAGCATGCGTACATCGTGCCGGGCCTGGGCGACGCGGGCGACCGGTTGTTCGGTACGAAGAACTGACGCGCCGAGGGCCAGCGGGGGTGGCCTGGCGATGCCGCCGCCCCGGAACCGGCCCCGCTTTCGCCCGCATCCGGCCCTCCCGGCGACACATCCGCGCCGCCTCCATTCATTTTCGCGTCGATTTCATTGCATTTGCGGCCGGTTTCGCGACGCGGCCCCCTCTGCCGCACCCTCGCGGCATGATAAAATTCGAATCCGCTCGACGGAGCGGCTCGACCCGCACGATCGCTCGCACCACCGCCTGCAATTTCGACTGGCGCCCCGCGCTTTCGCATCAGGTCATGCGGCGCCTGGCCGCGCAAGCTGCCCCGCTCCACCGCGCTGCCGCCCTGCGGCTGCGCCTGGCCGGCCGATCATGCACGAACCGGCACGAACGCCCACCGGCGGGCAAGCGCGGAACGACGCGCGGGAACGGCCAGGCTGAGATCGGCGGCACAGGTGGCTGCCTCGACGGGCCAACACGAGCAACAAGCACGAGCGGCCGGCAGCCTTTCACCTGACGGATTGACATCGAGGCGCAACACGCGAGGCGCCCGACATCGCAACGACAATTGCACTATGCATGCGCCCCGCTGGCGCGCGCGCGACGGAGAAAAGTATGGCGGGTCATTCGAAATGGGCCAACATCAAGCATAAGAAAGCAGCGGCCGATGCCAAGCGCGGCAAGGTCTGGACGCGGCTCATCAAGGAAATCCAGGTTGCGGCCCGTCTGGGCGGCGGCGAAATCGACTCGAACCCGCGTCTGCGGCTCGCGGTCGACAAGGCGTACGACGCCAACATGCCGAAAGACAACATCAACCGCGCGATCCAGCGCGGTGTCGGCGGCGCGGACGGCGCGAACTACGAGGAAATCCGCTACGAAGGCTATGGCATCGGCGGCGCGGCGGTGATCGTCGACACGATGACCGACAACCGCACCCGCACGGTCGCGGAAGTGCGTCACGCGTTCTCGAAGAACGGCGGCAACATGGGCACCGACGGCTCGGTGTCGTTCATGTTCGATCACGTCGGCCAGTTCCTGTTCGCTCCCGGCACCGCCGAAGACGCGCTGATGGAAGCCGCGCTCGAAGCGGGCGCCGACGACGTCGTGACGAACGAGGACGGCAGTATCGAGGTGCTGTGCCCGCCGAACGATTTTTCGAAAGTGAAGGCTGCACTCGAAACGGCGGGCTTCAAGGCCGAACTGGCCGAAGTCACGATGAAGCCGCAGACCGAAGTCGAATTCACCGGCGACGATGCCGTGAAAATGCAGAAGCTGCTCGACGCGCTGGAAAATCTGGACGACGTGCAGGAAGTCTATACAAACGCGTCGATCGCCGGCGAGTGATGGCGCGCCGGGCTCTGGCATCGTTTGCCCTTGCTGTTGATGGTTTATTGCACGGCTGAGCACACCGCTCGGCCGTTTATGGTTTTCAAGTCTCGGGGATTCACATGAAGTTACTCGTCGTCGGTTCCGGCGGTCGCGAACATGCGCTGGCATGGAAGCTCGCGCAATCGCCGCGGGTCCAGCTCGTCTACGTCGCGCCGGGCAACGGCGGCACCGCTCAGGATGAGCGTCTGCTCAACCTCGACATCACCGAGCCGGCCGCGCTCGCTGATTTCGTCGAAACAGAACAGATCGCGTTCACGCTGGTCGGGCCGGAAGCGCCGCTCGCGGCAGGCATCGTCAACCTGTTCCGCTCGCGCGGTCTGAAGATCTTCGGGCCGACCAAAGAGGCCGCCCAGCTCGAAAGCTCGAAAGATTTCGCCAAAGCGTTCATGAAGCGCCACGGCATCCCGACGGCCGAGTACGAAACCTTCGCCGACGTCGCCGCCGCGCACGCGTATCTGGACGCCAAGGGCGCGCCGATCGTGATCAAGGCCGACGGCCTCGCCGCCGGCAAGGGCGTGGTGGTCGCGCAAACGCTGGAAGAAGCGCACGCCGCGGTCGACATGATGCTGTCGGACAACAAGCTCGGCGACGCCGGCGCGCGCGTCGTGATCGAGGAGTTCCTCGCCGGCGAGGAAGCGAGCTTCATCGTGATGGTGGACGGCAAGCACGTGCTCGCGCTCGCGTCGAGCCAGGATCACAAGCGTCTGCTCGACGGCGACCAGGGCCCGAATACGGGCGGCATGGGCGCCTACTCGCCCGCGCCGATCGTCACGCCGCAGCTGCATGCGCGCGTGATGCGCGAAATCATCCTGCCGACCGTGCGCGGCATGGAGAAGGAAGGTATCCGCTACACCGGCTTCCTGTACGCGGGCCTGATGATCGACGCGCAAGGCAACCCGAAGACGCTCGAATTCAACTGCCGGATGGGCGACCCCGAAACGCAGCCGATCATGGCGCGTCTGAAAGGCGACTATTCGAAGGTGGTGGAACACGCGATCGCCGGCACGCTCGACACCGTCGAGCTCGAATGGGACCGCCGCACCGCGCTCGGTGTCGTGCTCGCCGCGCACAACTACCCGGACACGCCGAGGAAGGGCGACCGCATCAACGGCATTCCCGCCGAAACCGCGGATTCAGTCACGTTCCACGCCGGCACCACGCTGACGGACGGCAAGCTGACCACCTCGGGCGGGCGCGTGCTGTGCGTCGTCGGTCTCGCGGATTCGGTGCGCACCGCGCAGGCGGCCGCGTACCACACGATCAACCAGATCGCGTTCGACGGCATGCAGTACCGCCGCGACATCGGCTATCGCGCGCTCAACCGCAAGCACGACGGCAAGTAAGCTTCGCTAGCGCTGGACGCCGTGCGGGCGGCGCACTGCCGGTGCCACAGGCGCCGCAGTGCGGGCACGTTACACGACGCGCGCTACACTGAATCTTTCCCGCTCGTCGCGGCAGACGGGCCCGGAGCCCGCGAATCGACTGAAGCGGCAAGCCGCCTCTCATGTTCGCCTCCGGCAACCAGGCACAATCCGAACCAGCGGTCCGAGTTCGCAGACACCCGGCGCCGACGCGGCCATCGCTTTCTTTCGAAGAACCCGCGGCACGACGAGCGTGCCGCCCAAGCACCTGCATTCATGAGCAATTCGAGCTACGACGCACAAGCCGTGCGCAGCTGGCTGCAAGGCCTGCAATCGCATATCGCGGACACGCTCGGCGCCTTCGACGGCACCGCGTTCGCTACCGACGCGTGGCAGCGCGCGCCCGGCGAGAAGCTGCGCGGCGGCGGCGTCACGCGGATTCTCGAAGGCGGCCAGTTCTTCGAGCGCGCCGGCATCGGCTTCTCGGACGTCGCGGGCGACGCGCTGCCGGGCTCGGCAAGCGCCGCGCGGCCCCAACTGGCCGGGCGCGGCTTCGAGGCGATGGGCGTGTCGCTCGTGCTGCATCCGCACAATCCGCACTGCCCGACCGTGCACATGAACGTGCGCCTGCTGATCGCGACGAGGGAAGGCGAAGAACCGGTGTTCTGGTTCGGCGGCGGCATGGACCTGACGCCCTACTACGGCTACGAAGAGGACGCCGGGCAGTTCCATCAGGTGTGTCGCGACGCGCTCGCGCCGTACGGCGCGGATCTGTACCCGCGCTTCAAGCGCTGGTGCGACGAGTACTTCTTCCTGAAGCACCGCAACGAGCCGCGCGGCATTGGCGGGATTTTCTTCGACGATTTCTCGGCGCCGGGCTTCGAGCAATCGTTCGCGATGCTCAAAAGCGTCGGCGAAGGCTTTCTCAAGGCGTACCTGCCGATCATCGAGCGGCGCCGCGACACGCCGTACGGCGAAGCCGAGCGCGCGTTCCAGGCCTACCGGCGCGGCCGCTACGTCGAGTTCAATCTGGTCTTCGACCGTGGCACACTGTTTGGGCTGCAGAGCGGCGGACGCACGGAATCGATCCTGATGTCGATGCCGCCCGTGGCGAACTGGCGCTACGACTGGCACCCCGAGCCGGGCACGCCGGAAGCGCGTTTGTACAGCGATTTCCTCGTGCCGCGCGAGTGGGTATGACGCGCCACCTGTCTCGCTTACGGTCACGACAAAGGACCCTCACCTGAAGCCGAACGCTCACCCTGTCGCCCTGCCTCGCCGGATCGGTCTGCTGGGCGGCACATTCGATCCGATCCACGACGGCCACCTCGCGCTTGCGCGGCGGTTCGCCGACGTGCTGCGGCTGACCGAGCTGGTGCTGCTGCCGGCCGGCCAGCCGTGGCAGAAAGCCGACGTGTCGCCCGCCGAGCATCGGCTCGCGATGACGCGCGCGGCGGCCGCGTCGCTAGCGATCCCCGGCGTGACGGTACGCGTCGCGACCGACGAAATCGAGCACGATGGCGCGACCTACACGGTCGAGACGCTGCAATGCTGGCGCGAGCGCGAAGGCGACGACGCATCGATCACGCTGCTGATTGGCGCGGATCAACTGGTGCATCTCGACACATGGCGCGACTGGCGGCGCCTGTTCGAGCTCGCGCATATCGGCGCGGCCACGCGGCCCGGCTTCGACCTCGCGTCGGTCGCCCCCGCGGTCGCCAAGGAAATCGCCGCGCGCCGTGCGCGCGCCGACGTGCTGCAGGCCACACCCTGCGGCCATCTGCTGATCGACACGACGCTCGCGTTCAACGTGTCGGCCACCGACATTCGCGCGCATCTGCGCGAGCAGGTCAACCAGCGGCTCGCCCACGCGGGTGCGGGCGGCACAAGCCAGGATCGGGCCGCGAGTCACGTCCCCGCCGCGGTGTGGGACTATATTCTTCAACATCATCTGTACCACCGGTAACTCCATGGATATTCGCAAACTGCAACGCGTAATCGTCGACGCTCTCGAAGACGTCAAGGCGCAAGACATCAAAGTGTTCAACACCAGCCACCTGACCTCGCTGTTCGATCGCGTGGTCGTCGCGAGCGGCACGTCGAACCGGCAAACCAAGGCGCTCGCGTCGAGCGTGCGCGAAGGCGTGAAGGAAGCCGGCGGCGAGATCATCAGCACCGAGGGCGAGGATATCGGCGAATGGGTGCTGGTCGATTGCGGCGACGCGATCGTGCACATCCTGCAGCCGGCGCTGCGCCAGTACTACAACCTCGAGGAAATCTGGGGTGACAAGCCGGTGCGCATCAAGCTGTCGACGCCGAATCCGTTCGGCGGCGCGCGCGCAAGCGAGCCCGACGACGAGGAAGACGAGGAAGCGCCCGCCGCGAAGCCCGCGCGCAAGACCACGGCGCGCCGCAAGTAAGCGGGCCGTGTCGGCCACAGCGCTACTGTCCTCGCGATGAAACTGCACATCCTCGCCGTCGGCCACAAGATGCCGGACTGGATCGCGACCGGCTTCGACGAATACGCGAAACGCATGCCGCCGGAGTTGCGCATCGAACTGCGCGAGATCAAACCGGAGCAGCGCTCGTCGGGCCGTTCGGCCGAAAGCGTGATGGCCGCCGAACGGCAGAAGCTCGAAGCCGCGTTGCCGAAGAACGCACGCATCGTCGCGCTCGACGAACGCGGCAAGGACTGGACCACGATGCAGCTCGCGGGCGCGTTGCCGGGCTGGCAGCAAGACGGCCGCGACGTGGCCTTTCTGATCGGCGGCGCGGACGGGCTCGATCCCGAGCTGAAGGCACGCGCCGATATGATGCTGCGCGTGTCGAGCCTCACGCTGCCGCACGCGATGGTGCGCGTGCTGCTGGCCGAACAGCTTTATCGCGCGTGGACCATCACGCAAAATCATCCGTATCATCGCGCGTAGGTGCTGGAGCCTTGCGCGGCGACGCCTGGCAACGATTCGTTGCTGCTGACGCGTCGCGGGCGCTCTGCTCCATACGCTTGAGCGTATTGCCGCCGCTTCATGCGATGATGCGCCCGACGCGCCGTGCATCGATGCCGCTAATGGATGCAACGCATCGATCGGATCACCGGGTCTACCTCGCCCCGCTCACTCTTCCACGCCCACCCGCGTTCACCACCCCGCGCCATCCGTTTCCCGCTCCATCGAGACCCGTTCATGCCCACGCCCTCCGCTTCGCTGCATCCGTTCGTCTACCTCGCCTCGCAAAGTCCGCGCCGCCAGGAGCTGCTGCAACAGCTCGGCGTGCGTTTCGAATTGCTGCTGCCGCGCCCCGATGAAGACGCCGAAGCGCTCGAAGCCGAACGGCCCGGCGAACACGCGCGCGACTACGTGCAGCGCGTGTGCATCGCGAAGGCGCAGGCGGCCCGCGCGCGGCTCCTCGACGGCGGTCACGAGGTGCGGCCGATACTCGTCGCCGACACCACCGTCACGATCGACGACGCGATTCTCGGCAAGCCCATCGATGCCGACGATGCGGTCGCGATGCTTACACGTCTCGCGGGCCGCACGCACGAAGTGCTGACCGCGCTCGCCGTGATCGATGCCAACGGCGCGCTGCTGCCCGCGGCGTTGTCGGTCTCGAAGGTGCGTTTTGCTGCAGTGCACGCAGACGCGTTGCGTCGCTACGCGGCGAGCGGTGAGCCGCTCGGCAAGGCGGGGGCGTATGGCGTGCAGGGACGCGCGGCGGAGTTTATCGAGCATATAGACGGGTCCTATTCGGGTATTATGGGTTTGCCGCTTTTTGAAACCGCTGCCCTCCTGCGTGCAGCGCGCATCGACTTCTAGAACAACACCATGAATGAAGAAATCCTGATCAATGTCACGCCGCAGGAAACGCGCGTCGCGCTCGTTCAACAGGGCGCCGTCCAGGAACTTCATGTCGAACGAACGCTGTCGCGCGGCCGCGTCGGCAATGTCTATCTCGGCAAGGTCGTGCGCGTGCTGCCCGGCATGCAGTCGGCGTTCATCGACATCGGCCTCGAACGCGCCGCGTTTCTTCATGTCGCCGACATCTGGCATCCGCGCATCGCCGGCGAAGCGCAACATCAAACACCGCATCAGCCGATCGAAAAGATCGTCTTCGAAGGTCAGACGCTGATGGTGCAGGTCGTCAAGGACCCGATCGGCACCAAGGGCGCGCGGCTGTCCACGCAAGTGAGCATCGCCGGGCGCACGCTCGTGTATCTGCCGCAGGAGCCGCACATCGGCATCTCGCAGAAAATCGAAAGCGAAGCCGAGCGCGAGGCCGTGCGTGCGCGTCTGACCGCCGTGCTGCCCGCCGACGAGAAAGGCGGCTACATCGTGCGCACGATCGCCGAGGATGCGACGAGCGAAGAGCTCGCAGCCGACGTCGCGTATCTGCGCAAGACGTGGGCGACGATTCTGTCGCAGGCCCAGCGCATGCCGCCCACCAGCCTGCTCTACCAGGATCTGAATCTCGCGCAGCGCGTGCTGCGCGATTTCGTCAACGATGACACATCGCGCATCCAGGTCGATTCGCGCGAGACGCATCAGATGCTCGCCGATTTCGCGGCCGAGTTCACACCGGCGGTATCGTCGAAGCTGCACCACTACACCGGCGAGCGGCCGCTGTTCGATCTGTACAACATCGAGGCCGAGATTCAGCGCGCGCTATCGCGTCGCGTGGATCTGAAGTCGGGCGGCTACCTCGTGATCGACCAGACCGAGGCGATGACGACGATCGATGTGAACACCGGCGGCTATGTCGGCGCGCGCAACTTCGACGACACGATCTTCAAGACCAACCTCGAAGCCGCGCATACCATCGCGCGGCAACTGCGGCTAAGGAATCTTGGCGGCGTGATCATCATCGATTTCATCGATATGGAGAACGTCGAGCATCGCGACCAGGTGCTAGGCGAATTGAAGAAGGCGTTGTCGCGCGATCGCACGCGGGTGACCGTCAATGGTTTCTCGCAACTCGGGCTCGTCGAGATGACGCGCAAGCGTACGCGTGAGTCGCTCGCGCATGTGCTGTGCGAGCCTTGCCCGATTTGCCAGGGCAAGGGGCAAGTGAAGACTGCGCGCACGGTGTGCTATGACGTGTTGCGGGAGATTTTGCGCGAGTCGCGGCAGTTCAATCCGCGCGAGTTTCGCGTGGTCGCTTCGCAGCAGGTGATCGATCTGTTTCTCGAGGAAGAGTCGCAGCATCTGGCAATGCTGATCGATTTCATCGGCAAGCCGGTGTCGTTGCAGGTGGAGTCGAATTTGAGTCAGGAGCAGTACGATATTGTCTTGATGTAATCGCCAAATGCCTTATCCAGTAAGGATAGCGGCTAAAAAAATGGCCGATTTTTCGCGCTAGCTACCCATCTAGCTACCCATTTTAGGTGCGCTGGCGATGAACGAGGATCAACGGGCCGTTCCCTGACCGTCAGAATTCGAACTCAGAAAAGAAAGGCCCGCACGGATCGCTCCGGCGAGCCCTTCCTGTATAGATGACGCGCTATCGACACTCGCCCTGCGATGCCCAGCCCTCGGCCAGAATCGCACCGATAGCGATCAATGAAAAAAGCGTGGCCGCGAGGACATACACACTCCATGTGGCCACGGGCCGCCGGCTGGGTCTGCGCTCGTTGGTGGTCATGCCGCGTGAGGCTTCGGCCGCGCAGCGACGCATCGTTGATCGATGTTGGCGCGCACGACCGGGTTACCTAGCAACTGGTGAGCATCAAGCACGCCATAACGGGCCCGAAGCGCTTTTTCGATCTCTTGCCACCCTGCATACTTGCCGCTGTCGGCAAGGCTGTACGCTGCTCGCCGTACGGCCTCGCGTCGCCCCGCCCCCAGCACATCCCGGCTCGTCATGGTTTGCCTCTGACGTAAGGGTGTCGCTTACATCATAGGTCCCACGACTGGACACGTTTGCGCATTGTCAACTGTGCTTCCTTCACTGCGGCTGTATGCAGAATGACGGTGAGCAGCGTGAAGCCGGTAGCCAGGTTCGTCGCCATTCGGACAAGCTCACTGGGCAAGCACCCGAGTCTTCTGTTCAACAAACTCCGCCTCGGTAAGAGCACCGCGCTCCCTTAGGACGGCCAGCCGTTCTAGCTTCGAAACAATATCGTCTGTCTGTACTGCCGCGGTCTCTGACGGCGTAGCGACAGGGGCAGGTCTTCGGTATACGTTCAATGCATCGCGTACTTTGTTGGTGAAGCCCGCCACTGTCTGCTTCCGGACATTCTTAATCACGCGCTCACTGGCCGCGTCCTCGATGCGGATGGTTCCGAAAACCAGTCCTGTGCTACCAGACACTGCGTTTATCTTGTCCAGGTTGATAGAGACTTGCTTCAGTCCGAACAGAAGGCCCTTATCAAGGAAAATCACGCGATGGTCAGTCAAGGCAATCAACCATGTGCTGTTGTCCATCACCCCTGATGCAAAAGCTAAAACCTGCTCGCCGTCCATGAGGATTTCGGGGAGGTGATTCAACTCTTTTTTCGTGAAGAACTGGTCATCGCCAATTTCGCGGGCGATGCGGTTGTACTCAGCTTTCAGCTCCTGCTTGCTGGCATTCTTAAAATCAAACATCGTGGGGGCCTTCTCCTGTTTATCGGTACTCGTCAATCTCGATGGTGCCGCCCATCGCTTCCGTCATCGCCCGAATGTCGTCGGGCACGTCGGGCACGCGGTCGCCGGTCTCGTTCATCCAGTAGCACCAGATCGACATAGCTACCCCGTCCCGGCAAACGAGATCGCGAAGACCGTGACGAGGCAAGGCGAGCGTCTTTATCAGGTACCGGAGATGCGGTTCCAACTGATTGCTTTGCACAGCGTGCTCGCTCTCAACTGCCCAGGAGCCACGTTTCGCCGGATGGTCGCTGAGCTTGCCAGATGGATAAAGGTACGGCTTTCCCTTCGTTCTGCTCCGACTCGGCGTCACGCCGAAATAGTCGGTCCAAAAGTCCGGCGATACGGCGTCCCCATTGATGTAGAACGTCGCATGAGCAAGCGGCCGGGTACTTGAGGAATCAGGGTGCATAGTTGTGGATGTTGTCATCGAGCAGTTGTCCGTTAAATTCGACGCTTCCGTCGTCGTGGAAAATCACGTTATCCGATGGGCGCAATCCATTCTCTGGCTTGAGGAGGTGCAGCATTTTGCTGAAAGTGTTCTGGTCGTAACCAAGCATCTTCGCGGCAAACTTCGGACTATTCGTTGAGGCCGCCAGATCTTCCACGTCACCGCTTACCGCATCCGGCGTGTAGTCGAACGGCTGCGCATCGCCGAGCGGTGTAGATGTGTCGCTGGTCGTTTCCGCGCCTGCGACCTCAGCCTCGTCGTCTGTGCTGTCGCTGTCACCAAGCGCGGCTCCGGCCACCGACTCGACCACGCCGAGCAGGTCGAAGCCACCGCCGCTACTGCTGCTGGACATTGCGGCGCGCGCGGCCATCCGTCTGACCTCGATGGTGGCGGGATCGTACGGGCTGGACAGGACCGGCTCGCCGTTGAATGAGGTGGTGCCGGGAGGGAACAGATTGGGTGAGCGGCTCCAGTAGGTTCCACCTTCACCCCCTGATGACGGCCAGCGCAGCGGTGCAGGGGTGGGGCTGTACACACGCCCCAGCGCGGAACGCCGGTCACGGTGGACCACCGGGACGAGCCGCCCATCTTTCACCGCCTGCCTGAGAACGCGCTCGATACTCGCGTTGTCGGTCGGCAGGTTCCAGTGCGCGAGACCCAGCGCATCCCTGACATAGATCTGGATTTCGCGTAGAGCCTGACCGCCCGTGATCGTCCGCAGGTCCAGGCGTGGCCGGAAATACCTGTCGAAATCCCGCCGGTCCTGTTCAAGCTGCCTGCGCGCGTCTTCTTCTTCGTCGTCCCGCCTGTCGTCCCTCATGAACGACGACCAGCCTCGCGAGCGGCTGCTATCTCGATCCCAAAACAGGCTGCTGCGCCGTTCTCGCTCCATGCTGTGATACTGGCTGGCGGCATGCAGCGTGCACTGCCAGCTGCACTCCAGCGGAATTTCTAGCGTGTGCCAGGGCATACGATGGTCTCTATCCGTGTGACGGCGTAAACCTAGCAGATGATTGCCGCGCCGGGTTTTTGGGATATGGCCGTCATGCCATGGGTGGGTCGTCGGCGCAGCGATGCGCGTTATCTGGTTCGCCATATCAAGGAATCGCGCTGCCCAGCCGGGAACCGGCGTACTGCCCTTTATCCTGACTGTCGACGTAAATCGACCATAGACCTCGCAGGGAATGACACCGTAAAGTAGTTGCTTGCCGTCGATGTTCTTGGAGAATCGAGCGGATGAAGAAACCTTCTCGCAGCGAAGCGGAGGTATTTGTTGATCTGGCTGCTCTCACGCGCGCGCCAGGCTACCTTCACGCAATCGCACAAATCTGCTATCGCGATAACCTGGTGACCTATGCGAACGAGATGAAAGCCTCGGACCTGGAGAGACTTTTCAGCCGGGAGCGTCTCATTCGGACCGAAATCACCACGATCCTTGGGCTGCTCGTGCGGGCGCCAATTGAGTTTTCGCAACCTGCTGCGAGCATCTTGCAGGGATACGTCGATCGTACCGACCGCCTCATGGAGGAACTGCACGAGGCCGTGGGATTTCCGATTTGGGAAGCAATGATCGATGTCGGCAAGGCCGGACAGCGAGACGTCGACATCTGGCGTGCTGAAGCTCTGCGAGAACCCATTTTTTACGGTGGCGAGTCGGCCTACAGTTTCCAGTATCGGGAACTAGTCTCGGAGAAATACAGCGCCGACAATCCTTGGCTAGTCGAAATCAAGGGGTTCTCCGTCATTCAAGCGCAGACGATCGCCCGTACGATGTGTGCGCTACTTGATGAAAAGGTGACCCGGGCCTTAAACGCGATGAAGAAATCAGGGGTCTCGCCATTGAGCTGGCTCTCAGCCTTCGAGCAGTCGCCGGACGAGATCGCGCTCCGATCCGGCCTGCCTATTGAGCAAGTACGAGCGTTCCTCGACGCGTTTACATTACGCGGCAACAACACCCAGTTCCAGTCGCTGGGGGATTTCAACGCGCTGAACGCGACGCCGCTACTGGCTGCTGGCGGCGACAGGGTGCTTCTGTTTCAGCACTACAGCATCTACGAGTCCCTGTATGAGTCTCCGTTCTATTGGATGATGGCCGACAAGGCCTATCAGGCAACCGCCGCGCAACACCGAGGCGCATTTACGGAGGCGTTCGCCGCTCGGCGCCTGGCGAGCGTGTTCGGAATAGAACGCGTACACAGCAATGTGCATCTGGGCCAAAGCAAAGGGACGACCATCGGCGAAATCGACGTGCTCGTGGTTTTCGGCGATCGGCTGATCATTGTTCAAGCAAAATCGAAGAGGCTGACCTTGGAGGCACGCCGCGGCAACGACGGCCAGTTGCTTAAGGACTTCGCTGCCGCTATCCAAGACTCATACGATCAGGCGTGGCTGTGTGCGCAGGCGATCCTCGCCGGCGACTGCAGATTGCTGGACGCCAAGGGAGCGGAGCTTTTGCCGCCGCTCTCGCCGACGGAAATCCTCATCTTCAATGTGGTTGCGGATCACTATCCCGCACTGGCTTTCCAGACCAGGCAGTTCCTGAAGTACCAGACTTCCGACAAGGTCCCCGCGCCCTTTGTGATGGACGTGTTCCTGCTCGACACGCTGACCGAGATGCTCAATACGCCGCTTCGGCTTCTGAGCTACGCAAAACTGCGAGTCGAGAATATTGAACGGCTGAGCATGAGTCACGAGCACACGGCGCTCGGCTTTCACCTAAAGAGGAACCTCTGGATCGAGTCAGAAGTCGACGTGATCCAGTTGGAGGACGATATCGCCGTCGACCTCGACCTGGCGATGACTGTGCGGCGCGATAACGTGTCGGGCGCGCGCACGCCAGAAGACATCCTCACCCGTCTTGCGGGTACGCTGTTCGAGCATCTTCTCTTTCAAATCGAGAAGCAGCCCGACCCGGCCACGATGGAACTGGGCTTTCTGCTGCTGGCATTAGGCGAGGACACCTGCCAAACCATCCATCACGGGCTAGAGTTCATTACGCGCCGGACTCGAACAGACGGAAAGACCCATGACTTCACGATCGCGGGTGATTACGGTGGAATTACCTTCCATTGCAACCCTGTGCCGTCCAAAGACGCAAAGACAAAGCTCGGGGCCTATTGTGAATGTCGCAAGTACGCGCGGAGGGCACAGAGATGGTTTGGAGTCTCCTTGGATGCCAAGGCCAACCTACAGTTTGGGGTTGTCGTGGAATCGAACTGGCAGCAGTCCGACGAAATGGATCTGACCACTGCTGACATGCGGCAACCAATGCCCGCCGCCAAATTTGCCGAACAAATACGCGGATCCCCGCGCGTCAAGGTCGGACGCAATGATCCGTGTCCATGCGGCAGCGGCACAAAATTCAAAAAGTGTTGTCTTGGGAAGCCGGCTACTGCATGGGCTCCGTAGTCCAAGAATGTAGAGAAAAGGTGCGAAAATACAATGCTAACAACAACCTTTCAATTGGCTCGGGGCCCTACCCAGAAGCGGCTTGCGGGCGGCAGGAAGGCGCAAATCAGGCTTTATGGTGGGGCTTTCTCTCGACCGGTCCTCTGCCGAACGGCGCGCAAAGTGCAGTCGTAAAAAAAGCGCAGTCAAAGTTCCGGGGTAATTCTGGCACCAGAATCGATCGTTTTCGAGTTCATGAAATCGCTGCAAGCCTTACCCACAAAGCCTTTCGAAGGGTCATGATAAAAACGCATGAAGGCGATTGTGACTGTGACTGGACCTCTTTTGGAACCGAAAATTACTTAAAGACCGAGCGTCGCAGCATTCCCCGCGGTTGGTCGATGCTCCAGGAGTACCTTTTTTTGTTTTTCGGGCCTGCCGTGGGCGTACAGGCCGCGTGGCGGGCTGCAAGAGGCACGGTGAGGGCTTGTGCCTCTCGCGCCCTCGTCGTCTGTACGCGGGTTCGGTTGGTCAAACATCTACAGTACCGACCGCTTACCCGCGCGCAGCGCGGGCCTTGGTGTACCGGGCAATGACTCGCCCTCCAAGCCCACACCATTTCTCATCAAGTGGCTGCGTGGCCGCGTCCGTCAACAGGTCACTCTTCCTGCTTGCCATGTTGTCTCCAAAGCGCAGCGGCATGCGTCCGGAAGGACTGTGCGCCGGCTTGCTGGTCAGCAGCCGGCGCGGTTGATTCGGGGGCCGTCTCACTTGCTTGTATTGGGTCGCCGCTGGCCTCGTCACCGTCGAGCGTTCCATCGGCTTCATCTGGGCTGCTGTCGGTAGCACTCGCGCCGTATTGCGTCCAGAGTGCGGCCGCCCGTTCTCCGAAGGCTTGCGCACTCGCGCCGGCCTGACCGACGACACCAGCGGAAATGCCAGCGCCGCCGCGTTGGCCATTGCCTTTGGGAAACGTCGCCAGGAGACTCCCCGCCGTTTCCTGCGCCATGCCGGGGGTAAGGGCGAGCATCACAGCCGATTTGTGCCGGCCTTGCGCCGCTGGGTGATTGAGAATGGCGGCAATGCGTTCGCGCTCGAGCCGCGCGCCTGCGTCGTGGCCCGCATCCCAGTTTACCAACTGCTCGGGGACACCGATGCCTAATACCGCAAAAAGCGATCTGTTGTAGAAGTGCGTTACAGGCACGCTTCCTCCGTGATGTGCGGGCATCCTTTAGGCGTCGTGATAACTGCAGGCCACCGACACATGGTACGCCAGACCACTGTATATAAATACAGCATTACTCCGACGATGACACGCGCGGTAGCGGCGCCTTCGGGCGTCTCCCCGTCAAAGAGCCTTCTTCCACTTCGGCTCAGTTCTTCTGCGCTCCTGTGGCTTCCCATTCACCTGCTCCCACGTGATCATCGGATGGTCATCGATCTTGCGCGGCGGCTTGAACCCAAGCTCGCGCTCGATCCATCGAATCTGCGCAGCCCCTTGCTTCAAACCTCCAGTCAGTAAAATCAGTTCATCGTTCGTCCGGATCGTCATAGCGAAGGGATGTCGATAAAGGCTTATCGGGCCATGGAATGGCGAGTTCACTGTCTTGAAATTCTGGGTGCCGCGCTGGCGGGTAAACGCTAGTCGCCGAGGGGTCTTTTTCATCCTACATTAGCTGCGCAGTGCAAAACTAATCACCAGCATGAGGTATCTATGGCCACGGGAAAGAAAGACGCGTCACTCGCGAGCAAACAGCTGTCCAACAAGAAGAGCACGCCAGCCCAAAAGTCGGTTGCCGGATCCGATCTGGCACAAGCGAAGAAGCCGGCAACAGCAAAGCCGAAGAAGAAATAATCCGCAAGCCTTGAGATGGCCGACCCGCCCAGTGGCGGGTTTTTTGTTTTGGCGCCTCCCTTAGAGCGCAGTCTTCCATTTCGGCGATGCACATGGAAACCTTATGAGCAAGAACCACAACCGTCGTCAGCGCAAGAAACTGCACATCGGAGAATTCCAAGAGATGGGCTTCTCCGCCACTGCACGCTTTATCCCGGATACCCCGGCCGCTCAGCGCGAGGCGATCCTCGATGCGTTCATCGCGTTCATTGAAGAAAATGGAATGCTGGCGGCCGTCTCGACGAGCACTGATTTCGACGCCTTTATCATTTCGGACGCGCCACGTGGATCGACGACCGAAGACCAACGATCCGCGGTGCATTCCTGGCTGTCTACGCAAAACTGCGTGACCGATTCGGTGGTGGGCGAGATGGTCGACGCGTGGCATGCATCGCCATAACAACGGCGCCAAGGCGGCCGACCAAAAGGTTACGCGGAGTCCCCGTTGGGGGTGACCTCTTCGGGGTGGTGGCTCGGGTTGGACTCATTCACCCCAGCTACTTTTCCTTCCGCTTAAACTCCTCAAGCTTTTCAAGAAATTTTCGCAGGTCGGATGGCTTACTCTCGGGGCTCGAAATGCAGATCCGCGCATGCACGGACGCGTTCGACTTTACGTCAGGCAGTGGGGTAGGCCTTACCAAGCAAGCATCGAGGTACGCATAGAGCGAGTCACGGTCATACACATGTGTCTTGTGACCCAGCTTGTAGCGCTTTATGATCTCGCCGCCCCGGTTAATGCGGCTGATTGCGTACCGCGGCACACTGAGGATCTCAGCCGCCTCGGTCGCGCTAACCCGCTTTCCATTTGCGATGTCTGTCACGATCAGATTCCCGTTGTTCGATGGGCCCAGATTACCCTCCACGTTTGACAACGCGGTTGCCGACGTCGCGTTTCGCCCATGATAGGATCGGCTCACAACCGACCCGGAGGAGGCCGTCATGGCATTCCAAGAGACGAAAGGCAACAAAACCGTCGAAGCCTGCGTGCAGGCAGCTCCCGGCGGCATGTTCAAGGGCTATGTCCGAATAACCGTAAAGCGCGGAACTCAAATCCTCCGTCACGTTGTCGGTCGAGATGCGGGCCGTCCGGTCAAAACCGAGGCTGAAGCCATGGGACTGGCAGAGGAGGCGGCCAAGCGGGAACTGGCTCGGTAGCTATCGTCTAGCGAACACCGTGGCCCAGACAGAAAATAAGTTGCATTGCCACGGCCGAATCACGGGGCACATGCTTCTAAATACCTTGCTCTTTCTGATGCTTCTTGGCCTGAAGCACCCAGGCTGCGGCACGAAGTCGATTGGTACCGCCTCGACGTGATCGAACATTGACGGTTGAGATTCTGCAACGCTCTCCGCGCGACGCAGCCTCGTCTCGAGCGTGCTGGCCGGGATCGCCAAGTATCTCGCGATCGTCTGCCGATCATGGTCGAAGTGATTCAACGTCCGGAGATAGGCGACCGCCTCGGTAAATCGCTCGGCAAGACAACGCTCTTGTGCCGCGAGCTCCTCGGCACGTTCTATTGCGATCTCGGGCTCATAGACATCCGGCGCGGCCAGACTAGCGCCGACGGAATTTGGCAGAAAATCGCCGTCGTCACCCGACTGCTCGTGATCGAGCTGCACGGCGAACCGCATCTTCCGGTTCGCGAACTTGCCAAATGCTTTTCGCAGTTTTGACAGCACGGCAGTCTGTAGGCGCTCGTCCTCCGGCTCGATGGCCTCTCCAATCTCGCTGCGAACATCCTGCGCAGCGATCCAAGCTTCAGTCTTCAAATCGTCGACTGACTGCTCCCCTCGGGTGCCATATGCAAGGCGCCTAAGTTGATCGAGCATCGGTGAAATCAGGCGTGCGAAGAAATTCTCGTGTTGGTCCTTTTCCATCCGAAGATGCTAAAACAAATCGCTATATCGAAAAACAGCCCTAAACGGGCTAGCAACCGGATAGCATCACCTTAAAGTTGACTTATGCAAACTAGATGGTAGTCAAACGCCGAAACGGATCACCGGCCAGTGCAGCCGCGTAGCCCTCGGCGCGAGCGTTGTAGTTTTCGGTGTACAGGGTGAAATCGCCGTCATGCGTTACAGCTGTTCATGCCGAGCTGGGCGAGCCGCGGCAGTCTTGGACGCTCGAATGAACGTGCAGCAGGCACGGCAGACAGCACGCGCCCGAATAGCTGCGACGGCGTGACAGTCACATAGTACGGCCGGATTTCCTGTTCGATAGGCGCGCCGCCCGTGCACGACGCTTGCGGCGTTGACACGACCGCGATCACCTGGCCGCTCTCGATCGCGGACTGGAGCTCTCGGGCGAGTTGCTCTGGCGCAGAGCCGCTAGCATATGCGCCGCCACGCGCATTGCGCATGAACCCGACGAGCTGCGCTAGCTGGCGCGCGTCGTACGTGAGTTCCCATGAGCTAGCCGAGGTAATGAGCTTGCGACCGGCACGCGCCTCGTCGCTCAATGCGTTGCCGCGATATTCCCGTCGCGAGTAGAGCCTGCAGCGCCGGCGCGCCCCGACTTTGAAGTCAATCGCCATCTATCTGCAACCCGATCAACATGCGTTGCGCCTCCAAATCACTCTGAAGCGGGTATATCTAGCACGACGCGGGAGACGGGGGAATATGTTCGACACAATTCATAACATTGTTTCGTGCACCGCCCCGTCACGCGGTACTCAACCGGCAAGCGTTGCACGACCGACGACACAACATCGACCTATCTGGCCGCTTACCTCGATCCTGGCGAAGTAACAGAGAACAGGCGGCACTGTTGCTTGAAAGCGCCGTCCCGAGATCACGTCCATGCATTCATCAAAGCAGGACTCTCGACTGGTGGCAAATCCCACGGAGAGCCTAGATTGAGGCCTCACTATCACCGCGACTATTACGCGGCATTTCTGGTCGACCCGGCTGGCAATCGCGTCGAGGCCGTCTGTCATACCTCAAGCCCTAATCTCTCAGCCGCCACGTCACACCCCGTCTGCTCCAACACAGCCTGCGCCCTCTGGTGCAGATTGCGGCCAGCCAACGACGCATCCGGCGACCTGGCCCACGTGCCCAACGCGGCCAACATCGGCGCGAGGGTCGGGTCCGCGTGCGTGCGCGCGTGCGCCTTCGCGAACATCGCGCCGACGCGTGATGCGTTCCTGCCCCTCCGTTACGCCTCGCGGTACGCGACTTGCTGGCCGAAGCGGAGCGGACCGGCAACGCTACACGCCGCGCGGCAGCGCTGCCTCGATGAACACCGCGCACAACGCTTCCATGCCCTTCGCGTCCTCCTCGTCGAAGCGCGCGACGACCGGGCTATCGACATCCCACACGCCGATCAGCGTGCCGTCGGGCGCGACGAGCGGCACGACGATTTCCGATTGCGACGCCGAATCGCATGCGATATGGCCGGGAAACTCGTGCACGTCGCGCACAACCTGGGTCTGACGGGTATGCGCGGCCGTACCGCAGACGCCCTTGCCCAGCGCAATGCGCACGCACGCGGGCTTGCCCTGGAACGGGCCGACCACCAGTTCGCGGCCGTCGTGAAAGTAAAAGCCGGCCCAGTTCAGATCGCTCAACGAATGAAAGACGAACGACGAGAAATTCGCGGCGTTGGCGATCCAGTCCGTTTCGCCGGCCAGCAGCGCGCGCGCCTGCGCGACCAGTTCTTCATATTGCGCGGCTTTGGGCAGATGCGAGGTGGAGGAAACTTCGAACATGACGGCGTCCGTGATCAGAGCAGGATGGAAAGCGGTAAGGGGTAAAGTGTAAAGCAAGCGCAATCCCCGCGCGCGGGTGTCGAACGCTGTGACACGCGCCGCGCGTCTACGCTCGCCGTCCCCCTCGGTTCTCGACTATCCCTTCTTATTAATAGTTTCTATCTTGATAACATCAATATTCATTTCGCATTAGCTTAAATCGAACGGGTTTTTTGTCGACTCTATTTTTGCTATATTACCGGCCGTGTCTTTTGCCTATAACTCGTCACGTCAGAACACACGCGACGCGTTAGGTCCCGCAAATACCGGAGACATGCTAGCGGCAGCAGAAAAAATGATGCTTAATGTGATGATTACCCCCGTGATCGCAATGGCCGAAAGATAGGTCCCGCGAAGATAAGCCGGGGACTAATGAGCCGCCGTCAACGAGAATCCGCGCCCTTCCGGCAGTCGGCACAATGACAGGCCACAAGCTTTTTTCGTATGTGGCTCTCACGCTGACCGCCTCGGCAAGCGTGTGCACGGCACAAACACCACCACACGCTACGATTAATGATTTCATCGGCAATTGGGTCGTGACCGATGTAGTTGACTATGCCGATATTTCTGGTGGCATCCCCGAAGCAAAACGGATTCTCGGCATGACGATGACAATTACGCCGCAATCCATGAGCTTCGACAGTGAAACCTGCAAGCCCAACACAGGTTTTACCGTCAAGCGAATTGACACGCTTTCGGCGTTGAAGAAACAGTTCGACCTTCGCGTGAATGAGACCGGGTTGCCCGCTACAACCGTTGTCGTAGATAGCGACAATTGTTTTGCGATCTTCCGGATGGACGCTCACAGGATTGTTTTTGGATGGGACGGGATCATCGTTCGCGCCATCCGCGATCAGTGAGAGCTCGTTGAGTACCCGTCCCAGAGGCCCGGGCCTTTTACTGATCGACCCCAATAATCACGCTCGACGCCTTGAAAACCGCCGTCGCCGCCTTGCCGCTCGCGAGGCCGAGGCGCTCGACGCTGTCGTTCGTGATGATCGCCGCAATCTGCGCGCTGCCGGCACTGATCGTCACTTCCGAATTGACGGCGCCCCTCGTCACCGCTGCGACGGTCCCTTCGATGCAGTTGCGCGCCGACACCTGCTGCCTCGCGACATCGACCATTACGATCACCGACGATGCCTTCACGAGCGCAAACGCCTGCTTGCCGGTCGCCAGCCCGAGCGACTTCGCGCTGCCGTGCGTGATGATCGCGACGACCTCGAGACCGTCCGGCGTGCGCAGCGTGACTTCGTCGTTGACGGCACCGTGCTTGAGGTCGGTGACTTCGCCGCTGAACTGATTGCGTGCGCTGGTTTTCATGGCAGACTCCCTGGCGATTGTCGCGCGTGGCGACGCGCGGGTGGACGGATGAAGCGAGTGTAGTCGAAGCCGCGCGCGCCGCCGCCCAACATCCGATGCGCCGTGCGCATCGCCGACACCGTATCATCTTGGCCGTGCACCTCATACGCCGAATCTTTATGCCCGTCGCCGTTCTCTCCCGCCGTGCCTGCCGCGCCGTCGTGCTGTGCGTCGCCGTCGCGACGCTCGCCGCGTGCAGCACGCCAACGCCGCCGCGCGGCACGCACGCGTTCGTCGACAACGTCACGCTGTTTTCGCTCGCCCATTACGACCAGAACGTCGATCACTGGCTCGATCCGAACAGCCCCGACTACGATCGGCCGTTTCTCAGCGCCGCCGAGCAGCGCGCACATTTCGACGCGCTGTTCGCGCGCTACTTCGGCACGGGCGAGAACGCGCCGTCGCCGTGGAATCCCGCCTGGGTGACGACACGCGTGCTTCGCGAGCAGGGCGAGGACATTGCCGCACTGCAACAGCGCCGCATCGACAGGTTCGACAACACCGGCAAGCGTGGCGGCATCATCGGTTACGGCGAAAACTTCCGGCCGCACGACAAGGCGTGGATCGACGCGATCGCGCGCAACATCAACCTCGCGCAGTTCACGCAAACGCCGGTCTATCAGCCCGAGCGGCGCGCGATCGCGACCGGCAACCTGATGGTGCGCGAGTTGCCTACCACCGATCCGTCGTTCTACGACCATCGCCTGGCCGGCGAGGGTTATCCGTTCGACAACCTGCAGATCTCGGCGGTGCGGCCCGGCACGCCGCTCTATGTGCTCGGTAGCAGCGTCGACGGCGCGTGGCATTACGTGCAGACGCCCGACGTGCAGGGCTGGGTGCGCAGCGACGGCGTCGCGTTCGCCGACGATGGTTTCATCGATCAATGGCGCGCGGCGGCCGGGAAGTCGCTAGGCGCGGTGATCGTCGCGTCGGCGGCGGTCAACGACAGCCACGGCGTGTTCCGCTTCGCTGCCCCGGCCGGGACGATGCTGCCGCTGGTGGCGGGTGCCTCGGCATCGCCAGCCGCGACCAGCACCAATGCAGGCACACTCCAACTCCTCGTTCCCGCGCGCGACGTCGACGGCCGCGCGCTGATCCGCACCGCGTCGCTCGACGCCACGCAGATCACGCCGATGCCGCTCGCCGCGACGCCGCGCCATCTCGCCACGCTGTTGAAAGCGCTGATCGGCCGGCCGTACGGCTGGGGCAATAGCGGGCTCTACAACGACTGTTCGTCGGAACTGCAAAGCATCTTCGCCGCGTTCGGCGTGTGGCTGCCGCGCCATTCGTCGACGCAGATGGGCGCCGGCCGCATGGTCGATCTGTCGGAGTCGACACCCGCCGAACGGCTCGACTATCTGGCGCGGCATGGCGTGCCGCTGCGCACGCTGATCTACATCGGCGGCCACGTGATGCTGTACCTCGGCAACACGACGCGCAACGGCGCCACGGTCCCCGTCGTCTATCAGGACGTGTGGGGCCTGCGCCCGGCCGACAACAGCCGGCGCGCGGTCATCGGCGGCTCGGTGATTCTGCCGCTCGACGAGCGCATCCCCGAGGACGCGACGCTGCAGTCGCTCGCCGCGACGCCCACGTTCCAGATCAGCATCCTCGGCGCGCCGGCGGGCAGCACGGCGCCGTCGTCCGCGCCGCCGGCAGACGAGGACAATCCGGCGGGATAAATGGCGGGCCGCCCTCCCCCGCGCCTGAAAATATTTTTTTCGGAGTGTCGATCCGACGGTGACCAACTCGTCGTAACGTTGAAGAGCCAGCTCATGCAGCCGGTCTTTCCCCTGAGGAACCGTTACTTCAAGGAGTCACCGTCATGTCCAGTGCCGCAGCCAAACCGATCCCGGACGGGATGCACTCGCTCACGCCGTACCTGATCTGCAAGAACGCCGCCGAAGCGATCGCGTTCTACACGAAAGCCTTCAACGCCGTCGAACAGATCCGTCTGCCGGGCCCCGACGGCAAGGTGATGCACGCGACCCTGAAAATCGGGGACTCCATGCTGATGCTGACCGACGAATGGCCCGAGCACCAGACCTTCGGCCCGAACACGCTGAAGGGCACGCCGGTCACGATTCACCACTACGTACCGGACGTCGACGCGAGTTTCAAACAGGCGGTCGACGCGGGCGCGACCGTCACGATGCCCGTCACCGACATGTTCTGGGGCGACCGCTACGGCCAGGTCAAGGACCCGTTCGGCCACAGCTGGTCGCTCGCGACGCACAAGCGCGACCTGAGCACCGAGGAAATCCAGCAGGCGATGGCCGCGATGGACTGTTCGTCCCAAGAGAAGAAGTGAGCGGCCGATGGGCGTCGGGCAATCGCACGCCCACGCCCACCGACACCAGTCCCGAAGGAGCAACGTCATGCAGAAAATCGCGCCGTGCCTGTGGTTCGACGGCAACGCGGAAGAAGCCGCGGAGTTCTACACGTCGGTGTTTTCGGCGTCGCGCATCGCCACCACGCTGCACGCCACGGACGCCGGCCCAGGACCGGCGGGCAAGGTCGTCGCCGTCACCTTCGAAATCGAAGGCCAGGAGTTCATGGCGCTGAACGGTGGCCCGCAATACAAATTCACGCCGGCCATCTCGCTGTTCGTGCACTGCGACTCGCAGGAGGAAATCGATCGCTACTGGTCGAAGCTGCTCGACGGCGGCGGCGAGCCGTGGGCCTGCGGCTGGCTGCGGGACCGCTTCGGCGTGTCGTGGCAGATCGCGCCCAACGTGCTGCTGCAGATGCTGCGCGACCCGGATCGCGCAAAGGCAAGCCGCGTGATGGCGCAGATGATGAAGATGGTCAAGCTCGATATCGCGCCGCTCGAACGGGCGTATCGCGGCGAATAGGACGGCGGCCAGCGGGCGCCCCGCCTCGCCCGCGCGATCTTTTGATAGGATCGGTCTCGACCCCAATACGGCGAGACAACCACGGTGCGCGTCAACCATCAGGCCTTCTTCTGCTCGCTGTTCATCGCGCGTCTCGCCGATCAGATCCTGCTCTTTCTGGTGCCGCTCGTGGTGTTTCAAACGACGCGCCAGGTCTCGTGGTCGGGGCTCGCGTTTTTCATCGAAACGCTGCCGCGCTACCTCGTGTTCCCGTTCTTCGGCGCGCTCTGCGACCGCTTTCCACCGCTACGCCTGATGCGGCTGAGCCAGGCGGTGCGTGCGCTCGCATGCTTCGGCGGTATCGCCGCATATGCGCTGTTCGGCGGCATCGGCTGGCTGATCGCGCTGTCGGCCGCGTGCGGCGTGCTGACGAGCCAGGGGCTCGTCGCGCGCGAGGTGATGCTGCCGCAGATCTTCAGCACGCAGCAAATCCAGAAGGTGCTCGCGTATTCGCAACTGGCCGATCAACTCGGCTTCGTGCTTGGGCCAATGCTCGCCGCGTTGCTGCTCGGTGTGTGGCATTGGGAATCGGTGGTCGCCGCGACCGGCGTGCTGTTTCTGTGCGCCGACGCCGCACTGTTCGTCTGGCAGCGACTGAGCGGCTTTCGCGCGCCTTCGCCGGTGTCCGCTCGATCGCTCACGCCCGCCGCTCACTGGACCACGCCGCTGCGCATCGCGCTCGATCACGTGTGGACGCTGCCGGGCCTGAAGAAGGTCATCATGCTCGCGGCCGCGGAGAACCTCGTCATCGGTGTCACGCTTGCGACGTCGGCGGCGATGGTGACGGGTTTGCATGCGCAATCGAGCCGCTACTACGCCGGTCTGCAAACGGCCGGCGCGCTCGCCACGGTGCTGGTGCTGCTGACGGTTGCGCGCGCCGGATGGCCGGCGCGCGTGCTCGGTCTCGTCGCATTCGTGACGATCTGCGCGGGCGGCGTGATCGCAGGCGCGAGCGCGTCGCCGTGGGGCTATGCGCTCGGCTTCCTGCTGATCGTCGGCTTCGACAAGATGTTCAACGTCTACATCCGCAGCGCGCGTTTGCAGATCATCCCGCCCGAGGACTACGGCAAGACCATCGGCGTCGCGATTCTGCTGAACAACCTGACGCAGCCGCTCGCCGGCCTGCTCGTCGGCGTGTTCTCGGCGAGCACCCAAACCGGCCCACTGATCGTCGCGCTGTCGCTGACGATGGGCGGCATCGGCGCGGCGGTACCGATCGGCTCGGCGCTGCTGCGCCGCAGGCGTGCGTGGGCGCTCGAAGACTAACGGCGCTTCGACGCGCGACGACACGCTCGAAGTTACCCACAGTTTTTGTTGGCAAATCTGTGCATAACTTCCCGGAAAAATCCGCAAGCCTTTGATACGGCTGTCGTTTTTTCGTCTGCATCGAAGGTGCGGCAGCGCACGGAGTTTTACCGGGGTTCATGAGCGGCCGGCTGCGCGCAGACCGTCGTCAGCGCCGTGCGCATGCGAAGAGTTTCATCAGATTTACACGCCCGTCGGCTAAACCCGGCACGCTGTAATTCGTGACAAAAATGTCACGTTCTATTGCAGCGCAATTAGCCGCATTTCTGCTTAAGAATTCACGAAAAGAAACGATCCACACATAGCCTGAATTTTTTGTATCGATGACAATGGGTCTGCATGCCCTGACGCAATCGGGGCCCACGCTTCCGCTTAGGATAAGGTAGTGAGTCAATTCGATGTGAACTCGATCCGAATATCCGCCGCAAATCATTATTAACAGATATAAATCGTTAAATCCTGATCTGCTAAATTCAATTTAAATCACATTTGTCAAATGCGTCCGGCGTACCGCATCTTTAAACAAATGCTTCGGCGAGCGCAGCAATTACGGCGCGAAACCAGCGCCGTGCCCGCGGACGTCGGCCCCGCGCTACGCGAAGACGCGGATGCTGCCGGCGTGTCGCAGGGACGGCGGCGCGCGCTGAAAACGCTCTCGGGGCTTGCGATCGCCGCGCCCGCGGGCTGGCTCGCGAGCCGCTTGCCGTGGCAGATGTGGACCGCCGAATTCCACACCGCGACTGGCGAACTGGACGACGTGCTGCTGGCGGACGGCACTCAGATCACGCTGGGCAGCGCGAGCGCGATCAACGCCGCGTTCGAGGCGAACGTTCGGCGCGTCGATCTGCTCGGAGGGGAAATCATGGTGCGGCCCGTGATCGATGTTGGCGGCGCACCGGGCGCCCGAACGACTCATGCGCCTTTGCTCGTGCAGACGGCCGAAGGCGTCGTCGAAGCGCGCGGCGCGCAGTTCAGCGTGAGGCAACGGGATGGTTTCACACGCGTGGCCGCGTTTCGCGGCGACGCGTTGGTGAAGCCGGCATCGGGCGCGGCGCTGGTGCTGACGCAAGGACAACGGTGCACGCTGACACGCTTCGGCGTCGCGGCGCCGCAAGCGCTCGACCCGCGCGAGGCGATGTGGACGCGTGGCCTGCTCTACGCGAACAACATGCGTATCGCGGATCTCGTCGACGAACTCGCGCGCTATCACGCCGGCGTATTGCGCTATGCCGACGACGTCGCCGATCTGCGCGTGTCGGGCATCTATCAGCTCACCGATACCGACGCGACGCTCGCGCTGCTGCAGCGGACCTACCCGATCCGCTTGCGCTCGATCACACCTTACTGGACCCTCGTCGAAGCGCTCGACAGCGCGAGAATCTGACGCTCAGGCCGCGACGGCCTGCGTCAACGCGAACCCTTGCTCGCCCTGCTCGCCGCCCAGCGCATCGAGCAGATCGCGCAGCATGCGGTCGAGCTCGGCCGTCATCAGCGCGACGTCGGAATCGAAGCGCTCGTCGTCGTTCTGCGCGGTCGGGTCGCTCGCTTCCTTGAGCACGTCGAGCGGCGCGACGCGCTTGATCGTCAGCGACGGCGTCAGCACGAACGACACGCGATCGTTCCACGTCATCGCAAGCCGCATGCATTGTTTGCCCGCCTCGATGTGGCGGCGCATGTCTTCGGCGTCCAGCGCATGCCCGACATAGCGCACCGTCGCGTTGCCCTCGGCGGGCGAACGCAGCTCGGTGTCCTGATCGAGCGTGAAACCCGCCGGCGCGTCGCCGTCGAGCAGCCAGCCGGTCATCGCCGCGACCGGCGACTGCGCGACGCGCACCGTCATCAGCGGCAACTGGTCGATCGACTTGACGAGCAGACCGCGCACATCGTCGGCGAGCGCCTGCGACGCCGCGTCGATCACGAGCCAGCCATTCGTGCAATCGATCCACACGCGCGTATCGCGGCGGATGCTGAACGCGCGCGGCCGCAGTTCGTCGGTGACCTGCTCCTTCAGGTCGCGCATCTGCTTGCGGCCCGGCCTGAAGCCCTGCTGCTCCTCGAGCTCGGCCGCGCGCTCGCGCGTGACCTGGGTGACGACCGACGCGGGCAGCAGTTTCTTCTCGGCACGGAACGTCAGCAGCATCTGACCGTTCATTGCGTAGACCAGCGAGTCGCCGTCGCGCGGGGGCGCCCAGCCTTGGGCCTGCATCTCGATGCTCTGGCCGGGCGCGAATGCGTACGGCGCGAGCCACTTCTGCATCTGTTCAGGGTTAACGGACCACGGCGCGGGCAGACGGTGCAGCTGAAGGTTTTTGAACCACATGAGCGAAGTCGGATTTAGGCAAAGCGCAACATTTTATCCGAGGAGAACCAGCCGGGGCGTTCTGGCGGACGCGATCCTGCAGACCGCCTAATTTCAAAAATTAAACGAAAATCTCTCCAACTGCGGCCCAATTATCAAAACGTCGCCGATCTCAGCACAATGCGCTTCATCAACCCACTTCCCAGGAGCGCCGCCATAGTCGAAGCGGTCATGGTTTGGCCGTAGCCGGCCGCCCGCGCGTTCTGGCGGCAAATCACCTACACTTTTGGACAGGACAGACCCAGACGGAGGCGGTCATGGCCGACCAAACCGCAAGCTGGCAGACGGTGCAATACGAGGGCTTCGAGATACACGTGTCACCTGTCGCGAAGGATCCGCCCGACCCGGCGCATGCCGCCGATGCGGCCGCGAAAAACAGCCGCTACACGTATCTAGGCTACGTCTGCCATCCGGGCGCCAACCCCCAGCTTCCCGGCCAAGCGGTGCCGTTTCACGCGGACGGCGAGGAGAGCTTCGCGAGCCTCGCCGACGCGCTCTACGAAGCGGTGCACGTGGGACGCAGCATCGTCGACGGCACGCATCCGGATCTGACGGTGCTGCCGCTCGTAACGCGCGGCGTTTGACACACGCAGCGCGTCAAGCAGCCGTTTTCGGCTCGCCGCCCGTCAGCCAAACGCGCGCTTGATGCGCGACTTCAGCAGTGCACGGCGCAGCCGTCCGGTGCGCTCGGGCTCGCTGACCGCGAGCGCGCCGTCGATGGCGGTGCCGCGGCGCAGGTAATAGCGGTCGAAGGTCGCCTGTGTCATCCCCCACTTGTTGAGGAACTGGCGACGCCCGTCGTTCTTCACGATCTTGCCGGTGCTCTTCTGCTGGAAGTGATAGACGAGACTGTCGCCGACGCCGACGAACACGCGGCAGCCCGCGTCCCACAGCTTCATCGAGAAATCGTTGTCGCTGCTCATGCCGGGGCTCAGTTCGCTGCTGTAGCCGCCCACCTTGAACCACCAGTCCCGATGCACGAGCGTCGGCGGCCACGTCGCGCCGCGCCAGTCGGCGCGCACGAGACCGGCCGCGGCGGCGACCAGCTCGTCGGCGCGAAACGCCTGCGCGTCGCGGCCGAAGTCGCGCACGACCACGCATGGATTGCCCGAATCGACCGGCTCGATCATCGTGCCCGACAACATGAACAGGTTGTCGGCCGGCATCTGCGCGAGACGCTTGACGAGCGCGTCGTCCCAGCCGGGGCAGCAGTACATGTCGTCGTTCATGTAGACGATGTAGTCCTGCGTCGCGCGCGCCGCCGCGATATTGACCGCGTGGCAGATGCCGATATTGCCGGGCGACGCCGTGTGCTCGATGCCCTCGTCGCGCACCCACGCGAGCGTGCCGTCCGAACCGTCGTTCACGTGCACGATGAGCTGGTGCGGATGCGTCGAATGACGGCGCAGGCTTCTGATCACGAGGCGCAGATAAGGCAGGTTGTTCCAGGTCGGGATGATGATTGAGAACATCGAGTCGGTCCGTTGAGCTGGGCGCGGGGCGCGGCATGCGCCGCGCCCCGGCCATGAATGTCGCGCGATTGTACCGCCCCCGCCTGCTCGCACGACAGACGCCGCCCGCGCCGCCCCACCCGCATGCCGCGGACCAGCGGAACCTTCCCGCGTGCGGCAGCAAGCATTTCGCAAGGAAGCGCATGGTTATAATCCGGAGCGCGCTACCGTCTTGAGAAACTCAAATGGTCCGGCACCCCCTGCAATTTCACCACCGGAACGGTAGTGTTTTCATCGATAACGTAGACCTATGATTTTTGCTTCCAGTCTGGTCTGGCTCACGTCGGCTCTGCTGTTTCTCGCGCCCGCCGTCAATCTGATGTGGCGCGGCGGCACCGGCTACTGCTTTTTCGCGCTCGTCGCGCTCGCGCTCGGCGCGGCCATCGTCAACCGGCGCATGCCGGGCTATTTCTCCGCGTTGCGGACCTACCGCTGGTTCACGATCGGCATGCTCGCGTTCGTCGTCGGGATCGGCGCGCAGCAGTTGGTGCTCGGCTACTGGCTGCCACGCGAATTCGACAATGCGTCGCGTTTCGTGCTCGCGCTTCTGGTGTTCCTGCTGCTGCGGCAATTGCCGTCGCGCAATCTGCGCTTGATCGGCTGGGGCTGCGCGGCCGGCGCGCTCGCGGTCGGCGCATGGGCGTTCATCGATCAGCCGCCCGGCGGCTGGACCGACGCGAACCGGCTGAACAACTCGTACACGAACGCGATTCCGTTCGGCGATACCGCGCTGCTGCTCGGGTTCCTGTCGGTGTTCACGCTTGGCTGGGACAATCCGCGCGACTGGCGCGTGCTGGTGCCGCGCGTGCTCGCGCTGGTGTCGGGCGGCTATGCATCGTTTCTGTCGGGCTCGCGCGGCGGCTGGGTCGCCGTGCCGGTGTTCGTCGTGCTGCTCGGCATGCAGTACCACTGGTTCACGCACAAGAAGCGCCTGCTGATCGCGACGCTCGTCATCGTGATCGGGGCGGGCGGTCTGTTGTCGACCGAACGGGTTCAGAAGCGCTTTGCCGAGGTGCCGAACGACGTGTCGATGATGCGCAAGGGCGAGGACGACACGGCCACCGGCCTGCGCCTGCAACTGTGGAACGCGTCGCGGATGATGTTCGAGCGGCATCCGGTGTGGGGCGTCGGCAAAGGCCATCTGGTCGACGAGCTCGGCGTGATGGCGAAGCGCGGCGAAGTGAAGGCCGAGATCGTCAACGAGCGCGCGCATAGCGACTTTTTCTCGACGCTCGCCGAGATGGGCGCGGTCGGCGTGATCTGCCTGTTGCTGTTCTACTACGGGATCACGGTGTATTTCTGGCGACACCGGCATGCGACCGATCTGGCGATTCGCGCCGCGTCGTACGCGGGTCTCGCGGTCGCGGCGAGCACGGTGATCTTCGGGCTCACTATCGACGTGCTGGTGCCGATGATGGTGGCGGTGCTGCTCGCCTCGCTGGTGGCGACGCTGCTGGCGGTGATCGATGCACGCAAGCGCGAGTTGCGAAGCGAAGCGCGGACCCCGCCGGCGCCAGCCGCGGTCGTGCGCGAGACGCAGCCGCGCGATTGATTTTGATTTGACGAGAAGCGGCAACCCGAGCGCGGAGCGCCGCCCTCATCCCCGCGTGAACACCTCGTAAAGCGCCGCGACGTGCGCGTCGACGCTCGGGTCGTACACGAGGCTGTCGCGCGGCGTCGCGATGCGCGCGGCGCCGCTCTTCACGCGCTCGACCGCCTGCTCGATCGCGCGCTCGAAACTGCCCGCGGTCTGCCGCGAGAACTCGATCTTCGCGGCACCGGTCACGGTCTCCGCCGAGCCGACGTTGTCGGCGATCACGAGCGGCGTGCCGCACATCACCGACTCCACGCCGACGAGCCCGAACGGCTCGTACGCCGACCCGACGACCGTGAAATCGGCGGCCGCGAACAGTTTTTCGATCTCCTTGCTGTAACCCGCGTAAC
Source organism: Paraburkholderia sp. UCT31 (assembly GCF_014397655.1). Classification (NCBI taxonomy): domain Bacteria; kingdom Pseudomonadati; phylum Pseudomonadota; class Betaproteobacteria; order Burkholderiales; family Burkholderiaceae; genus Paraburkholderia; species Paraburkholderia sp. UCT31. The sequence goes on from NZ_VZQP01000005.1 coordinate 113,974, forward strand.
GAATTGTGTCGCCGGTTTTCGGCACCGGGCGTCCCGCGACGACGAGGCAGACCGGCAGCGTCGTGCGCGAGAAAAACGCTTCGAGCAGCGGATAGCCCTTGCGCTCGTGACTCGTCGACGAGAACACGAACATCACGCGATCGTCGGGCACGCCGAGCTGGCGGCGCACGGCCGCGCGCGCGGCGGCGTCGAGCGGCCGGAAGCGTGCGGTATCGACGGGCGGATAGAGCACGTCGATCCGCGCGGCCGGCACGTCATAAAACCGCTGCAACTCGCGGCTCATCAATTGCGAATGCGCGACGATCGAGCGCGCCCGCGTGTAGACGCGCCGCTCGAGCTCGATCTGCCATTCGTCGCTGCGGCGCGGCGCGCGGCCCGCGGCTTCGAGCGAACCCGGATGCGTGCCGCCGCACAACGCGACGTCGGCATGCGTCGAGTGATTGATCGAGAACACGCACGCCGGAAGATGCCGCTTCAACCGCTGCTTCAGACGCCAGTCGAACGCGAGGTTGCGCAGCTTGCGCGGCGCCCAGCGTACGTCGAGCGGCTGCGCATCGATCCACGCGGCCTCGGGCAGCGCGCGGTCGATCTCGCGCGCGTACAGCGTCGGGCGCAAACCCATGCGATGCAGGCCGGCGATCACGTCGCGCGTGTAGCGCTCGGCGCCACCGCTGTTCTTCAGCGCCTGGGCGGTCAGCGCGATGTCGGTGAGGGGACGGCGGTTCGGGTCGAGGGCTGCGTCGCGGGTTGGCTCTGACAAGGATCGGTCTCGGTGAGGCGCACGCGCGGGCGAGGCCGTGGGTGCGCAGTTTCGGGGCAGCGGCAATTGTAAAGGATGGCGTTCGCCGGCTTCGGCTCGGGGTGCCCGGGTTTGCCGCGTGCGTCGCGCGGCGCGACCGTCAGCGGCTAGAATCTAGGCCAATCGCCTTCGTCCCGACTCCATGACCGATTGCCCGCCGTCCGCCGCAACCGCCGACACCACCCGCCCGCTCGTCTCGATGCTGGTGATCGCCTACAACCAGGCAGAGCAGATCGGCGACGCCGTGCGCAGCGCGCTCGCGCAAACCTACGAGCCGCTCGAAATCATCGTCTCCGACGACGCGTCCAGCGACGCCACCTACGCCGCAATCGAAGCGGCGCTCGCCGGCTACGCGGGCCCGCATCGCGTGATCGTACGGCGCAATACCGTGAACCAGGGCATCAGCGCGCACCTGTCGCAACTCGCGCAGCTCGCGCACGGCGAGCTGCTGTTCGTCGCCGCCGGCGACGACATGTCGGCGCCCGCGCGCTGCGAGCGCGTCGTCGACTGCTGGCTCGCGCATGGGCGCCGCCCCGACCTGATCGCCACCGATCTCGCCGACATGGACGAAGCGGGTCACGTGCACGAGCGCGTGAGCCCGACCGAGCTCGATCGCTATCGCAGCTTCGACGACTGGCTCGTCGAGCGTCCATGGCTGATCGGCGCGGCACATACGTGGTCGCGACGCCTGATCGAGCGCTTCGGGCCGATGCTGCCGGGCGCCGCGGCCGAGGATCAGATCATGGTGCTGCGCGCGATCCTGTCGGGCGGCGCGATCAGTCTGCGCGAGCCGCTGGTGCGCTATCGGCGCGGCGGACTTTCGCGCAAGCGTCGCTACCAGTCGGTCGACGAGCTGATCGCGCGGATGCGGCAAAGCAATCGCTACGGACTCGCGGAGCTCGCGCAACTGCAGCGCGACGCTCAGATCGCCGGTGTGGGCGAACGCATGCGCGCGGCGATGGCGCCGAAGCTCGCGCGCGAGCAGTTCATCCATGCGATGTTCGAAGCGGGCAGCCTCGGCGAACGCCTCGGGCTGGTGACGCGCAGCGCCGGCGTGAAGCTCGGGCTGCGGATTCGGATGTTCCTGTATGCGAGTTGCCCGACGGTCTACGCGCCGGGCATCTGGATCAAGCGGGTCGTGCGGGGCAGAAAGGCCTGAAGACGACGATAGGGTCTGGCGGTGCTTTGCGACGCGACACGAGTCACGAAACTCTGCGCGACGCACCCCGCCGCTGCCGCAAGCGTCGCGCGAGACTCGGCCTTCGCACCTCGACGCCGAAGCTCAGCACGCTCGCGCGCAAGCGCCGCAACATCTTCACCGAGCGCACGAAGGTCTCGCCGGTGTGGCTGATCATCACGAACTCGAATGCGCCGCGCCAGCTCGCGACACCGCGCGAAAACGCATACATGTCGTGACGCGCATCGACGGGCAGCTCGGCGCCGAAGCGTCGCACGAACACCCGCACCTGATCCGCGATGGCTTCGATCTGCCGCCGCCGGCTCGCGCCGCGCCGTCGTGCCGCCTCGGCGCCGCATTCGTCGCGCGCCGCGCCGCGCTCGTTGGTCGCGCTTGCGCCGACCGCATTGCCGTCATGCTGCCGATACTTCAGATGCGGCGCCGCGACGTGGCGAATCTCGCCGAACGACGCGACCACCATCGCGAGCCACCAGTCGTGCATCACGATGCCGGGCGGGAACGGCAGCGCGCGTTCGAGCGTCGCGCGATTGACGAGCATCGCGCAGCCGGGCACATGGTTGCTCAGCAGAAAATCGCGCAGTCGCGTCGCGCAGCGCGACTTCGCGGTGATATCGAACAGCGAGCGTGACATACAGCACAGCGTCGAGTCGACGAGCTCGATGTCGCAGAACGCGAGCGCCGGCGTCGCGGCGGCGTCGCCCGCGCTTTCCACGCGGCGCAGCTCGCGCATCAGATCGGTGACCTTCTCGGGCGCCCAGACGTCGTCCTGGTCGGCGAGCGCGATGTAGTCGCCGCGGCAGCCGGCGAGCGCGCGCTCGAAATTGCCGACGATGCCGGCCCGCGTGCCATCGCCGACGAGCCGCACCGGCACGCGTCCCGTATGGGACGCGAGCAGTTCGCGGGTGCCGTCGCAGGAGGCGTCGTCGGATACCACGACTTCGAGATGGGGCCAGCTCTGCGCTTCGAGCGAAGCCAGCAGCTCGGGCAGATAAGTGCGGCCGTTGTACGTCGCGAGCGCGATGGAGACGAGCGGCTTGCTCGGATCGTCGTGAGACATGGGCAGTCGATTTCCGCGAGGCGGACCGTGATTGCCCGCCAGCATGCGATTAGCGCCGAAAAAGCGCAATAAATTGAGACTTAGACGCAACACCGGCCCGCGCTTCCGTTCGCGATGTGCCGGATCAAACCGGGCTTTGCTGGAACTGGATGCGATGCAGATGGGCGTACAAGCCGTCGTGCTCGAGCAGCTCGCGATGGCTGCCGCGCTCGACGATCCGCCCCGCCTCCATCACGAGGATGCGGTCGGCGCGCTCGATCGTCGACAGGCGGTGCGCGATCACGAGCGTGGTGCGGCCTTTCATCAGCGTTTCGAGCGCCGCCTGCACGTGGCGCTCGGACTCGGAATCGAGCGCCGACGTCGCTTCGTCGAGAATCAGGATCGGCGCGTTCTTGTAGATCGCGCGCGCGATCGCGAGACGCTGGCGTTGGCCGCCCGACAGCATCATGCCGTTGTCACCGACGAGCGTCTCGATGCCCTGCGGCATCGCCTGCACGGTGTCCCACAGGTTCGCCGCGCGCAACGCCGCCTTGACCTTCTCCGCATCGACTTCCTGACCGTACGCGACGTTGTGCGCGATGGTGTCGTTGAACAGCACGACGTCCTGGCTCACCATCGCGATCTGGCTGCGCAGCGCGTGCAGGTCGTACTCGGGCAGCGCGACACCGTCGACCAGAATCGCGCCGCCGGTCGGATCGAAGAAGCGCGGCAACAGGTTCACGAGCGTGGTCTTGCCGCTGCCCGACGGCCCCGCGAGCGCGACCATCTCGCCCGGCGCGATCTTGAACGACACCTGGTCGAGCGTATGGCGGTTGTGCGTGGAGTTGGTGCCGTAGATGAACGACACGTCGCGGAACTCGACCTCGCCGCGCGCGTGAGCGAGCGGCTTGCCGCCGCCTTCCGGCTCGGCCGGCTCGTCGATCAGGCCGAAGATCAGCTCGGCCGCGGTCATGCCGCGCTGCAACGGCTGGTTCACGTCCATCAGATGCTTGAGCGGCGAGATGATCAGGAGCATCGACGTGACGAACGCGACGAAGCCGCCGACCGTCGTCTGATCCGACGACGACTGCACCACCGCGATCGTGATCACGACCGCGAGCGCGATCGACGCGAGGAACTGAGTCAACGGCTGCGCGAGGCCACCGGAGACCGTCATGCGCATCGCGTAGCCGCGCAGGCGCCGGCTCATCGCGGTGAAGCGGTCCGTCTCGTATTGCTCGCCGTTGTGCACCTTGACGACCTTGTAGCCGCCCACCGTTTCTTCGACGATATACGACAGCTCGTTGGTGAGCAGCTGATGCTCGCGGTTCAGTCGCCGCAGCCGGCGATTGATCTTGCCGACCAGCCAGCCGATGCCTGGCAGCAGCACCGCGACGATCAACGTCAGGCGCCAGTTCAGATAGAACAGATAGCCGAGCAGGAAGATCACCGTCAGCGAGTCGCGCACGAGCGTGACCATCACGCTCAGCAGCACGTTCAGGATCTGGTTGACCTCGAAGACGATCGCGTTGATCACCGTGCTCGCGGTTTCGCGCTGGAAGAACGCGACGCTCGTGTGGATCATGCGGTCGAACATCTTCAGACGCAGCTCGAGCAGGATCTTGTTCGACACGTACGCGAGCAGATAGCCGGACGCGTACTGCGACACGCCGCGAATCAGCGCGAGGCCGATCACCGCGATCGGCACGAGCCACTTGGTCTTGTCGACTGCGTGCGAGCCGAAGCCCTTGTCGAGCAGCGGCTTGAGCAGCGCGGGAATGGCGGCGTCGGTGCCGGCGCTCACCGCCATCGCAATGATCGCGCCGACCACGACCCACAGCAGCGGCTTGATGAAAGGCCACAGGCGCCGCAGGACGACGGCCGGCGACGACGCATCGCCTGCACCTATGGGTTTGCTTAACGTTGGCTTCGCGCTCAAGGAATCCTCTGGAAATGCGGAACGGCGAGCACGCGGCGCATGATTGGCCGGCCGCGTGAAATATCAAAAAAGAGCATTGTAATCGGTTGCAGATGACGGCCGGCGCTCGGCGCGCGACGGCATGCGCGCAACACCTGGCGGATCGGCGCCGTGGTGTGGGGCCGGATGAGATGTGTATACTCGCTGCTCGATTGCCGGGTCGCGACCCGCTCCGTCACTTCGTCCTCCACGCAACTCAGGTATGCAAGAAACCACTCTTGGCGTTGCCATCATCACCCGGAACGCGGCGGCGCGGCTGGCCGAATGCCTGCAGGCCGTGGCCTTTGCCGACCAGATCGTCGTGATCGACGGCGGCAGCACCGACGGCACCGCCGACATCGCTCGCTCGAACGGCGCGCGTGTCATCGAACAAACGGACTGGCCGGGCTTCGGCCCGCAAAAGAACCGCGCGGTCGATGCCCTGACGACAAGCTGGATCCTGTCGCTCGACGCCGACGAAATCGTCACACCGGAACTTGCCGCATCGATTCGCGCGACGCTCGCCGCGCCCGCCGCCGACGTCTATGCGGTGGACCGTCTGTCGAGTTTCTGCGGCCACTGGGTCCATCACAGCGGCTGGTATCCGGACTGGATTCCGCGCCTCTTCAAACGCGGCACCGCGCGCTTCTCCGACGACCTCGTGCACGAGCGCCTCGTGTTCGACACGCCCGCGCAACGCCTGACCGGCAAGCTGATGCACTACTCGTACGAGGACTATGAGAGCGTGCTGCGCAAGCTCGACGCGTATTCGACGGCCGGCGCGCGGCAGCGTTACGAGGCCGGGCAGAAAGGCAGCATTCGACTCGCGCTCGGGCGCGGCCTGTGGGCGTTCGTGCGGACTTATCTGCTGCGGCGCGGTTTTCTGGATGGCCGCGCCGGGCTGATGATCGCGCTGTTCAATGCGGAGACGGTGTACTACCGGTTTCTGAAGCTGGCGCGCCTGGAAAAAACGGGCGGGCGCTAAAGTTAGCCGGTACACGCGGCACCGGCCCATCCACAGCGCGGACCTCGCTCAATACACGATTTCGATCGAGCTTCCCGCAAACTCGCCGCGCAGCGCGGCGAGCAGTTCATCGGTCGGCTTCACGCGCCACGCGTCGCCCAGACGCATTTCGCCTTGCGCATGCTCGCTGCGATAAACGACCTGCACCGCGAGCCCGTTCGGAATCTGCACCGCTTGACGCTGACGGCCGCCGTCGCCGCCGAAGCCGCCACGCCCACCGCCATTGGCGCGCGGCGCGGCCGCCGGCGCGGCTGTGGCGGACGGCTCGTCCTTGCCGGCGGTGTGCGCTTCGAGCACCCGGCGCAATGCCTGCGCGTCCGCGTTGCCGTTCATCTGCACCTTCAGCGAGTCCGCGTAACGGCAGCGCGCGCGGCCGAGATCCATCACCGTTTCGACCGTGAAGCGGATGCCGCCCGTGAACGCGTCGTTGCGCGCCTGGCCCTGCACGACCAGCAGCTCGTCTTCCTTGAACAACTGCTTGTGCTCTTCGAAGACCTCGTTGAACACCGTCACTTCGCACTGGCCGGTGCCGTCGTCGAGCAGCGCGATCAGCATCTTGCCGCGCTGGGTCATCTGCGTGCGCAGCGACACGATCACGCCCGCGACCAGCTTGTCGCGCCCTTCCTTCAGCTCGCCGATCTTCTGGCGCACGAAGCGACGCACTTCGTCCTTGTATGCATCGAACAGATGGCCCGACAGGTAGAAACCGAGCGCGGCCTTTTCTTCCTGCAGCTTGCGCTTTTCCGGCCACTCCGGTTCGTCGACGAGTTCGTGGCCTTGCGACGGCGCGTCGCCCATGTCGAACAGGCCGGCCTGCAGCGCATTGGCCGCCGCCTGCTCGGCCGCTTCCATCGCGAGCGACACCGACGCGATCAGCTGCGCGCGGTTCAGATGCAGCGTGTCGAACGCGCCGGCGCGAATCAGCGCCTCGATCGTGCGACGATTGACGATGCGCCGATCGACGCGATTGCAGAAATCGAAGATGTCGATGAAGCGGCCTTCCTCGCGCGCGCGCAGGATTTCTTCGATCGCGTTCTGGCCGCTGCCCTTGATCGCGCCGAGACCGTAGCGGATCGTGCGCGAGCGCTTGCCGTCGGCTTCGGCGACCGGCTCGAAGCGATACGCGGACAGGTTCACGTCCGGCGGCAGCACGGCCATCCTGTTCGCGAGGCAGTCTTCGAACAGGATCTTGACCTTGTCCGTGTCGTCCATCGCGAGCGACATGTTGGCCGCCATGAATTCGGCCGGATGGTGCGCCTTCAGCCACGCGGTGTAGTACGCAAGCAGCGCGTAGGCGGCCGCGTGCGACTTGTTGAAGCCGTAGCCCGCGAACTTCTCCATCAGGTCGAAGATTTCGTCGGATTTCTCGCGCGTGAGGCCGTTGGTGGCCGCGCCTTCCGCGAAAATTTCGCGGTGCTTGGCCATTTCCTCGGGCTTTTTCTTACCCATCGCGCGACGCAGCAGGTCGGCACCGCCCAGCGAGTAGCCGCCGATGATCTGCGCCATCTGCATCACCTGCTCCTGGTAGACCATGATGCCGTAGGTCTCTTTCAGAACAGGTTCGACGCGCGGGTCCGGATATTCCACCACCTCGCGGCCGTGCTTACGCGCACAGAAGCTCGGGATCAGGTCCATCGGACCCGGGCGGTACAACGCGACGAGCGCGATGATGTCTTCGAAGCGGTCGGGCTGCGCGTCCTTCAGCATGCCCTGCATGCCGCGGCTTTCCAGCTGGAACACGGCGACCGTATTCGCTTTCTTCAGGATCGAGAATGACGCCGGGTCGTCGAGCGGCACCTGGGCGAGCGACCAGTCCTGCTTCGACGGATCGAGGCGGCGGATGTAGCGCTCGGCCCAATCCAGAATGGTCAGCGTGGTCAGGCCCAGAAAGTCGAACTTCACGAGACCGACCGCTTCGACGTCGTCCTTGTCGTACTGGCTGACGACGCCGCTTTCGTCGCCCTGCGTGTACAAGGGGCAGAAATCGGTCAGCTTGCCCGGCGCGATCAGCACGCCGCCCGCGTGCATGCCGACGTTACGCGTCAAGCCTTCGACGCGCTGCGCGAGTTCGAGCAGCTGGTGCACTTCGTCTTCGTTGTCGAAGCGCTCCTGCAACAGCGGCTCTTCCTTCATCGCGTCGGCGATCGTCACGTGCTTGCCCGGCTTGAACGGGATCAACTTCGCGATGCCGTCCGTGAACATGTAGCCGAGATCGAGCACGCGGCCGATGTCGCGCACCGCCGCCTTCGCCGCCATCGTGCCGAACGTCGCGATCTGCGACACCGCGTTCGCGCCGTATTTCTCCTTCACGTACTGGATCACGCGATCGCGGCCGTGCTGGCAGAAGTCGATATCGAAGTCGGGCATCGACACGCGTTCCGGATTCAGGAAACGCTCGAACAGCAGGTTGTAGCGCAGCGGATCGAGATCGGTCACGCCGAGCGCATAGGCGACCAGCGAACCCGCGCCCGAACCCCGGCCCGGCCCGACCGGAACCCCGTTGTTCTTGGCCCAGTTGATGAAGTCCGCGACGATCAGGAAGTAGCCCGGAAAGCCCATCTTGATGATCGTGCCGCATTCGAATTCGAGGCGCTGGTAGTACGTCGGGCGTTGCGCGTCGCGCTCGGCCTCGTCCGGATACAACTGTTCGAGCCGCTTTTCCAGGCCCTCTTTCGACAGCTGCACCAGGTAGTCGTCGAGCGACATGCCGTCGGGCGTCGGAAAGAGCGGCAGCTTCGGCTTGCCGAGTTCGAGCGTCAGATTGCAGCGCTTGGCGATCTGCACCGTGTTCGCCAGCGCCGAAGGAATGTCCGCGAACAGCGTGGCCATTTCCTGTTGCGTGCGGAAATACTGCTCGGCCGTGAAGCGCTTCTGGCGACGCGGATTCGCGAGAATGTCGCCTTCGGAAATACACACGCGCGCTTCGTGCGCGGTGAAGTCGTCCGGTGTCATGAACTGCATCGGGTGCGACGCGACGACCGGCAGTTTCAGCGATGCCGCGAGCGCGACCGCCTGCTGCACGTACTGCTCGCCGCCAGGCTGGCCATAGCGCTGCAGCTCGATATAGAAGCCGCCTGGGAACACCTTCGCCCAATGCTGCGCGTGGCGCTTCGCCGCCTCTTCGTTGCCGGCCGCCAGCGCGAGACCGATGTCGCCCTGCTGCGCGCCCGACAGCGCGAGCAGCCCTTCGCCCAGACCGGATTCGAGCCAGCCGGCTTCGATTTCCGCGCGGCCGCGATACTGGTTCGTCAGCGAGGCCTTGCTGAGCAATTCGCAGAGGTTCAGGTAACCGCGGCGGTCCTTGACCAGCAGCAGCAGGCGGGAAGGCTTGTCGCGGTCGTCAGGATTGGTGATCCAGACGTCGCAGCCGGCAATGGGTTTGATCCCTTTGCCACGCGCTTCCTGGTAGAAACGGACGAGGCCGAACGCGTTGCCGAGGTCGGTAAGCGCGAGCGCGCCCTGACCGTCTTTGGCCGCCGCCGCGACGATGTCGTCGAGACGCACGATGCCGTCGGCAATCGAGAATTCGGAGTGAACGCGGAGATGAACGAAGCGGGGATCTGACATGGGCGACATTGTAACTCCACCCTTCTGCGGATTTCAGGTCAAAACGGCGCGTTGGCCATCCGGCCAGGACGAGGTCGGAGCGAGCGCTGTTTGCGCTAGCGCAACTCGTTAGCCATTCGGCCAGGTCGGGGAAAATGCCGGGTTGAGGGATAATAGGGGTTTCGCCTCTCTCGACGTGGCCATTTAAGCGGCAAACGCGCGGCAAACGCGCGCGAACCCGCGCGGCAAACCCCGGGTCTCATACGGGGCGCAACAGCGGCGGCACATCCCGCCGCCCCTCGCCACGCCGGCCATCTTTACCGCAGAACACACATGAGTATCGTCAATCTCGCCGCGTATCAATTCGCAACCATCGAAGACACCGCCGCCTGGCGCCCGTTCGTCACCGAACGCTGCAATGCGCTCGGCCTGCGCGGCACCATCCTGCTTGCGCCGGAAGGCATCAACCTGTTCATCGCCGGCACGCGCGAGAGCACCGACGCATTCATCGACTACATTCGCCACGACGCGCTGTTCGAAGGCAAGTTCGCGAATCTGCAGTTCAAGGAAAGCCTGTCGGACAAGCAGCCCTTCACGCGCATGCTGGTCAAGCTCAAGCGCGAAATCATCACGATGAAAAAGCCGGCGATCCGCCCCGAGCTCGGCCGCGCACCGTTCGTCGACGCGCCGACGCTGAAGACCTGGCTCGACCGCGGTCACGACGACGAAGGCCGTCCGGTCGTGATGCTCGACACGCGCAACGCGTTCGAAGTCGACGTCGGCACGTTCGACAACGCGCTCGACTATCGGATCACGAAGTTCAGCGAATTCCCCGAGGTAATCGAGAACAACCGTGCCGATCTCCAAGACAAGACGGTGGTGTCGTTCTGCACGGGCGGCATCCGCTGCGAGAAGGCCGCGATCCATATGAAGGAGGTCGGCATCGAGAACGTGTACCAGCTCGAAGGCGGCATCCTCAAATACTTCGAGGAAGTGGGCGGCGCGCATTATCACGGCGACTGCTTCGTGTTCGACTACCGCACCGCGCTGAATCCGCAACTCGAACCGACCGCGACCGCGCAATGCTTCGGCTGCCGCGCGGTGGTCACGCCCGAGCAACAGCAATCGCCGATGTACGTCGCGGGCAAGACCTGTCCGGCGTGCCATCCGGACAGCAAGGCCGCGTGCGCCGCGTAATGACAGCCGGGGGGCTCCGTGACGCGGGCGCCTCGCCTGTCGTCCCCAAACCATGACCTATCGCGGACGCTTCGCGCCGTCGCCGACCGGCCCGCTGCATTTCGGCTCGCTGGTCAGCGCGCTCGCGAGCTGGCTCGACGCGCGCGCGCAGCGCGGCGCGTGGCTCGTGCGCGTCGAAGATATCGACGGACCGCGCACGATGCCGGGTGCCGCCGAGGACATCCTCGCGACCCTCGAACGTTTCGGCATGCGCGCGGACGAAACGCCGGTCTGGCAAAGCCAGCGCATGGCGCGCTATCAGCACGCGCTGGAGCAGTTGAAATCGACCGGTCTCGTCTATCCGTGCGGCTGCACGCGCAAGGAAATCGCCGATTCGCTGCTGCACGCGCACGCGCGCAACACTACACTCGCCTACCCCGGCACCTGCCGCACGGGTCTGCATGGCAAGCCGGCACGCGCGTGGCGCCTGCGCGTACCCGACGGCGAGCCCGCCGTGATCACGTTCGACGACCGCTGGCGGGGTCCGCAGACGCAAAATCTCGCGACCGAGGTCGGCGATTTCGTGCTGCGCCGCGCGGACGATCAGTGGGCATATCAGCTGGCGGTGGTGGTGGACGATGCGGACGCGGGCATCACGCACATCGTGCGCGGCGCGGATCTGATGGATTCGACGGCGCGGCAGATTTATCTGCAGCGTTGTCTGGGTGTGGCAACGCCCGAGTATCTGCATGTGCCGGTCGTCACCAACGAGCACGGCGAGAAACTGAGCAAGCAGAACGGCGCGACCGCGCTCGATAGCGACAAGCCGCTCGAAGCACTAGGCGCGGCGGCACGGCATCTGGGACTGAAGTTGGGAAGCGAGCCGCCCACGACGCTGGAGCAGTTCTACAGCGCCGCGACCGCGGCCTGGGCAAAACGGATGAACATTCGCGCATCCCGATGATGCGCGCGCGGCGTTGCGCCCGCGCGCCAAGCCTGCAACCCGCCTTACGACGACGAAGGTGTCTTCCTCGGCATCCCGAACCCACCGAGCAACGCGGCCAACTGGCGCTTTGGCGCCTGTTTCTGCGGCGCGCCGTTCGACGCGGCCGTCTCCTCGATCGTGCGCACCGAAGCCGGCGACGGCTCGTACGGCTTCAGAAAGAAATCGTCGACCGGTTGCGCGCGATGATGATGCGCACGGTCATACGAACCCGACGCCCCGCCCGTGCGACGGCGGCCGCGCTCGTCGCGCGATTCGCTGCGATCGCGGCGCGGCGGACGGTCCTCGTGATGATGGCGCATCGGCGCCTCGACGGTCAGGCGCTGCAAGTCGAGCGGACGCTTGATCAGCTTCTCGATGTCGGCCAGTTGCTTGCGCTCGTTCGGGCTGCACAGCGACAGCGCGTCGCCCGATGCGCCCGCGCGGCCCGTGCGGCCGATCCGGTGCACGTAGTCTTCGGCGTTGAACGGCAGGTCGAAGTTGATCACGGTCGGCAGTTCGACGATGTCGAGACCGCGTGCGGCGACATCCGTCGCGACGAGCGCCTCGACTTCGCCGCGCTTGAACGCATCGAGCGCCTGCATGCGCTCGCTCTGCGTGCGGTCGCCGTGAATCGCGGTCGCGACCACGCCGTCGCGTTCGAGACTGCGCGCGAGCCGGCTCGCGCCGATCTTGCTGTTGCAGAACACGAGCACCTGCTTCAGGCCACGCTCGCGGATCAGCTGCACGACCGCGCCGGTCTTGTCGCCCTCGGCGACTTCGTAGACGATCTGCGTGACATTGGTCGCGGTCGAGTTGCTGCGCGCCACTTCGATGGTCTGCGGGTTGCGCAGATACGTCGCGGCGAGCTTCTTGATTTCGCCCGAGAACGTCGCGGAAAAGAGCAGCGTCTGGCGCTCTTTCGGCAGCAGGTTCAGGATGCGCTGCAGGTCGGGCAGGAAGCCCATATCGAGCATGCGGTCGGCTTCGTCGAGCACGAGCATCTGCACCTGGCCCAGGTTCGCGGTTTTCTGCTGCACGTGATCGAGCAGACGGCCCGGCGTCGCGATCAGGATTTCAACGCCGCGGCGCAGCTGCTCGGACTGCGGATTCATGTCGACGCCACCGAACACGACCGCGCTGCGCAGCGCCGTGTGCTTCGCGTAGGCCTGCACGTTCGCGGCGACCTGGTCGGCCAGTTCGCGGGTCGGCGTGAGGATCAGCGCGCGGACCGGATGGCGCGCCGGCGACGCGCTCGTACTGGCCTGCGGCAGCAGGCGCTGGATGATCGGCAGCGAGAAGCTCGCGGTCTTGCCGGTGCCGGTCTGCGCGGCGCCCATCACGTCACGGCCCGCCAGCACGACCGGGATCGCCTTCGCCTGGATCGGCGTGGGCGACGTGTAGCCCGATTCCTTGATGGCCTTCAGGATGTCGGGCGCGAGGCCGAATTGATCAAAAGTCTCGGTGCTGGGCGTGACGGCTGTGTCGGACATGGTGGCTTTCGCTAAAAAGGCGCGTGGCGCGATGCGCGCGACAGCGGTCGGGACCGCGGAGGGCATCAGGATGAAGGCGGAGCCACGTCGTTCCGCGCGAGACCCGTCTGAGTTCGGATAATGCGGCCGGCTCCGGCTGGCGGAAGCATCCGCCGAAAGCCGAGCATTGTAGCACTTCAGCAAAAACGCTCGTGACGGCTGGCCGGCCGGCGGCTCGCGGCCGTTGCTTCGGTCGCAGCGTAGTGCGCACAGACGACAGTGGCGTGACAGCCGGGCACTTCGGCGGGCGGCGCGCGGCGTTCGTCAGCCGTCCCCGCGCCCGCACTGGCCCCATTGCGAACGGTCGCCCGCCCCCGCTCACGTCAGATCGCCCCTCACCACGTCTCGCGCATCACCATCAGCCGCATCGCGGTCATGTCCTCGATCGCGTAGCGCACGCCCTCGCGCCCGAGCCCCGAATCCTTGACGCCGCCATACGGCATGTTGTCGACGCGGAACGACGGCACGTCGTTGATCACGACGCCGCCCACTTCGAGCGCATCCCACGCGCGATGCGCATGCGCGAGCGAATCGGTGAACACGCCGGCCTGCAGGCCGAAGTCGCTGTCGTTGACCTGCGCGAGCGCCGCCTCGAAATCGTCGAAGCGCTCGAGTATCGCAACCGGTCCGAACGCCTCCTTGCGATACAGATCGGTGTCGCGCTTCACGCCTTCCAGCAGCGTCGCCTCGAACATCGCGCCGTCGACCTTGCCGCCCGCGACGATCTGCGCACCCGCCTGCACCGCCCCCTCCATCCAGCCAGCGAGCCGCTTCGCTTCCGATTCGGAAATCATCGGCCCGACGAAGGTCTTTTCGTTCTTCGGATCGCCCATCACGAGCGACTTCGTCTTCGCGATCAGCTTCTCGCGCAGCGCGTCGTAGACGCTCGTGTGCGCGAGAATCCGCTGCACGCCGATGCAGCTCTGCCCCGACTGATAGAACGCGCCGAACGCGAGCCGGTCGACCACGTAGTCGAGCTTGCCGCCCTGGTCAGCGTCGACGATCGCCGCCGCGTTGCCGCCCAGCTCCAGAATCACCTTTTTCTTGCCGGCTTTGCGCTTCAACTCCCAGCCGACCGCGGGCGACCCGGTGAACGACAGCAGCTTGAAGCGCTCGTCGGTCGTGAACAGGTCGGCGCCGTCGCGATGCGCGGGCAAAATCGAGAACGCGCCCTTCGGCAGGTCGGTTTCCGCGAGAATTTCGCCCATGATCAGCGCGCCGACCGGTGTGCGGCTCGCCGGTTTCAGCACGAACGGCACGCCGGCCGCGATCGCCGGCGCGACCTTGTGGGCGGTCAGGTTCAACGGAAAATTGAACGGCGAGATGAACGAGCACGGCCCGATCGGCACGCGCTTCACATAGCCGTGATACCCGTTCGCGCGCGGCGAAATCTGCAGATTGACGATCTCGCCGTCGATCCGCACGCTCTCCTCCGCGGCGACCTTGAACGTATCGATCAGGCGCGTGACTTCGCCCTTCGAATCGTTGATCGGCTTGCCCGCCTCGATGCACAGCGCGAGCGCGAGTTCATCGTAGCGCTCGCGAAAGCGCTTGACGCAATGTTCGAGCACCGCCTGGCGTTTGAACGGCGGGTAGGCGCGCATGGCGGGCATCGCATCGACCGCCAGGCCGATCGCCTTGTCGATCGCGGCCGCGTCGGCCATTGCGACGCGCGTGGCGACTTCGCCGCTGAATTTGTCGGTGACTTCGAGATCGGTGTTGGCGGCCACCGGCTCGTTGGCGAGGTAGTACGGATAGGTTTTCTGCAACATGTCGCGTTCTCCTAGATTCGATGCAGAGGCTCAAAGCCGCGCGGACAGCCGCTTGATCTCGCGATTGAGCACGCGCTCGTTGTCCGAATAGTCGATCGGCACGTCGATCACGTGCACGCCGGGCGTCGCGAAGCACTCGCGCAACAGCGGCGCGAACTGCTCGGCCGCCTCGATCCTATGCCCCTGCGCGCCATAACTCTGCGCATAGGCGACGAAATCCGGGTTCGCAAGCGTCATGCCGTAGTCCGGGAAGTTCATGTTCTCCTGCTTCCAGCGGATCATGCCGAACGCGTCGTCGCGCAGAATCAGGATCACCAGATCGAGCTTCAGCCGCACCGCCGTTTCGAGCTCCTGCGAGTTCATCATGAAGCCGCCGTCGCCGCACACGGCGATCACCTTGCGCTCCGGATGCACGATCTTGCTCGCGATCGCCGACGGCAGCCCCGCGCCCATCGACGCCAACGCGTTGTCGAGCAGCAGCGAATTCGGCTCGTGCGCGCGGTAGTAGCGCGCGAACCAGATCTTGTACATGCCGTTATCCAGACACACGATGCCGTCGACCGGCGTGGTCTCGTACACGTCGTTGACGATCCGCACCGGGTACATCGGGAAGCGATCGTCGTGCTGGCCCTTCACCAGATGCGCCTCGAAGTGCTCCTTGATCTCCTTGAAGCGCGTGAAGTCCCAATGCTCCTGACGCGTCTTCAGGCTTTCCTTGAGCTGCCACACCGCGTTGGCGATATCGCCGACCACTTCGATCTGCGGGAAATACACCGGATCGACTTCGGCGCCGAGGAAGTTCACGTGGATCACGGTCTTCTCGCCCGCTTCGCCGCTGCGCATGAAAAACGGCGGCTTTTCGATCACGTCGTGACCGACGTTGATGATGCAGTCCGCGAGCTCGATCGCGCGGTGCACGAAGTCGCCGTCGGAGAGCGTCGCGTTGCCGAGCCACATCGGATGCGATTCGTCGATCACGCCCTTGCCCATCTGCGTGGTGAAAAACGGAATGCCGATCTGGTCGACGAACTCGCGCAGCATCTTCGTGGTGGTTTTGCGGTTGCCGCCCGCGCCGATCATCAGCAGCGGATGCTTCGCGGCGGTGATCGCCTCGACCGCGCGCGCGACCGCCTTCTCCTCGGCGACCGGGCGGCGGCTGTAGCTCTTCGGAATCGGCTTGCCATCGCCCTCCTCGTGCGCAACGTCCTCGGGCAATTCGAGGTGCGTGGCGCCCGGGCGTTCCTCCTCGGCGCGGCGCACCGCCTCGCGCACCGTCGCCGGAATATTGCCGATCGACACGATCTGCCGTGTGTACTTGGTGAGCGGCTCCATCATTCGCACCACGTCGACGATCTGGAAGTGCCCCTGCTTGCTCGATTTGATCGGCTTCTGGCCCGTGACCATCAGCATCGGCATCCCGCCCAGCTGCGCGTAGGCGGCCGCGGTCACGAAGTTGGTCGCGCCGGGGCCGAGCGTCGCCAGACATACTCCCGTGCGGCCGGTGAGCCGCCCGTAGGTGGCGGCCATGAAGCCGGCCGCCTGCTCGTGGCGCGTGAGGATCAGACGGATTTTCGAGCGGCGCAGCGACTCCAGCAGATCGAGATTTTCTTCACCGGGGATGCCAAACACATACTCGACACCTTCGGCTTCCAGCGATTTGACGAACAGGTCCGATGCTTTCATTGAGGGTCTCGCTTGATGACTCGGGGAACGGACAATCGAAGACGACAACGACGGCTGCGCGCGAAACACCGCTCCGCGCGCGCGGCATGGCAAACGGCATGGCGAACGCCATGCCGGACAGCTTACTACTCGAACGGAAACGATGCGCGCGAGCGCACGAGGCGGCGCGGGGAACAGGAAGCCAGGCGCGAGAAGAAGCAGGCGGCGGTCGGGGATGAAGCCGCCGCATGCGGTGCACGTGTCCGCCGATCAGCAAATCAGCGAATCACGGTCACGCAGTCGGAGAGAATCGGCGGCGCGTTCTCGCCGCTCGTCAGGTCGTACAGGTTGGCGCGCGGACCCTTGGTCCACCACGTATAGCTGCCAGCCTGGTACTTCGCACCGGACGCCGAGATCGTGTTGACGAACAGCATCGACGCGCCTTTCACCGGCAGCACGGCGAAGCTCTGGCCGTTCTGCGCGTTCCAGTAGGTGACTTGCAGGATCTTGCCGGTCGCGCAGGTGTATTTGCGCGTCTGATGGTTCTTGCCCTCGAAGTGCTTGAACTGCAATGGCGCGGCCGATGCGCCGCCGGAAGATGCCGCCAGCCAGGCCACCGTCCATGCTGCCGCCGTGAGGATTGCAACACGCCATGTCTTCATCGAACACCTCGATTGTTGCGGGGGTCAGGCAGGGAAGGCAACACCGGCAGCGACGCCGGTCACGGCCGAGTCACGGCCGAGTCACAGGCAGCTCATGGGCGATTCACGGACAGCTCGACGACGCTTCAAGGATCGATCACGCCGGCACACGCATCGGTCGGCGCAGCGGCGACGTGGCCGACCACCGGCACGATCTTCAGTCCCGCCGAAGCGATCCGGCACGGCGCGGCCGCGAGCCCGCAGCCGCTGATGCCGGCGCACAGCGCGAACGCCACGCCGAGTGCGCCGACCCGGCGAAGCGCGCCGCGCCATGGATTGCTGCGAGATTCAAGCGCCATACGATCCTCTACTCCGATCTCTTTGCTTCGATAAGCCAGAAACGAATGCGGTGGGCTCTTTCGTGTGCGTCCCGCACACTTTTGCGCCGCGCCTCGCCGCCTGCCCGTTACTTCGCCGACACCGGCCGCACCGCGGCCGCCGCCTGCCTGGCACGCGAGCGCGCTTGCCCGATGTTCTCGCCGGTCGCGAGCGCGACGCCCATGCGACGTTTGACGAAGCTTTCCGGCTTTCCGAACAGGCGCAGATCCGCATTGGGCACCGCAAGTGCGGCCGCGACGCCTTCGAACGCGATGCCGGCCTCGTCGCGACCACCGTAGATCACTGCCGACGCGCCCGCCGCACGCAGCGACGTATCGACCGGCAGGCCGAGGATCGCGCGCGCATGCAGTTCGAACTCCGAGAAGCGCTGCGAGCACAGCGTGACGAGCCCCGTGTCGTGCGGACGCGGGCTGACTTCCGAAAACCATACGTCGTCGCCGCGCACGAAAAGTTCCACGCCAAACAGGCCGCGGCCGCCGAGCGCCGCCGTCACCTTGTGCGCGATCTCGCGCGAACGCTCGAGCGCGAGCGGGCTCATCGGCTGCGGCTGCCACGATTCGACATAGTCGCCCGCGACCTGCACGTGGCCGATCGGATCGCAGAAATACGTGCCGACCGCGCCGCTCGCCGGGTCGATCGCGCGCACGGTGAGCTGCGTGATTTCGTATTCGAAGTCGATGAAACCCTCGACGATCACGCGCCCGAAATTCACGCGGCCGCCCGCCATCGCGTACTGCCAGGCGGGTTCGACGTCGGCGTCGCTGCGCAGCACCGACTGCCCCTTGCCCGACGACGACATCACCGGTTTCACGACGCACGGATAGCCGACCTTCGCGATGCCCGCGCGCAGCTCGTCGAGCGAATCGGCGAATGCGTACGGCGAGGTCGGTAGACCAAGCTCCTCCGCAGCGAGGCGGCGGATGCCTTCGCGGTTCATCGTCAGTTGGGTGGCACGCGCGGTCGGGATCACCTCGGCGAGCGCCTCGGTTTCGATCGCGGCGAGTTCGTCGGTGGCGATCGCCTCGATTTCCGGGACGATCAGATGCGGGCGCTCCTGCTCGACCAGCGCGCGCAGCGCGGCGCGGTCGGTCATGTCGATCACATGCGCGCGATGCGCGACCTGATGGCCCGGCGCGTTCGGGTAACGGTCGACGGCGATCACTTCGACGCCCAGCCGTTGCAGCGCGATGATCACTTCCTTGCCGAGTTCGCCGGCGCCGAGCAGCATCACGCGCGTCGCGGATTCAGAAAGGGGCGTGCCGATCCGTTGGCCGATCTGCATGGGAACTCCAGATAAAAGTCGGGATGAGGGTGGGATTGGATAGACCGCGATGTTAACATGCGGGCCCCTTGCCGCGCGGCGCTCAGGGTGCGCTTTCGGTGCGCTCGCGAGGCCGTGGCGGTCGAGCGGAACCGTGCTGCCGCGTCGACGTTCGCAGCCGCGATCACGTCACCGCGAGCATCGCTCGCGCACGACAAGCTTAGTACGTTACCCTTACGCCTTCGCCAGTTTGAACAGGAACGACGCCATGCTCATCCGCTCCCGCCCGCGACCTCTTGCGCGCATCATTCCGTGCCTGCGCACGGCCGTCGCCGCGTTGAGCATCGCCGCGCTGCTCGGTGCCTGCGCGATCCCGAAGCATCCGGACTCGTCGGCGCCGCCGCCTGATCCGTTCAATCCCGCCGCCGCGCAACTGCTCGACGACACCAGCTGGGTGCTGAGCTCGTGGAAGAACGCCGACGGCACGGCGCGCGCGGTGCCGTCGGAGGATCAGAAGCCGCTCACGCTGACGTTGTCGACCGAAGGCGGCCGGCGTCACGCGAGCGGCTTTTCCGGCTGCAACCGCTTCATGGGTTCGTACATGCTGAAGGACGGCAAGCTGAGCTTCGGTTCCCTCGCCGGCACACGCATGGCGTGCGTCTCGCCGGGCGGCGACATCGAGAAGCCGTTCCTCGATGCGCTCGAGCGCATCGATCGCACCGGCGTGCAGATGCGAGCGCCGCAGCAGATGCAGCTGATCCTCGACAACGGCGACACCCTGATGTTCGATCGCAGCGACAAGTGATGCGAGTTTGCGCCGCGTTCGGGATTCGCGCCGGCCTTCGAAGCCGCGCGCTGCGCCGTTTAAACTCGACGGATTGCGCTTCTCGCGCGCTCCGTCATTCGTAGATGTCTGGTATGCACACGGTAGTTTTCGGCTGGTTCGGCGGGTCGGCCGTCTGGTTCATTCCTCTTTTGTGGCGCCTCGTGAAGTCGATGCTGCCGGGCGGCGCGGGTCTGCGCGGCCCCGGCACGATCCGGCTGTGGCTCGGCTTCGTCTGCGTGCTGATCGCGAGTTGCACGCTCGAGGGCTCGCTGATCGGCATCGCCGGCATCAATGGTTTCGGTCGTGCGCTCGCCGCGGGGCTTGGACATGTGCTCGGCCATGTCGGCACGCCGCTCGCGGCGCTCGCGCTGCTCGTGATCAGCCTGCCGTGGCTCGTCGACTTCCGCTGGAGCGACGTCGCCGTTTGGGCCGACGGCGCGTTCGGCCTCGGTCTGTCGCGGGGACTCGCGAAGCGCGACGAGGATGCGCGCCGCCACCGCAGCGTCGACGACGGCGCGCCGTCGCATGTGTCGCCTGCTACCAACACGATGGCGCCGCGCAATAGCAAGGGTCGCTACGCGCGGCCGACGGTGTGGCGTCCGCCCGCGAGCGGGCGCGGCGCGGGCTCCGCCGCTGCTGCCGGCACCGCGGCGGCTGGCATCGCGGGTAGCAAGGACGCTTCCGCCCGTGGCGCCGGCGCAAGCTGGCGAGCCGATGCGGCCGCCGACGCGGCGCGCGGGCCGGTCAAGCAGACCGAGCCGGTGTTACGCACGGGGTCGAGCGCGTCGCCGCGCCCCGCAACGTCGACGGCAACGCAGGCGCTGCACGCGGACAAGGCTGCGGACAGATCCGCCGCACCATTCGTGCCGACCGAGCCGGTCGCGCCGGCCGGCTGGCTGCGCACCACGGAGCCGCGCGCGGCGACGGCATCGCTGGGTGCGGCGGGTGCTTCGGCCGCATCGGGCATGTCGGCTCGTGATGGCGCTGCGCAGATCGGGCGGCGCTCGGTCGGAGATCAGCGTGCGGCCGCGTCGTTCGGCTCCAGTGCCGCGTTGGCGGCGACGGCCGCCAACGCGGCCGGCGTGTCGGCGCGAGCGGCACAGGCAATGGCGGGCCGCGCCGCCGCCTCGGGCGCCGGTATCGGCATCACAGCGGGATCGATGAATGCCGCGGGCCGCGCAAGCCGCCCGTCGTCGCTGTCACGTCCGGCCGACGGCAGCGCGCCGCTCAATCGCGGCGCGAGCCCGCGTCAACCGTTCCCGGCCGCTTCGCGCGCCAACGGCGCGACCTCGCCGTCGACCGTGCGCCGGCCTACACCGAACTTCACGCGAACGATGACGAACGCGTCGACGGTCGCGCCGCCCGCGAGCGTCGAGGAAACGCTGCGCAGCATCGCGGAAAACGCCGCGCGCTGGACCGACATGGCCGGCGTGAGCCTGGCGCGCAGCCGTGGCGCCGATAGCGCGAAGATTGACGATGCAGAGCGTGCGTCGACGACGTTCGATGTGCCACCGGCGCAGCGGGACGTGCTACCTGTCAAAAACGGCGAGACGGTTGCGGCGCCGCAGGCGCAGAGCGTGGAGAGTTCGGCGCGGATGGTGTCGCCGGCGCAGTCGCAGCAAGAAACCGCATCGGTCGAGTTGCCGGCTGAGCGTGCGGTGGCCGAGTCCGGGACGTCGGTCGAGGGCGGCAACGAAGCGGTTGCGCAATGGCCGACCGAACCGCCCGTCATTCATGCGCCGCTTACGGCTGCGCCGCAGACGACGACTGCAATCGAGTCGGTGGCCGACGTGGCTGCTGCGGCTGTCGAATCCGCGGTTGTCGAGCCATCGGCATCCGCTGTGGCTGAGCCTGCCGCCACCGAACCCGCCGCAAGCGCGCCGCAACATGAGTCGCCGACGGCGACGCCATTCGAGCGCTTCGCAGCCAGCCTACGGGACGATGCTTCGCAAGAAGACGCACCGGCGGTCCAAAACGATTCGACGCAGACAGCGACAAACACCAGCGTCCCGGCATCGCAGAGGGAGGAATCCGCGCGAACCGTCGAACCGGCCACCGCCGACACCGCGACGCCTCCGCAAGCGCTGGCTCCGGTAGGCGAAATCGTCATCGACAAGATGCTCGTGCCTTGGGAGAGCAGGCTCGGCCCCGCCGCGGCTCAACGCGCGGCCGCGTCAGCGGACTCGCCGCAGACGGAGGCCGCCGCGCCGTCGAGCACAAGCGTGCCGCCGTGGTCCGGCGCGACGGTCTCGGAGCTCGCGAGCGAACGTGCGCAGTCAGGTGAGCCCGCGACGTCGCACGCCCCTGCCCTGCCCGCTGTGAACGAGCCCACGAACGAGCCCGCGAACACCCCCGCAAACGACTCGCCGTCGTCGACTTCGACGAGTGCGGCGAACCTCGCTATGCCGGCAACCGCACCGGCCGTCGTCTCGAACGTAGTCCGTTTCCCGGGCTTCGCCGCGCCGGCGACCAGCATCGAGCCTTCGGTCGGCGCAAGCACAACGCCTGTCGCGAACACGCCGGCCGCCGAACCATCGCCCGCTCCGTCGTCCGCTCCGTCGTCTTTACCCGCGCTAACACCGCAACCGCAGGCCCAATCCGCCGACCAACCCACTACCGAGCCCGCCGGCCGCCCGCCGCTGCGCGGCCACGCGCCGGTCAACGGCTTCGAGTTCCACGCGCCGGCCGCATCGATGGTCGAACTGCCGACGCTCGATCTGCTCGCCCCCGCCGATGCCGACATCGAACCGATCCCGGATGAAAAGCTCCGCGAAACCGGCCTGCTGATCGAGCAGCGCCTGCAGGAATTCAAGGTGCCGGTGATGGTGGTCGGCGCATCGGCGGGTCCGGTCATCACACGCTTCGAAGTCGAACCGGCGCTCGGCGTGCGCGGCAGCCAGATCGTCGGTCTGATGAAGGACCTGTCGCGCGGTCTCGGTCTCACGTCGATCCGCGTGGTCGAAACGATTCCGGGCAAGACCTGCATGGGCCTCGAACTGCCGAACGCGAAGCGCCAAACGATCCGCCTCTCGGAAATTCTCGAGGCGAGCGTGTACCAGAACTCGCACTCGCGACTCACGCTTGCGATGGGCAAGGACATCACCGGCCATCCAGTCGTCGCCGATCTCGCGAAGGCGCCGCACATGCTGGTGGCCGGCACGACCGGCTCGGGCAAATCGGTCGCGATCAACGCGATGATCTGCTCGCTGCTGTTCAAGGCGACGCCAGAGGAAGTGCGCCTGATCATGATCGACCCGAAGATGCTCGAACTTTCGGTTTACGAAGGGATTCCGCATCTGCTCGCGCCGGTCGTCACCGACATGAAGCTCGCGGCCAATGCGCTGAACTGGTGCGTCGGCGAAATGGAAAAGCGCTACCGGCTGATGTCGGCCGTCGGCGTGCGCAATCTCGCCGGCTTCAACCAGAAGATCCGCGACACCGAGGCGAAGGGCAAGAAGCTCGGCAACCCGTTCTCGCTGACGCCCGATGCGCCCGAGCCGCTGGCGCCGCTGCCGCTGATCGTCGTCGTCATCGACGAGCTCGCCGACCTGATGATGGTCGCCGGCAAGAAGATCGAGGAGCTGATCGCGCGGCTCGCGCAGAAGGCGCGGGCGGCCGGCATCCACCTGATCCTCGCGACGCAGCGGCCGTCCGTCGACGTCATCACCGGCCTCATCAAGGCGAACATTCCGACGCGCGTCGCGTTCCAGGTGTCGTCGAAGATCGACTCGCGCACGATTCTCGACCAGATGGGCGCCGAGTCGCTGCTCGGCCAGGGCGACATGCTGTTTCTGCCGCCGGGCACCGGCTACCCGCAGCGCGTGCACGGCGCGTTCGTCGCCGACGAGGAAGTGCATGCGATCGTCGAATATCTGAAGCAGTTCGGCGAGCCACAATACGAGGAAGGCATTCTCGACGGCCCGGCCGCCGATGGCGGCGCGGCCCAGGACCTGTTCGGCGAAGCGCCGGATGCGGAAGCCGATCCGCTGTACGACGAAGCGGTCGCGTTCGTCGTACGCACGCGGCGCGCGTCGATCTCGTCGGTGCAGCGGCAGTTGCGCATCGGCTATAACCGCGCGGCGCGGCTCGTCGAACAGATGGAGACGGCCGGCCTCGTGTCGGCGATGAGCATCAACGGCAGCCGCGAAGTGCTGGCGCCGGGGCCGGCGGAATGAGCGCCCGGTGAATCGCTAACCGGGTCGGCGATGATCCGGAAGAAAAAACGGACAGCCTCAGGATGTGAGCTGTCCGTTTTTCATTTACCCGCGCGTGCCGCGCATCACGACGGTGATACCAGCTTGAAGTCGACCGGCGAGCCGAGGTCGAAATGCTGCTTCGGATTCGGATCGAGCAGCCCCGTCTGCGGATCGCGCTTGAACACATAGACCGTGTCGCTCAGCTGATTGCCGACGATCAGCCAGTTGCCGGTCGGATCGATGGTGAACTCGCGCGGCGATTTGCCGAGGCTCGACTGCCGGCCGATCTGCTTCAGGTGTCCAGTGGCGGGATCGACCGAGAAGATCACGATCTCGTTCGCGTCGCCGCGATTGGACGCATACACGAAGCGTCCGTCCGGCGACATATGGATCGCCGCCGCGCCCACCTTCCCCTTGAAGTCAGGCTCGCTCAATGGCAGTGTCTGCACGAGCTTCAGCCTGCCGTCGTGGTAGTCGAACGTGCTGACGGTCGCCGCGAGTTCGCTCGTCAGATACGCGTGCTTGCCGTCCGCGCCAAAGATCAGATGGCGCGGACCCGTGCCGGCCTTCTGCTGCGTGTAGCCCCAGTCCGTCGCGATGAATGGACCCGCGCCGGCGCTGCTCTGCGGCGCGTAGCGGTACGAGTACAGCTTGTCGGCGCCGAGGTCCTGCGCGAACAGATAGCGGCCGTCAGGCGAGAACACGGTCGAATGCACGTGCGAGTTGTCCTGCCGCCCTTTCACCGGACCGCCGCCCTCGTGATGCACGGTCTGCACCGAGGTGCCGACCCGGCCGTTCGCCTGCAGCGGAAACACCGCGAAACTGCCGCCCGGATCGGGCGCGACCGAATAGTTCGCGCTCAGCAGATACTTGCCGTCCGCCGAGATGCTCAGATAGCACGGATCATTGCCGTCCGACGACACCTTGTTCAGAAACGTCAGCTGCCCGCGCGCGGCATCGAAGCCGAACGCGCTGATCCCGCCGCGCTGCGTGGCCGGGCCGTTGTCACCGGGCAGTTCGTTGACCGAATAGACGAAGCGGCGGTCGCGGCTCACGACCAGAAACGACGGATTGACCGTCTGCGCGACCGACACCTCGGTCGCCGCGCCCGTCTTCGTATCGAAGCGAAAGACGTAGATGCCCTCGCTCTTGCCGCTGGTGTAAGTACCGACCAGCATCGTATAGACGCCGTCCGCGGGGACCGGGCCAGAATCTTGCGCATACGCGTGCGAAGCAACAATCGAAACCATGAGCGCGAAACCTCTTATTATCGAACGGGCGGCCCGCAACGGCACTGGCCGCGTTGCGCGCCGGGCGGTGCTTTCCGCCGTGCAATCCGCGGCAGATGGAGCGGCGCGGTCTGCGCCACGCGGACGGGAACCCTGAAATGCAACACTGGCAAGAACAGAAGTAAAAACGGAAGTCGGAACTGGGCGCACGGCAACACGCCCGACGGCACGGCGACTGTGAAGCATGAGACCTCCTCGACATCGGTTGTCTGGTACGGGCTCGCGTATGAGCCGGGGTACGAGCGGTTGTAACGGTGTCTGGTCTGCCGCGCCGCGAATCGAGCGTCGTTCCACGTTGTTGTTGTCGAAGTCAGTATAAGAGCGTCAGGTCGGATCATGCAGTGAATCCACCGCTGCGGCACGGTCTGCGCCAGCGGCTTGGGTCCCGCGCGGCGGGACGTTTTTCAATCGTTTTCTCAATCGCGCATCACGCGTCTCAACCACGGAGTCTCCATGAACGTCACTCTCAGCCTGGGCCCGCTCGTTTCGCTGATCGCCGGCATCCTGATCCTGATCATGCCGCGCCTGTTGAACTACATCGTCGCGCTTTACCTGATCATCATCGGCATCATCGGGATCTTCGGCGTGGGCTCGTCGCATCTGTGAGCGACAGGCGCCGCGACGCCGGGCGTGAGATTTGCGTCCGGTATCGAGGTGGTTTCGCACGAAGGGAAGGTTCGCTGGGTGCCAGCGCCACTCGCCCGTGTGAGAGCGCGGCAAACGTCACGCCATGACCTATGCGGGAAGCGGGCATCGCGCGCAAGATGGACGCGCGCGACCGCCCGCGCCACGCGAACGATCGACCTGACGCGACGCGGCGTGAAGATACGGATAGGAAATGCGAAGGCGCGGTACGAAGGGATGCGGCGAATGGCCGGCGCGGATACGCCAGGAACCTGCGCTACGAACGCTCGGCCCTACCGCTCAACCGTTCGCCAGCTGTTCGAGCCGCAGGCGCCCCTGCAACGACAGCGCGCCGACCGCATAATGATCGGCATCCTGCTGATAGCGCCGGAAGCAGGCCCGCTCGACCAGGAAGGAGGCGGCAGCCAGCATGCCGTTGCGGCTCAGGCCGAGCCGGCCATGATCGAGTGGCAACATGGAGTCGCCGGCAAGCTGGCTGGCGGCCGAGAGAATCGTGATGCAATCGGATTTCGAAGGGTTCAGCATGGCTTTCGTCCTCGGAAACGGCGTCTGCAACCGCCATGAGCAAGGCCGATTCGCAGTCCGGCAGGTCGCCGGACATCGGCATGAAATTTGATTGTATGCATGGATTTGACAATTTTCCAACCCGCGTTTTGCCGCACTGTGCGGTGAACCAAACACTGCCGATCGTGGTCCGGTAATAACGCCCACTCGAAGCGCGGCTGCTGTGGCCGTCCGTAATAACGACTCGTTTTCCGACACGCTTTCCATGCCTGCACACATCGAAGACTACGCACTCATCGGCGATGGCCATACCGCCGCGCTCATCTCCCGCGAGGGTTCCGTCGACTGGCTCTGCTGGCCGCGCTTCGACTCGGGCGCCTGCTTCGCCGCGCTGCTCGGCTCGCCCGACAACGGCCGTTGGCTGCTCGCCCCCGCTACCGGGGGCGAGCACGGCGCGCCGACCATCACGCGGCGCTATCGCGGCGAAACGCTGATCCTCGAAACCGACTTCGAAACGCCCGACGGCGCCGTCACGCTGATCGATTTCATGCCGCCCGGCAACGGCTGGTCGGAGCTGATCCGCATCGTCGTCGGCAAGCGCGGCACCGTGCGCATGAAGATGGAACTCGTGCTGCGCTTCGACTACGGCTTCTCGATTCCGTGGGTCGACAAGCTCAAGCACGACAGCGGCATCAAGGCGATCGTCGGCCCCGACAACGCGGTGCTGCGCACGCCGGTCGAACTGCACGGCGAAGACATGAAGACCGTCGCGGAATTCACGGTAACCGAGGGCGAGCGCGTGCCGTTCTCGCTCGCGTACGCGGCGTCGCATCTGCGCATTCCGCCCGCGCGCGATCCGCACACGTCGCTCGCGCGCACCGAGAACCACTGGCTCGAATGGGCGGCGCGCGGCACCGTCGAAGGACGCTGGGCCGGGCCGATCCGCCGCTCGCTGATCACGCTGCGCGCGCTCGCCTACGAGCCGACCGGCGGCATCGTCGCGGCGCCCACCACGTCGCTGCCCGAGCGGCTCGGCGGCACGCGCAACTGGGACTACCGCTACTGCTGGCTGCGCGACGCGACCATCACGCTGCTCGCGATGATGCGCGGCGGCTACTACGACGAAGCGCGCGCCTGGCGCAGCTGGCTCGGCCGCGTGATGGCGGGCGCGCCGGACCAGTTGCAGATCATGTACGGCATCGGCGGCGAGCGGCGCCTGCCCGAATCCGAAATCGACTGGCTGCCCGGCTACGAGGGCGCGAAACCGGTGCGCATCGGCAACAATGCGGTCGGGCAGCGTCAGCTCGACGTCTACGGCGAGGTGATGAACGCGCTGCATCTGGCGCGCGTCGGCGGCCTGCAGGCGGACGTCACCGCGTGGAGCGTGCAGCGCGCGATGCTCGAGCACCTGAGCACGATCTGGCGCGAACCCGACGAAGGCATCTGGGAGACGCGCGGCGGCCCCGAGCATTTCACGTTCTCGAAGGTGATGGCGTGGGTCGCGTTCGACCGCGCGATCCGCTCGGCCGAAATGTTCAAGCTCGACGGCCCCCTCGACGAATGGCGCGCGATGCGTGACACGATCCACGCCGAGGTCTGCGAGAAGGCGTGGAATCCGCAGCTCAACGCGTTCTCACAGTACTACGGCAGCGATCGGCTCGACGCGAGCGTGCTTCTGATGCCGCTGGTCGCCTTCCTGCCGCCGCAGGATCCGCGCATCAAGGGCACGGTCGAGGCGATCGAGCGGGACCTGATGCACGGCGGCTTCGTGCTGCGCTACCGCACCACGGAATACGACGACGGCTTGCCACCGGGGGAAGGCACCTTTCTTGCGTGTTCGTTCTGGATGGTGGATAACCTTGCGCTGCAGGGACGCGTGCAGGAAGCCATCGAGATGTACGAGCGGCTGCTCGCGCTGTGCAACGACGTCGGCCTGCTGTCCGAGGAGTACGACCCGGTCGATAAACGTCTCGTCGGCAATTTTCCGCAGGCGTTCTCCCACGTGGCGCTCGTGCACACCGGACTGAACCTGATGAAGCACGAGCAGGAGATGGCGCAGGCGACCGGCCATCCGGCGCATAACGGCATCCGCGCGATGGAGCTTGAGGATCAGGCAAGCCCTGATAGCGGCGGAGCAGCATCGCCATTAGCATGACGCAGTGACAATTTGCGTACACTGAATGCGAATATTGTTGCATTGCACAAATTTGCCTTGTTCGATATTATCGATCTGACTGTCGGCCGACAATAATGTGCCTACAACCACAATGGCCCGCCGCAACGCCTCACGCGTGTTTGCGAAGCCCCATGCGAACCGCTTAAAACGGAGCAAACATGCTCTATCAATTTCACGAATTCCAGCGGGCGATGTTGAGCCCCCTCACCGCCTGGGCTCAGGCCGCATCGAAATCATTTGCGAATCCGGCCAGTCCGCTAGCCTATGTGCCGGGCGCCACGCGCCTTTCCGCCGGCTACGAACTGCTTTACCGGCTC
The DNA here is from genome assembly GCF_014397655.1 of Paraburkholderia sp. UCT31. Lineage (NCBI taxonomy): Bacteria > Pseudomonadati > Pseudomonadota > Betaproteobacteria > Burkholderiales > Burkholderiaceae > Paraburkholderia > Paraburkholderia sp. UCT31. Next base: position 142,912 of record NZ_VZQP01000005.1, read on the forward strand.
GGCAAGGACTACGAAAAGCCCGAGTTCAATATTCACCAGATTGTCAAAGACGGCCATAACATTCCGATCGTCGAGCAGACGTTCATCGAAAAGCCGTTCTGCCGTCTGATGCGCTTCAAGCGCTTCGCGGACGACAGCGAAGCTGTCAGCCAACTGAAAGACGAACCGGTCGTGCTCGTCTGCGCACCGTTGTCAGGACACCACGCCACACTGCTACGCGATACCGTGCGCACGTTGCTGCAAGACCACAAGGTCTACATCACCGACTGGCTCGACGCGCGCATGGTGCCGCTAGAAGCCGGCTGGTTCGGTCTGAACGACTACATCGCGTATATCCAGGAATTCATTCGCCATATCGGCGCGAAGAATCTGCACGTGATCTCGGTGTGCCAGCCGACCGTGCCGGTGCTCGCCGCCATTTCGCTGATGGCGAGCCGCGGCGAGGACACGCCGCGCACGATGACAATGATGGGCGGCCCGATCGACGCACGAAAGAGCCCGACCTCGGTCAATTCGCTGGCCACGCAGCACTCGTACGAGTGGTTCGAGAACAACGTGATCTTCACGGTGCCGCCGAACTATCCCGGCGCGGGCCGCAAGGTCTATCCCGGCTTCCTGCAGCACACCGGTTTCGTCGCGATGAATCCGGAGCGTCATGCGGCGTCGCACTGGGATTTCTACCAGAGCCTGCTGCGCGGCGACGAGGACGACGCCGAAGCGCACCGCCGGTTCTACGACGAGTACAACGCGGTGCTCGACATGGATGCCGATTATTACCTCGACACGATCCGCGTCGTGTTCCAGGAGTTCCGTCTTGCCGAGGGCACGTGGGTCGTCAACGGCGAACCGGTGCGGCCGCAGGACATCACGACGACCGCGCTGTTTACGATCGAAGGTGAACTCGACGACATTTCCGGCGACGGCCAGACTTACGCGGCGCACGACTTGTGCAGCGGCATTCCGGCGAAGAACAAGCGTCACTTCACTGCGGAGAAATGCGGCCACTACGGCATTTTCTCGGGCCGCCGCTGGCGCACGATCATTTACCCGCAATTGCGCGACTTCATTCTCGAGCACAACAAGGCAGCAAAAACGGCGAAAGAAAAAGTCGAAGCCTGAGCATCAAACTTGCACTAGCATATAAAAAGCCAACGGTCCCGTTCGAGGCCGTTGGCTTTTTTATCGCGCTTTGTTCGTGATACTGATTTTTTGCCGCGGCCATGATCACCGCGGCACTGCCCGTTACTTTCTCAACAAATACGCGAGCAGCAGTTCGGTATTCATCTGAATCACCTCGCTGCGTTCGGCGGCGCTGCTGAAATCGCGGCCGAGCGTCGCCTCGAGCGTGAAACGGTTCGACACGATGTAGTAGCCCATGCCCGAGAGCGTCACGTAAAAGCGCAGCGGGTCGATGTTCGTGCGAAACAGCCCCGCGCGCTGCCCACGTTCGAGAATGCCGCCGAGCGTGGCGACGATCGGCGAAATCATTTCGCGTATGCGCGTGGACTTCTGCATATAGCGTGCTTCATGCAGATTCTCGTTGTTGATGAGCCTCAACAACTCGGGATGATCGCGGTAGTAGTCCCACACGAAATGCGCGAGACGCGTAACCGCCTCGACCGGCGCGATTCCGTTGAGTTCGAGCGTGCGTTCCGCTTCGTTGAGCGCGCTGAACGCGTGCTCGAGTACCGCGGTGAATAGCTGCTCCTTGCTACCGAAGTAGTAGTAGAGCATTCGTTCATTGGTTTCCGCGCGGCGAGCGATCTGATCGACTCGCGCGCCGAACAGCCCTCCATTTGCAAACTCTTCCGCCGCCGCGAGCAAGATGCGGCGCCTCGTGCCTTCAGGATCTCTTTTGATTTTCGGCTGATTCATGGTGGCATCGTCTTCGTGAGCCGCGTTCTCCGGATCGCGCCGCCGGCCTCTCCTCGAGCCTTTTTGTGGCGGCGTTTAGCGGGCGCGTCGTGGTTGGGAAACACACCCTTTTCTGCGGTCTTTCGAATGAAGCGCTTCGATTATGGCACATGGATTGCGAATGGCAATCCGGGAAATCGGCGATAATGTGCTATTTAGTTCAGGTCGTGCGATCGCACGGCAAACCCCCGCGCCGCAACCGTGACAGACGTCAAAACACTCGCGGATCGCATCGAAGATCTGCTGCCCCAAACGCAATGCACGAAGTGCGGTTATCCCGCATGCCGTCCGTATGCCGAAGCCGTCGCCAATGGCGAGGCGAACTATAACCAGTGCCCGCCCGGCGGCGCCGAGGGCATCGCGCGCCTCGCCGCGCTGCTCGGCAAACCGGTGATTCCGCTCAATTCGGCCAATGGCGTCGAACGTCCGCGTCCGTTGGCGGTTATCGACGAACAGGTGTGCATCGGCTGCACGCTGTGCATGCAGGCCTGTCCGGTCGACGCGATAGTTGGCGCACCGAAACAGATGCACACCGTGGTCGCCGAGCTATGCACCGGCTGCGACCTGTGCGTGCCGCCCTGCCCGGTCGACTGCATCACGATGCTCCCCGTGACCGGCGAGGCCACCGGCTGGGATGCATGGAGCCAAAGCCACGCGGACGCGGCGCGGGCGCGTCATAACCGCCACGAGACCCGTCTCGCGCGCGAGCGCGACGCCGCCGAAGCGCGCGCTGCGGCGCGGCGAGCCGCAAGCGCGCCGCCGGCTGCGCCGGACGCGGTTGCGGCAAGCGGCGCGACAGTGCCGTCCGAGGCTCCCGCCGCCCCGATTGCGGACGACGCGGAAGCGAAGAAACGCGCGATCATCCAGGCCGCGCTCGAACGCGCGCGCAAGAAGAAGGAAGACTTGGCCGCGAAAGGCGAGGGACCGCTGAACACCGAGAACGTCAGCGCCGACGTGCAGGCACAGATCGACGCCGCCGAAGCGCGCCGCCGCCGTCTCGGTCTTGCCAGCGGTGGCGACGCGCCCGGCTCGGAGCAGCAGTCCGACGAGTCAAATGAGTCAAACGAGTCCAATCCACCGTCCAACTCGCCGCCAACCACGCGCTGACCATGCCGACGCAACCCGGCCCACTCACACGGACCCGCTCCGCATGAACGCGAACAAACGCCGCGCGATCTACGAAACGCTTCAGAGCCTCAATCCGCATCCCACCACCGAGCTCGAGTACACGACGCCGTTCGAACTGCTGATCGCGGTGCTGTTGTCGGCGCAGGCGACCGACGTGTCGGTCAACAAGGCGATGCGCAGGATGTTTCCGGTCGCGAACACGCCGCAGAAGGTGTTCGACCTCGGCGAGGAAGGTGTCGCGAGCTATATCAGGACGATCGGTCTGTATCGCACGAAGGCGAAGAACGTGATCGCGACCTGCCGCATTCTGCTCGACCGGTATGGCGGCGAGGTGCCCGAGGATCGCGAGGCACTCGAGGGGCTGCCCGGTGTCGGCCGCAAAACGGCCAACGTGATCCTGAACACCGCATTCGGCCATCCGACCATCGCGGTCGACACGCACATTTTCCGCGTCGCCAACCGCACCGGCCTCGCGCCCGGCAAGGACGTGCGCGCGGTCGAAGCGGCACTCGAAAAATTCACGCCCGCCGAATTCAGGCAGGATGCGCACCACTGGCTGATCCTGCATGGACGCTACGTGTGCAAGGCGCGCCGCCCCGAATGCTGGCATTGCGCGATCGAGCCGCTGTGCGAGTTCCGGCCGAAGACCCCGCCACCCGATCTATAAGGCCGGCCCAGTTCGAGACCCGAGGCCGTGCAGCGCGCCTGCAGCCCACGCGGCCGCCGCGTAAAATAGTGTCTTACGGCGCAGCGCGCACTGCGGACCCGCACCGTCGCGCTCCGCGCCTCCACTCCCACGCACCGGTTCCACGATGTTCAATCCCAGCCGCGACGAAGTTCGCCTCTTTTTCACCGACACCTGGCGCAAACAGCGCCAGGGCGAGATTTTGACGCCGCTCGAGGCGATCGCAGCCGACTGGATCGTCGAGCATCCCGAATATCACGCCGATCTCGCCGATGGTCCCGCCGCCCAGGCGCAGGACTATTCGCCGGAGCGCGGCCAGACCAATCCGTTCCTGCACCTGTCGATGCACCTGGCGATCTCCGAGCAGTTGTCGATCGATCAGCCGCCCGGCATTCGAGCCGCGCATGAGCGGCTCGCCGCGCGCCTCGGCTCGACGCACGAGGCGCAGCACGCGATCATGGACTGCCTCGGCGAAACCATCTGGGAAGCGCAGCGCACCGGCACGCCGCCGGACACGGACGCGTATCTGCAGCGCATCGAACGGCGCGCGACGCGCGACTGAGGCGACTGGAAACTCCGGCGCGGCACGACGCCAGCACGCCGAGGTACGACGCCCTCAAAGCAAAACACCCCGCCAAGGCGGGGTGTTTTGCTTTTGAAGCTTCGGCGCGAAACCGGCGCCCGACGCTTACTTCTTCTGCACGAGGTCGCCTGGCAGCGATTCGATGTAAGCGGCGATGTCCTTCATGTCGCCTAGCGACAGGCTCTGCACCTGTGCCTGCATGATCGCGTTGTTGCGGCCGAGGTTTGGATTGCCAGTACCCATCTGGTACTGACGCAGCGCCCAGTAGACATAGTCGGCGTACTGACCGGCCAGCTTCGGATACTCCGGGCTCACCGGCTTGTTCAGGTTGGGGCCGTGGCAGGCCGCGCAGTTGTGGCTGTCGGCGAGCACCTTACCCTTGCCGGCGTCGGCCGCGTGGGCTGCGTTCGCCGCGGCCAGACCGATGACCGCCGCCGCGCCGACCGCCTTGAATACCGTGTGGAGTGCCTGTTGGGGCTTGATCATGAAATCTCCTATCCCGCGAATTGGATGTGCTGGTGACCGACGCCGATCACTTGTCGGGATTGTTTTTCGAAGCGGCAGTTTGCGCTGCGTAGTACGCGGCGACATCGGCAATGTCCTGATCCGACAGCGTCACCGCGATCGCGTGCATCGTGGCGAAATGGCGGTCGCCCTTCTTGTAGGCGCGCAGCGCGTTTTCGAGGTACGCCTGATTCTGGCCACCGAGCTTCGGCACGCGGAAAACCTCTGGATAAGCCGTGCGGTACTCAGGGATGCCGTGGCAGCCGATACACATCGCGACCTTGTCCTGGCCCGCCTTGGCGTTGCCTACGACATCCGCTGCCTGCGCATTGGCCGCATACCCCGCGAGCACCGACAGCGCTACGATCACGACGTGTTTGCCGACGAATTTATTCATAGATGTAACCTGGCTTGAGGGGAAACGGGTGCCCACAAAGGCAGCGGTCCGCGCCGTTCTTCTTGTAGGGTAGCCGCGCAGGCCAAAAAAATCGGGCTCATTGTACCGCGACGCCGCGCCGAACGTCCACCAGACACGGGGGCCGCGCAACGCCCGCCGGGACGGGCCCCACGCCGTGACCGCGGCGGCTTCGCAACGACGCCACAGCGGCACCGCCGCCGCGTCACTGCGCGGCTGACACCATACGTCAGCCGGTTTCAGGCCAACAGGCCTTCTGACTTATACTGGGTTTTTTCCCGCACAAGAGCATCTCGTCATGCGTTTCGAAGGCTCATCGCAGTACGTCGCCACCGACGACCTCAAGCTCGCGGTCAACGCCGCGATGACGCTCAAGCGTCCGCTGCTGATCAAGGGCGAACCCGGCACCGGCAAGACCATGCTCGCCGAGGAAGTCGCCGCCGCGCTCGGCATGCCGCTCTTGCAATGGCACATCAAGTCGACCACCAAGGCACAGCAGGGGCTGTACGAATACGACGCGGTGTCGCGTCTGCGCGATTCGCAGCTCGGCGACGAGCGCGTGAAGGACATCCGCAACTACATCGTCAAGGGCGTGCTGTGGCAGGCGTTCGAATCGGACGAGCAGAGCGTGCTGCTGATCGACGAGATCGACAAGGCCGACATCGAATTCCCGAACGACCTGCTGCGCGAACTCGACCGCATGGAGTTCTACGTGTACGAGACGCGCGAGCTGGTGCGCGCCAGACATCGCCCGCTCGTGATCATCACGTCGAACAACGAGAAGGAGTTGCCCGACGCGTTCCTGCGCCGCTGCTTCTTCCACTACATCAGGTTTCCGGATGCGACGACGATGCAGCAGATCGTCGACGTGCATTACCCCGGCATCAGGAAGGATCTGCTCGCCGCGGCGCTGCAGAGCTTCTTCGAGCTGCGCAACGTCGCGGGGCTGAAGAAGAAGCCGTCCACCTCCGAACTGCTCGACTGGCTCAAGCTGCTGCTCGCCGAAGACATTCCGCCCGAAGCACTGCGCTCGGCCGATCAGAAGCAGATCGTGCCGCCCCTGCACGGCGCGCTGCTGAAGAACGAACAGGACGTGAGCCTGTTCGAGCGGCTGCTGTTCATGAACCGCAACAACCGTTGAGCGGGCGCCGCGCCGCAGGACATCCAGCATGCTGATCGACTTTTTCTACTCGCTGCGCGCCGCCCGCCTGCCGGTCTCGGTGAAGGAATACCTGACGCTGCTCGAAGCGCTGAAGGCCAACGTGATCGCGCCGTCGCTCGACGAGTTCTACTACCTCTCGCGCATCACGCTCGTGAAGGACGAGCAGTACTTCGACAAGTTCGACCAGGCGTTCGGCGCCTTTTTCAACGGTGTCGCGGCGACCTCGGAGCTCGCGCTCGACATTCCGCCCGACTGGCTGAAGAAGAAGCTGCAACGCGACCTGTCGCCCGAGGAAAAGGCGCAGATCGAGGCCATGGGCGGCATCGACAAGTTGATGGAGCGCCTGAAGGAACTGTTCGACGAGCAGAAAGAGCGCCACGAGGGCGGCAACAAGTGGATCGGGACGGGCGGCACGTCGCCGTTCGGTCACGGCGGCTATAACCCTGAAGGCGTGCGCATCGGCGGCGACGCGGCCGGCAATCGCACGGCCGTCAAGGTATGGGAAGCGCGCGCGTATCGCGACTACGACGACCAGGTCGAAATCGGCACGCGCAACATCAAGGTCGCGCTGCGACGGTTGCGCCGGTTCGCCCGCGAAGGCGCGGCGGAAGAACTCGACCTGCCCGACACGATCCGCAGCACCGCCGCGAACGCCGGCTGGCTCGATCTGAAGATGGTGCCCGAGCGGCACAACAACGTGAAGGTGCTGATGCTGCTCGACGTCGGCGGCTCGATGGACGATCACGTGAAGCGCACCGAGGAGCTGTTCTCCGCCGCGAAGGCCGAGTTCAAGCACCTCGAGTTCTACTACTTCCACAACTGCGTGTACGACTTCCTGTGGAAGCACAACCGCCGCCGCCACGCCGAGCGCACACCGACGTGGGACGTGCTGCACAAGTTCACGCCCGACTACAAGCTGATCTTCGTCGGCGACGCGACGATGAGCCCGTACGAAGTGTTGCAGCCCGGCGGCTCGGTCGAGTACAACAACGCCGAGGCCGGCGCGGTGTGGTTGCGCCGGCTCGCCGATCACTTCCCGCACTTCGCGTGGCTGAACCCGGAGCCGGAAGCGCTGTGGCCGTACCGGCAGTCGGTCAGCGCGATCCGCGAAGTGCTGGGCCACCGCATGTATCCGCTGACGCTCGCGGGCCTCGAGACGGCCATGCGGGTGCTGAGCAAGTAACGCCCGCCGTTCCAGAATCCACGTCCCGACGCTTCAACTTCCACAACAAGAAAGCCTTCGCATGAGTTCGTTCCCGTCGCCCCAGCTGTCCCGCGCCGCCACGTCGCCCAGGCGCTTCAATCCGCTTGCCGATACGTCGCTGTCGACGATCGTCGCGGGCTTCGTCGCGGCGATGACCGGCTACACGAGCTCGCTCGTGCTGATGTTTCAGGCGGGCCAGGCCGCGCATCTGAGCGACGCGCAGATTTCGTCGTGGATCTGGGCGCTGTCGATCGGAATGGGTCTGTGCACGATCGGCCTGTCGCTGCGCTTTCGCGCGCCGATCGTGATCGCATGGTCGACGCCGGGCGCGGCGCTGCTGGTGTCGTCGCTGCCGCATGTCGAGTATGCGCAGGCGATCGGCGCATTCATCTTCTGCGCGGCGCTGCTGACGCTGGTCGGCGTCACCGGCTGGTTCGACGCGCTGATGAAGCGGATTCCGTCCGGCCTTGCGGCAGCGCTGCTCGCGGGCATCCTGTTCGAGATCGGCATCGAGATTTTCCGCGCCGCGCAGTACCAGACCGCGCTCGTGCTGACGATGTTCTTTACCTACCTGATCGTCAAACGGTTCGTGCCGCGTTATGCGATTCCGACCACGCTCGTGGCAGGCACCGCAGCCGCCGGCGGCCTCGGGCTGCTCGACTTCAGCCACTTTCACGTCGCGCTCGCGCACCCGGTGCTGACGATGCCGTCGTTTTCGGTGGCGGCTTGCGTGAGCATTGGCATTCCGCTGTTCGTCGTCGCGATGGCCTCGCAGAACGTGCCGGGCATCGCGGTGCTGCGCGCCGACGGCTATACGACCCCGTCCGCGCCGCTGATCGCGACGACCGGCGTCGCATCGCTGCTACTCGCGCCGTTTGGCTCGCACGGCATCAATCTTGCCGCGATCACGGCGGCGATCTGCACCGGCCCCGAAGCGCACGAAAACCCCGCCAGGCGCTACACAGCGGCCGTATGGGGCGGCATTTTCTATCTGCTCGCGGGCGTGTTCGGCGCGACGATCGCCGCGCTGTTCGCGGCGTTCCCGAAGGAGTTGGTCGTGTCGGTCGCGGCGCTCGCGCTGTTCGGCTCGATCATGAGCGGGCTCGCCAACGCGATGCAGGATACGAGGCAGCGCGAGGCGGCGCTCGTCACGTTCATGGTGACCGCCTCGGGACTCACGCTGCTGTCGATCGGCTCGGCGTTCTGGGGGCTCGTCGCCGGCGTGGTAACGCAAGTCGTGCTGAACGCGCGGCGCGCGTGAACGGATATCCCCGCCCGGCTGTCCATACCCGGTGTTCATACCGTCCTCGGCGATCCGCCATAGAATAGATGTATCCGGCAGCGTTTCCCAAGCCATCGTGGGACGCGCTGCGGCTTGACCCGCGGCCGCCGGCGCCGGCTGATTCCTCCTGCCGGCGCGGCGGCGTCCTCACTTCTCCTGAACCATGGCGCACACGCGCCCTGAAGGCCCGAACATGACAACCGCACTCGACCAACTCAAGCAATACACCACCGTGGTGGCCGACACCGGCGACTTCCAGCAGCTCGCGCAGTACAAGCCGCGCGATGCGACCACCAATCCGTCGCTGATTCTGAAGGCCGTGCAGAAAGACGACTACCGGCCGCTGCTCGAAAAGACCGTGAAGGCGCATGCGTCGAAGCCGCCCGGCGCGATCATCGACCAGTTGCTGATCGCCTTCGGCACCGAAATCCTGAAGATCATCCCGGGGCGGGTGTCGACCGAAGTCGACGCGCGCCTGTCGTTCGACGTCGAAGGCTCGATCGCGAAAGGCCGCGAGCTGATCGCGCTGTACAAGGAACACGGCATCGAGCGCGACCGCGTGCTGATCAAGCTCGCGTCGACGTGGGAAGGCGTGCGCGCGGCCGAGGTGCTGCAGAAGGAAGGCATCCACTGCAACATGACGCTGCTGTTCTCGCTCGTGCAGGCCGCCGCCGCCGCGGAAGCTGGCGCGCAGCTGATCTCGCCGTTCGTCGGCCGCATCTACGACTGGTACAAGAAGAACGCCGGCAGCGCGTGGGACGAAGCGAAAGACGGCGGCGCCAACGATCCGGGCGTCAAGTCGGTACGCCGCATCTACGCGTACTACAAGAAGTTCGGCCACAAGACCGAGGTGATGGGCGCGAGCTTCCGCACCACCTCGCAGATTCTGGAACTGGCCGGCTGCGATCTGTTGACGATCAGCCCCGACCTGCTGCAGAAACTGCACGAGAGCACCGACAAGGTCGAACGCAAGCTGTCGCCGGAGACATCGCACGACGCGGACATCGAGCGCGTGCCGGTCGACGAGAAGTCGTTCCGCTTCCTCCTCAACGACGAAGCGATGGCGACCGAGAAGCTCTCCGAAGGCATCCGCACGTTCGCCGCGGACGCGGTGAAGCTGGAAAAGCTGATCGACACGCTGCGCTGAGGCGCCGGAGGCGGCGGGCCTGGCTGGCTGAGTGACGCTCACGCTCGCCGCGCGGCTCCGCGCGAATGCAATCGATGACGGGCGGCGCTGGACCTCACGGTTCAGCGCCGCTTCTCGTTTACGCTGCGTCGCCACTGGCGACATAGCGTCACAATCGACGCGCCGCCACCGACTACAATCGAACTCGACGCCTCTCCCCACCGCCGCTGGCGAGGAACGACGGCGCCCGCCCAACGCCTGACCATGGAGACGATCATGTACGTTCAGCCCTATGTGTTCTTCAACGGCCGTTGCCAGGAAGCGCTCGATTACTACACCGACAAGCTCGGCGCCCAGGTGACCTTCAAGATGCTGTTCAAGGAAGCGCCGCCGGACGCGCACAATCCGCCACGCCCCGAACTCGCCGACAAGATCATGCACGCGAGCGTGCAGCTGGGCTCCAGCACGTGGATGGCTTCCGACGGCAACTGCGATCCGGCGGCCGGCCCGTTCAACGGCTTCAGTCTGTCGCTGACCGTCGATGACGGCGCGTCGGCGGAAAAATGCTTCAACGCGCTCGCCGATGGCGGCCAGGTCGTGATGCCGTTCCAGCAAACGTTCTGGAGCAAGGGCTTCGGAATGGTAGTGGACCGCTTCGGCATGATGTGGATGGTCACGCTGCCGCCGCAGGTTTGAGGCTTAGGGCAGGCCAGCGCTAGCACCTACCTACCACGCGTCGCCCGCTCGTGCCGCTCGATGTTCCAGTTCGGCTCGGTCTCCAGCAATAGCGCGCGCAACCGGTCTACCTGCTCCGCGAGCCGCTGACCGAGCCAGTACGGCCCTTGCCAGTCGGGCGGCAACGCGGTGGCCACGTCGCCGTGCCCCTTCGCGGGCGGCGCCGCGGCCGGAATGCCAAAGCGCGACGGACGGCCAAAACGCAGCCCGCGCGCGGTGGACAACAGGATCGCCCGCACGGCGCGCACCTCGGCGCCGCAATGCGCTGCATAGGCGGTGCGCGCGGCGGCATCGGCGTTCATCAGCGGCCCCGTGGCAAGCAGTTCCAGCGAGCTGAGCACCGAGCGATGCAGCCGCTGGATCTCCTCGAGCCTCGTCTGCGGCACGTCGATTTCCTTCGCGACCGACGGCATCAGCGAGCGCAGTTGCACGAGCCGCTTGTTGATCCGCAGGAAGCGCTTGATCTGCTCCTCCTCGGTGATCGTTTCGCCGTCGAGCAGCCGCGCGTAGATGCCCGCGCATTCGCGCAGATTGGCGGCGAGGCCGTAGCGCCACGAATACGTCGCGTGCAGCGGAAACGCGAACGAAAACGCCAGCGCGATGACGATACCGATCAGCACGTTCAGCGTGCGCCACAGGCCGACGTCGATCAGATTGTCGCCGTGGCCCGCGACGATGCACATCGTGATGGCGGTCAGGAGCCCGATATAGCCGGACGAGCCAATCGCGAACCACGCGCAGATCGACGCGATGATCGCCTCCAGCCCATAGGTGAGCGGCAGAGAACCGATGAAGTGCTGTTGCACGATCAGCAGGAGCCCGATCGATGCGCCGAGCAGCGTGCCGGCCGCGCGTTCGGCCGCTTTCTTGCGGATATTGCCGTGATGCTGCAAGCCGCCGATCACGACCAGCAGCGTTACCGACGACCAGATGCCGTGCGGAATATCGATGCCGGTCGTCGCGAGAATCGACACCAGCATCGCGAGGCCGACGCGCAGGCTATGCAGTACCTTCGCGTGCCGGTAGCGGTAATACGGCGACGTGACCGCGCGCACCATCCGGCTGAGTGCCGCGCGGCGGGAGATCACGGTGGGAGTATCTGCAGCAGCCATGGCGGCGCGCGGCGAACGCGTGAAAGGACGGTTCCGCTATCCTGCCCTGGAGTGCCCCGCAAACACAAACGTCCGCCAACTTTCGTAGGCGGACGTTGCGTTTTTCAGCGTGTGAAGTTGCAGCCGGATCAGCCTTCGACGACGTCCAGATAGTCCTCCGGACGCGTACGGTCCTCGGCGCGCTGCATGCCCACCGCGCGCACGATCAGGCTCACGACGACCGACACCACGAGGTTCACGATCAGCGACCACACCGCCGCATAGCCCGGAATCGCCATGCCGAACAGATGGATCGTGAAGATCGAGCTCGCGAGGTTCAACGAAATCGCCATCCACGTGCCGGTCGCGATACCTGCCGCCCAGCCGAGCAACAGACCCCGGTAGTCGAGCACGCGCGTGTAGAGACCCAGCACGATCGCCGGCAGCGTCTGGATGATCCAGATCCCGCCGAGCAGTTGCAACTGGATCGCGTACGTGAGCGGCAGACCGAGAATGAACGCCACCGCGCCGACCTTGACGATCAGCGACACCAGCTTTGCGACGTTGGTCTCCTGCTCGTGCGTCATGTTGCGGTTGACGAACTCCTTGTGCACGTTGCGTGTGTACAGATTCGCCGCCGCGATCGACATGATCGCCGCCGGCACCAGCGCGCCGATACCGATCGCCGCGAACGCGACGCCGACGAACCACGACGGGAAGAAGTGCAGGAACAGCGCCGGCACTGCGAAGTTCGGGCCGAAGGCCTTGAAGTACGGCGCGAACTCCGGCATGTCCTTCACGCCGGCCGCGAGCGCCATGAAGCCGAGCAGCGCGAGCAGGCCGAGCACCAGCGAATACGCCGGCAGCAACGCCATGTTGCGGCGGATCGTGTTGCCCGACTTCGACGACAGCACCGCGGTGATCGAGTGCGGATACAGGAACAGCGCGAGCGCCGAACCCACCGCGAGCGTCGCGTACGCGCTATAGCCGTTCAGGCTCGACACGTCCGGCGACTTCAGCAGCAGCTTGGCCGGCGGGACCGCGCCGAAGATATGGCCGAAGCCGCCCAGCTGCGGCGGAATCACGATGATCGCGGCGAAGATCGTCACGTAGATCAGGATGTCCTTGACGACCGCGATCATGGCCGGCGCGCGCAGGCCCGACGTGTACGTGTAGGCCGCGAGGATCGCGAATGCGATGATCAGCGGCAGATCGCCGACGAAGCCGGTCGTGTCGAAACCGAGCGCGCCGATCACCACTTCGATACCGACCAGTTGCAGCGCGATGTACGGCATCGTCGCGACGATGCCGGTCACCGCGACGGCGAGCGCGAGCATGCGGCTGCCGTAGCGGGCCGACACGAAGTCCGCCGAGGTCACGTAGCCGTGCCGCTTCGCGACGCTCCACAGCTTCGGGAACACGACGAACGCGAACGGATAGATCAGGATCGTGTACGGCAGCGCGAAGAAGCCCGTTGCGCCCGCACCGAACACGAGCGCCGGCACCGCGATGAACGTGTAGGCGGTGTACAGGTCGCCGCCGAGCAGGAACCACGTGACGATCGTGCCGAAGCGCCGGCCGCCGAGACCCCACTCTTCGATATGCGCGAGATCGCCGCGCCGCCAGTGGGCCGCGACGAAGCCGAGAATCGTGACGCCGATGAAAAACAGAACGAAGACGAAAGTTGCAATGGGGTTCATCGTTGCGCGCCCCCGTTCGTGCGACCCGTATAGCGGGACCTGGTCTTCGAATAGACGAACGCGGTGATAACCGCGCTGATCAGCACCCACAGCAGCTGATACCAGTAGAAGAACGGGAAATCGAACAGCTGCGGCTCGATCCGGTTGTAGGACGGCACCCAGATCATCGCGATCCACGGTAGCAGCAATAGCCAGAGCCAGTGCTTGCTGGCTTTCTTCACGTCGGCGTCGTGAGCCATGACGTCTCCTGTTTCCTATTTAGAATTTATCTGCCCGCGGTCGACGGGAGGTGGAACTCAGCGGGTGGTCGTCCCGCAGTCAGCCACGGGCTCCCCGAAAGCTTCGAAAGAGTATAGGAGTGGCGAACTCCCGGTCAAGCAGGGACGACCCGAGGCGCGTCGGCGTCCAACAACGCGACGGAAGCGCCAACGATGCAGGCTGGATGACGTTGCGGCGTAGACGTGAAAAAAATACCGGAAGCAAAGCGGCCGTGCGCCGATCAGATCGCAAACGATGCGCCCGTCTGCCCCGTCGATTCGCGCAGGCCCTTGATCCATTTGCGCGCCGGCAAGCCGAGCTCGGCTTCGATCAGCTTCGCGCGCGCCTCTAGCGCGGTGAACGGCACGTCGAGCGCGGGGCCCGAGAAGGCGATCGCGATACGGTTGCCGTCGTGCACTTCGGGCAGCGCGACGACGCGACCGTCGAAGGCTTCGTTCAGACGTTTCATGTTGCGCACGAAGCTCGGATGATCGCCGAACAGATTCACCGTGACGATGCCCGCGTCGGTCAGACACGCACGTGCCGCACGGTAAAAGCCGACGCTGTCGAGTACTGGGCCGCGCGCGGTCGCGTCGTAGACGTCGATCTGCAGCGCGCCGATGGTGCCGTGGTTCGCGCTCTCGTTGACGAAGTCCCACGCGTCGCTTTCATGCACGCTCAGACGCGCGTCGTCGGGCGGCAGTTCGAACATCGTGCGCGCGGCCACGACGACCGCCGGATTCAGTTCGACGGCCTCGACCTTCGCGCTCTTCAGGAAGCGGTGCGCGAACTTGGTCAGCGACGCGGCGCCGAGCCCGAGCTGCACGATGCGCTTCGGCGTTTCGAGGAATAGCAGCCAGGCCATCATCTGCTGCGCGTATTCGAGTTCGATGTGATCGGGCTTGCGCAGACGCATCGCGCCTTGCACCCATTCCGTGCCGAAATGCAGGTAGCGCACGCCGCCCTCTTCGGAGAACGTCACCGGTGCGAAGCGCGGCTTGCGCGGCGCTTCGATTTGCGGCGCGTCGTGTGCGTCGTGCTCGACGGTGCCGTTCGCGTTGCGCGTGGATTTGGGCGCCTTTTTGTGGGCCATTTTCTGTTTACCGCCGATGGCTTGGGCGTCGCGGTTACGGAAAGCGCGCGCCTCGGCCGAAGCGCGCTTGATCAGATTCGTCATGTAGGGATGTCGCGCGACAGGCGCAATATTTTTGGTCGAACGAGAGCATAGCATTCGCTGCGGTTCGCTCATTCAAATCAACCGCTCACAAACTGCTTTCAACGAACTCACAACACGCCCACGACGAAGCCGAATTTACTTCGGCATCCTCGAAGAACCATAAATTTTTGCGGCCGCTGGGTCGCGACCAACCTGCGCCATTACGCCACGCGCAAACGATGACAAGAAGGTCGTCGATTCGTTCGATGTACTCAATCAGATCGCGCAGGGACTGCCAAAGGATGCGACGGGGAATGTGCTCGTCGAGGGGCATACCGACAGTGTGCCGATTTCGACCGCGAAGTATGCGTCCAACTGGGAGCGGTCGTCGGCTCGCGCGGGGGCCGTGGTCAGGTATCTGGTCGAGCGCGGGATCGAGCCGCATCGGCTGGCCGCGATCGGACGGGCGGACAATTTTCCGCTGGTCGCCGGCAATGACGCGGCGGCAAGAGTGGCCAACCGGCGGGTCGCGATCGTCGTGCAGTATTGAACGCGTTCGCCGGTAGCATTGGCCGCCCTTCCCTGCTACGAGCCGCCCGCCGGCGGCTCGTCTTCACATCACCTCACTTCACGCATCACGTCATTCGACGCGTACCGCCCCGAGCGCCTCGTTCAGCGTGCGGCTCGGCCGCATCACCTCTTCGAGCTTGTTGAAGTCCGGCTTGTAATAGCCGCCGATGTCAGCCGGCGCGCCCTGCACCGACGCGAGCTCCGCCACGATCACCTGCTCGTTGGCGGTCAGCTGCGTCGCGAGCGGCGCGAACTGCGCGGCGAGCGCGGCGTCGTCCGTTTGCGCGGCCAGCTCCTGCGCCCAGTACATCGCCAGATAGAACTGGCTGCCGCGATTGTCGAGCTCGCCCGTCTTCGGGCTCGGGCTGCGATTGTTGTCGAGCAGCTTGCCGGTTGCGGTGTCGAGCGTCTTCGCGAGGATCTTCGCCCGGTTGTTGCCGGTCTTGATGCCCAGTTCTTCGAGCGACGCCGCGAGCGCGAGGAACTCGCCGAGCGAGTCCCAACGCAGATGGTTCTCTTCGACGAGCTGCTTCACATGCTTCGGCGCCGAACCACCCGCGCCGGTCTCGTACATGCCGCCGCCCGCCATCAACGGCACGATCGACAGCATCTTCGCGCTCGTGCCCAGCTCCATGATCGGGAACAGGTCGGTCAGATAATCGCGCAGGATGTTGCCGGTGACCGAGATCGTATCGAGCCCGCGCACGACGCGCTCGAGCGTGTAACGCATCGCGCGCACCTGCGACATGATCTGGATGTCGAGGCCCGTGGTGTCGTAATCCTTCAGGTAGGCCTCGACCTTCCTGATCAGCTCCGCTTCGTGCGGGCGATACGGGTCGAGCCAGAACACCGCGGGCATGCCCGAATTGCGCACGCGCGTGACCGCGAGCTTGACCCAATCGCGGATCGCCGCGTCCTTCACCTCGCACATGCGCCAGATGTCGCCCTGCTCGACGTTCTGCGTGAGCAGCACCTCGCCGCTGGCTAGATCGACGATGCGCGCCTCGCCGTCTTCCGGCACTTCGAAGGTCTTGTCGTGCGAGCCGTATTCTTCCGCCTTCTGCGCCATCAGGCCGACGTTCGGCACGGTGCCCATCGTGACCGGATCGAACGCGCCGTTGGTCTTGCAGAAGTTGATGATCTCCTGGTAGATGCGCGCGAACGTGCTTTCCGGGATCACCGCCTTGGTGTCTTTCGGACGACCGTCGGCGCCCCACATCTTGCCGCCGAGGCGAATCATCGCCGGCATCGACGCATCGACGATCACGTCGTTCGGCGCGTGCAGGTTCGAGATACCCTTCGCCGAATCGACCATCGCCAGTTCCGGACGATGCTCGTGGCATGCGTGCAGGTCGCGGATCACCTCCTCGCGCTGCGATTCCGGCAGCGTCTCGAGCTTCTCATACAGATTGACGAGGCCGTTGTTGACGTTCACGCCAAGTTCCTCGAACAGCTTGCCGTGCTTCGCGAACGCGTCCTTGTAGAACACTTTCACCGCGTGGCCGAAGACGATCGGGTGCGAGATCTTCATCATCGTCGCCTTCACGTGCAGCGAAAGCATCATGCCGGTCTTGCGCGCATCTTCCATCTGGTCTTCATAGAACGCTAGCAGCGCCTTCCTGCTCATGAACATGCTGTCGATGATCTCGCCGTCCTGCAGCGCGACCTTCGGCTTCAGCACGATCGTCTTGCCGTTCTTCGTGACGAGTTCCATCTTTACGTCGCGCGCGCGATCGAGCGTCATCGATTTTTCGCCGTGATAGAAGTCGCCGTGCCGCATGTGCGCGACGTGCGTGCGCGATGCCATGCTCCATTCGGCCATGCTGTGCGGGTGCTTGCGGGCGTAGTTCTTCACCGCGGCCGGCGCGCGACGGTCAGAGTTGCCCTCGCGCAGCACCGGGTTCACCGCGCTGCCGAGACACTTCGAGTAGCGCTGACGGATCGCCTTCTGTTCGTCGGTCTTCGGATCTTCCGGATAGTCGGGCACCTTGTAGCCCTTCGCCTGCAGTTCCCTGATCGCGCTCGTCAGTTGCGGCACCGATGCGCTGATGTTGGGCAGCTTGATGATGTTGGTATCGGGTAACGAGGTCAGGCGACCGAGTTCCGCGAGGTTGTCGGGCACCCGCTGCGCTTCGGTCAGAAACTCGGGAAACTCACCGAGGATGCGGCCCGCGACCGAGATGTCGCTGGTCTCGACCTCGATGCCGGCCGGCCTGGTGAAGGTCCGGATGATCGGCAGGAACGCGGCCGTCGCAAGCAGCGGGGCCTCGTCGGTAAGGGTGTAGATGATGGTCGGTTGCTGGGTCGTCATTGCTAGGCTCTGGGCGGGCGGTTGAGAGGCATCTCGCACGTGATACGGGCAGGATGCGCAAACGTCGATCAGGAAAACGACAACGCTAGGACACAAACGCTGTGCGTGGCGGATGGCGACGCGGGGCCCTGGAACGCCAAAGCGGAACGATTAAGCGAACACGGCGGACTGCGTCGCGCAGCGGGTCGCACGGTTGGATTCTGCCTCATTTTTGGGCTGCGAGGAGAATTCGGAATGTGAACAACGGGAGCACGCATGGACACGGCAGAGCAAATGACGATCGCGGCTGACTGGATACGCGAAGCCGACGGCATTCTGATCACGGCGGGCGCAGGCATGGGCGTCGATTCCGGGCTACCCGACTTTCGAGGCGATCACGGATTCTGGGCGGCTTATCCGGCGTTGAAGACCGGCGGAATCAATTTCCATGACATTGCCAATGGAACGGCCTTCCTGCGTGATCCGGTCCGCGCATGGGGTTTCTACGGCCATCGGCTCAACCTGTACCGGCGCACCGTCCCGCACGCGGGTTTCGAGATCTTGCGCCGCTGGGCATCAGCGAAAAGAAGCGGCGGGTTCGTGTTCACCAGCAATGTGGATGGCCAGTTCCAGAAGGCCGGCTTCGCCGACGATCGCCTGTTCGAATGTCACGGATCGATCCACTTCCTGCAATGCGGACAGTCCTGCACGCATCAGATGTGGTCGGCTGATGGTTTCCAGCCAGAGGTGGACGTGAATCGCTGTGCACTGCTATCGCCGTTGCCGAAGTGCCCGAACTGCGGCTGCGTCGCACGACCGGCAATTCTGATGTTTGACGACTGGCATTGGGTTGAAACTCGCACGAGGCATCAACGGATGCGGTACGAGGCGTGGCTGTTGAGCGTCGAGCAAGCTGTCGTCATCGAAATCGGCGCGGGTCGCGCGATACCGACCGTTCGTGACCAGAGCGAACGATTTGGACCGCGCGTCGTGCGGATCAATCCACGCGAATGTGCGGTCGATCCACGCATAGGTCTGGGTCTAGCGGGTCGCGCGCTCGATGTGCTGCGTTCGCTGAACAAAAGGATGGGCTGAGCGATCTGGGGCACTGATGGCCCGATGTTTCAGTTCGCGCCGCAATCGCAATAAAAGAGCCGTGAGGCGACTCGGTCGGGAGGAGGCTACTCGTTCAGCAGCCGCCTCAACTCGTCAAAAAATGATGCGGTCGTGTGCCCCATGGAACGGGAGAAAACTCGAGCCCGTACACCTGATCGAACGCGACATCCAGATCATGCTGGTGCTTTCTCTCGAACCTCTCTATCTCTGCGAGCATTGATTTATGGTCAGCCACCGGGCTATCTCTTTTGTAGCAGGCGACAATAGCGGAAATGGTCTCACCCCATATGTCGAAATCCTGGTTCAGGTAAACACCAAATAGTTGACTTAGCTCAGGGTATTCAGATTTTCTCATTGCTCGAACTCAGTATAGATACGCCCTCAGAACATAGCATGGCGTCTCGTTGTACGTTTCGTATTTGAGAATGACGGGTACAACGCTCATACGCGTCTCTCCGCAACGGGATGCACAGATTCGCCGCGACCGCAGCCCGCCCCATGTCTGAAGTACGAGCAATATAACAGTAGGCCTGAATAAATCAGATCCCGAATTTTCATCCGTCGCCCATTCCTCTCCCTGTTGTCGCCTGCTAGCGTGGCAGTCCCAACAACTACGGAGAAGTTCGGAATGTCGTATCAACAGGATGCGGACGGCGTGCGCGTGGTGCTCAGTGCGCCGCAATTGGCGGCGGTACTGGCAAGGCAGTCAATCACCCAGACCGAAATGCTTTCCAACCGGCTATGGGGCGGGTTGCAAATCGTCGGTGACGTGCTGGAAATGGTCGGCGCAAGTGCGTTGTGTGTGATCCCGGAACCGACCATGCTCACCAAGGCAGGGTGTGTCGTGTTCGGCGTACATGGTTCTGATACGGCGGCGGCTGGTTTGCGTCAGGTCTGGACGGGCCAGGATACGGCCACATTGACCCAGCAGGGCACGACGAAGCTGGCCGAGGCAATGAAGGCAAGTCCTGACATGGCCAACAATATCGGACTGTCACTTGACATGGTCGTGCCGTTCAGCTTTGCCGGGTCAATCAAGGCGGTGCGGGCTGCGCGTATCACGATGGGCGAGATCAACCTGAACATGCATGAAGCGAAGACGCTTCGCGGGGTTGGCGGGCATACACTTTTGAAGCATGTGGGAAAGGATGAGGCCTGGTTGCGACAAAGACTGAAAGATGAGCCGCGGATAAAAGCGGCGACATCATTTAAAGACCAGAAGACTGCCGAGAAAGCCATTTCGGAAGTGATGATGGGCGAAACTTCCCGCATCAGATCTTGGTCCCAGTCTACGACGAGTGCTCCGTTGCGTTTAACAAGGCACATATCTGGGGACGTGGGTTACGGGGTTGTCAGGAAGACAGGACAATTTGCGAAAGGAAACAAGGTTTTGGTGGTACTTAAGCGGGAGATATACAATGGAATGCCCTATTACGTCCTGACGGCATTCATCGACTTATGAGACGCAGTTATGAATGAAAATCCGCTGTACCCCGAACTAAACCAGCTCTTTGGTGTGTACCTTAACGAGGATTTTTCGTACTGGGGTAACACCATCAAAGTGATCGTAGGTTGCTACAGAAGAGATAGTTCACAAGAGAGTTTAAAGAACATACTTGCTGAAATTGAAAACTTCGAGAGAGAGAACTTTAGCAATCTGGACGATGCATTCGAAGAGGCGTATGGCTCCCAGTTCGGCCCGGAGTTGTGGGGTTACACTACTGCTTCCTTCCTTGACGAATTGAAGCGGCTACTGAGTGAGTAGGCAATTGCTCGGGACAGACTATAAAGAAGGCCCGCCATTGTCGCGGGCATTTTCACGCACGCGCCCCTCAACACGCAGACAGGGAGTGAAGGCTTATCGTATGGTTGACGGTGAGGAATATGGCAATCTGACGGGGTTGATTCGCTCTCGTTTCCACGAAGATTTTGACCTTTTCGGAAACTCAGTAGAAGAACTCGTTTCTTCCTATACCGAGAAAATGTCAACGACCGACATTGACGCGCTCATATCTGACATAGATTCATTCAAAGCCGACTATCCAGAGACGTTGGACTCAGAGTTCAAGGAGCGGTTTGGCCGCCAGTTCGATCCTGTTTTGTGGGGCTACACGACGGCTTCCCTCCTTGATGAAGTAAAACGGTTACTGAGTGAGTAGGCAATTGCTCAGGACCGGACCCGCGACGAGAGACTGACGTCAGTCGCGCCATCGTGCATGCCAAGCGTGCGAACATTCGCACCGGTACAATCCTCCGATATCGATGTTCCCGCAGATCTGCCAAACCAAGCCGGAGCGTGTGATGGACGGCGATACCAGCAAAGCCCAATCCGACTGGATTTCCCGTTCGGAATCCACCCACGGAGTCGAACGCATCGAAGCGTTTTTCCACGGCAACGCGTACTCCATGCATCGGCATGACACCTACGCGATCGGCCTGACCCTCGCCGGCGTCCAATGCTTCCATTACCGGCGCGGTTTGCGCACCAGCCTACCCGGACAGACCATGGTCCTGCATCCCGACGAAGTGCACGACGGTCAGGCCGGCACGAACGAGGGATTTCGTTATCAGATGATTTACGTGCAGCCCGCCGCGATCCAGGAAGTCCTAGGCGGCCGCCCCCTGCCCTTCGTCGAAGGCGGCGTCACGATCGATCCGCGCCTGTTCGAAGCCACGCAGACAGCGCTGCGCCAGATGCGTGGCGACGCGGAGCCGCTCGAACGTGACGACGCGCTCGCCGGTCTCGCGCTCGCGCTGGATAACGCGTCGGGCGCGCGGCAGACGCGCAAGTCCGCAGATTTCGCGGCAGCGCAGCGAGCACGCGAATATCTGCACGCATCGTGCACGCACACCGTCACGCTCGATGAACTTGCCGTCGTCAGCGGGCAGGACCGCTGGAGCCTGTCGCGCGATTTCCGAACTTTTTACGGCACCAGCCCCTATCACTACCTGGTCATGCGCCGGCTCGAAGCCGCGCGCGCGATGATGCTGCGCAGCGTTTCCCTCGTGGACGCGGCGGCCGCAGCCGGCTTCGCCGACCAGAGCCACATGACCCGACATTTTCGCCACGCATACGGGATCCCGCCCGCACGTTGGCTCGCGATGACGAGCGATCGGCGCGCCGGCTAACGCAAGCTTGCACGATCGTTCAAGACACTCGCCGGCGGCGGGACTATGCTCTGTTCCAGGTATCACCCGAATGGAGCCACCATGCAAAGCGATTCCCAGCCGACACCCGAGCAACGCGGCCAATACAAGACCATCAACCTGCTCGACAAGATCAGTCAGATCGACGACCACTGGCAGCCGCGCGTCGTGGCTGAAATGAATGACTATCAGTTCAAGGTCGTAAAGATAGTCGGCGATTTCGTCTGGCATCGGCATGCCGATACCGACGAGACGTTCATCGTCCTCGCAGGTCGGTTGCGCATCGACTTCCGCGACCGCTCGATCGAACTGTTTCCCGGAGAAATGGCGGTGGTACCAAAGGGAGTCGAGCACAAGCCGTATGCCGGGTCCGAGGTGAAGCTGCTGCTCATCGAACCGCGCGGCGTCGTCAATACCGGCGATACGACCAACGAAAGAACGGCCGAAAACGACGTATGGATCTGAGAGCCGCCATGCAAACGCCGCGGCCGATCGTTC
This sequence comes from Paraburkholderia sp. UCT31, assembly GCF_014397655.1. Classification (NCBI taxonomy): domain Bacteria; kingdom Pseudomonadati; phylum Pseudomonadota; class Betaproteobacteria; order Burkholderiales; family Burkholderiaceae; genus Paraburkholderia; species Paraburkholderia sp. UCT31. The sequence continues at coordinate 165,476 of NZ_VZQP01000005.1, forward strand.
GCGAAGCCGTTTTCCCCGCCGACACGCACAACCTCGTCGCCGTGATCCACGAGTATGTCCGCTGGCTGGATATGGATCTGTCGTACCGTGGATTCGATGCAGAAATGGACGCGTTCGAACACGTTTATACGCTGCCATCCGGCATGTTCTTCGTCGCCGACGCCGGCGGCGAGCTCGCCGGTTGCGCGGGGCTGCTGCGCCATACGGCAGAGACTGCGGAAATCAAACGGCTCTATGTTCGTGAAGCATTCAGAGGGTTGTCGCTTGGCGAAACGCTGGTCACATCGGTGATCGGGCAAGCGAAGACATTGGGATTCTCGACGCTGGTTCTCGACTCGGTTCCGCAAACCCGTTTTGCACAGCGCATCTACGAGCGGTTAGGGTTCGTCGAAACCGCGCCCTACTACGAGAATCCAGTCGAAGGCACACGGTTTCTTGCGCTCGATCTATGACCGCGAATGGCATCCTGTCGGTCGATCAGACGCAGGTTAGCCGTCGCCATATGTCCAGCTTTTGAGCGTATGAAACCGAGGCATGGGCGGGACTGCTCGATGGCAAACGGACAAGCCGATATTGCACTCCCCGCTCGCCCAACGCTTTCATCCCGATTTTGGCCGCCGTCCCTCCATTGAAGGCGATGGTAGCCAGTTTCGGCAGCGTATCGATCAGAGCAATCAGATCGTTGCTGGCATGGTCGCGAATCCGGCTATCCAGGCTTCCTGCTCGACGAGCCTCGGCAACGACATCCCATAGTCCGATATGGTGTTCGAGCAACGTCTCGAGACGCGTCGAATAGTCCATACCAACCAGATCCCGTTCTATCGCTTCACCGACCAGTAACCAGAATTTGTTCTGCGGGTGTGCGTAATATTGGCCGTGAGCCAACGACACCTCGCCCGGCAAGCTACCGAGGATCAAGACCCGCGTATCAGCGTCGACGACAGGCGCAAAGCAACGCTTGAACGACATCAGCGGCTCCGCTCGTCGGCGCTGCGCGGCACGCTGTGCGCACGCGACGCGGTGTGATCGAGCGGACGACCGTGCTCGCGCACCCGCGCGTGCGCGATATGCGCCGCGCCGGTGCCTGACGCGGCAGCGTGCGCGCGAGCGGCCGCGTCCAACGCACGCAAATGCTCCCACAGTGCCGGCAACATGCATTCGGTCACCATCAAAGGCGCGCCATGCCGCTCGAACACCGAGCGACGCGCCACCAGCGCATGCGGCGCATGCCGATCGCCGCCGTCGATTTCATGCGCGGCCAACCGATACAACGGATGCCGCTGCCCCACCCTGCGGCTCACCAGTGACGAACGCGCGACACTGCTATCGCTATACAGCAACTCCGCGAGCGGCCGGTTGCGCAGCCGGCGCGTCGCCTGCCAGATGCCGACGCTCGCGGCACGCGGCGTCACGCTATGCGCGGCGACGAACGGCACGCCATCGACCGACAGCACCACTTCGCGCACCCACACCGGCGCGCGCGGCGCGAGTCCGAGCGCGCCGGCTTCGTCGGGCCACGGCAGCGCGATAGCTTCGCGAGTCACGCGCACCGCGACCGCGCCGAGCGCGCGCAGGTGCGCGGTCAGTGAACCGCCGCGGGTCAGCCAGTCTTTCTGGGCGGCGCTGAAAGTGGCCAAAGGCGCGACGCGCCAGTGGGCGTCGGCGGGATCGAAACGGATAGGCATGGTGTCGGATTATAGCGGCGTGCTCCGACGGTAATTTTTCGCGGCAACGACCGCGGCGATCGTGCGCGCTGCTTCAGCCAGGGGAGCCGACGCAAACCGGAAGGCAAAAAAATGCGCTGCCGAAGCAGCGCATTTCTCAACTACCGGGCGTCAATCCAGCAACGACATCAACGCTTTCGGCTCACGCTCAACCCGCGCGCGACAGCAGCAACGCATTGGTCCGCTTCACGAAGCTCGCCGGATCCTCCAGCGCGCCGCCTTCGGCGAGCAGTGCCTGATCGAACAGCAGATGGCACCAGTCATCGAAATTCGCGCTATCGGCATGCAGACCCTTCACGAGGGCGTGCTCCGGATTCACTTCGAGAATCGGATGGAACTCAGGCGCCTGCTGGCCCGCGGCCTTCAGCATACGCTGCAGGTAGCCGCTCATTTCGCCGTCGTCGGCAACGAGGCACGACGGCGAGTCGGTCAGGCGGAACGTCAGACGCACGTCCTTCGCCTTGTCCTTCAACGCTTCCTTCATCTTCTCGACGAGCGGCTTGAACGCTTCGCCGATCTTCTCCTGCGCCTCTTTTTCCTCGTCGTTCAGCGCGCCGAGATCGAGGTCGCCGCGCGCGACACTTTGCAGCGGCTTGCCGTCGAATTCGTTGAGGAACGACAGCATCCATTCATCGACGCGATCGGTCAGCAACAGCACTTCGACGCCCTTCTTGCGGAACACTTCGAGATGCGGGCTGTTCGACGCGGCCTGCCACGTGTCGGCGGTCACGTAGTAGATCTTCGTCTGCTCGGGCTTCATGCGAGCGACGTAGTCGGCCAGCGACACGGTCTGCTCGGCCGTGCCCGTATGCGTCGTCGCGAAGCGCACGAGCTTCGCGACGCGCTCGCGATTGGCGAAGTCCTCGCCGATGCCTTCCTTCAGCACCTGGCCGAATTCCTTCCAGAAGCCGGCGTACTTTTCCTTATCGGCGTCGTTGTCCGCGTTGGCCAGTTCTTCCAGCATCGACAGCGCGCGCTTCGTCACGCCTTCGCGGATCGCCTTCACGTCGCGGCTTTCCTGCAGGATTTCGCGCGACACGTTGAGCGGCAGATCGGCCGAATCGACCACGCCCTTCACGAAGCGCAGGTACGTGGGCAGCAGTTGCTCGGCGTCGTCCATGATGAACACGCGCTTCACGTACAGCTTCAGTCCGCCGCGCTGCTCGCGGTTCCACAGATCGAACGGCGCGTGCGCCGGCACGTACAGCAGTTGCGTGTACTCGCTGCGGCCTTCGACGCGGTTATGCGTCCACGTCAGCGGATCTTGATGATCGTGCGAGATGTGCTGGTAGAACTGCTTGTATTGATCGTCGGTGATGTCGTTCTTCGGACGGGTCCACAGCGCGCTCGCCTGGTTGACGGTCTCGTCCTCGTCCTTCGTGACCATCTCGCTCTTTTCCGCGTCCCACTCTTCCTTCTTCATCAGGATCGGCAGCGCGACGTGGTCCGAGTACTTCTGGATGATCGACTTCAGCCGATACGACGACAGCAGTTCGTCCTCATCGGCACGCAGATGCAGCGTGATGGTCGTGCCGCGCGCGGCGCGCTCGATCGTCTCGACCGCGAAATCGCCTTCGCCCGCGCTTTCCCAGCGCACGCCTTCCGAGGCCGGCAAACCGGCGCGGCGCGTCTCGACGGTGATCTTGTCCGCGACGATGAAGCCCGAGTAGAAGCCCACGCCAAACTGGCCGATCAGCGCCGCGTCCTTCTGCTGGTCGCCCGACAGCTTGCCGAAGAATTCCCTGGTGCCCGAACGCGCGATCGTGCCGAGGTGCGCGATCGTCTCGTCGCGGCTCATGCCGATGCCGTTGTCGTCGATCGTGACGGTGCGCGCGGCCTTGTCGAACGACACGCGAATCCGCAGGTTCGGATCGTTCTCGTACAGCGCGCTGTTTTCGATCGCCTCGAAGCGCAGCTTGTCGGCCGCGTCGGACGCGTTCGAAATCAGCTCGCGCAGAAAGATTTCCTTGTTGCTGTACAGCGAATGGATCATCAGTTGCAGAAGTTGCTTCACTTCTGCCTGAAAGCTCATGGTTTCTTGTGCCATGGTCGGACTTCCTCTCGGTTGCGAATGGGGGATGAGCGGCGGCCGAAGCGGATTCCAACCGCGGTTCGGGCCCGCCGTGCCGGAGCGCCGGACCGCCGGATCGTCCGCGCAAATGGGGACGCTCCGGCGCGGTTTCAAGAGGCGCGGCGCGCGACGCCGTCGAGATAACGGCTTAGGAACGCCGGTAATTCAGGATCGCCGCAATTGGCGATGTTGAAGCGCATCCACGTGCTCGGCGACTGCTGCGGCGAAAACAGCCCGCCCGGCGTCAGCAGATAGCCGGCTTCGTGCCCGGCCGCGGCGAGCGCGCCTGCGTCGACGCCGGTATCGGCCCACAGGAACATCCCGGCCGTCGGCGTCAGAAACAGCGTCATGCCGGTCTTCTCGATCATCCGCACGGCCTTCTCGCGCACGCCGTCGAGCCGTGCGCGAATGCGCTCGACGTGCCGCCGGTAGTGGCCCTCGGTCAGGATCTTGTAGATCACGCGCTCGTTCAACTCCGGGCTCGTCATGCCGACCAGCATCTTCTGATTGGCGACCACCGTCGCGACCTCTGCCGCGCATGCGATGAAACCGACGCGCAGATTCGGCGCAAGCGTCTTCGAGAAACTGCCGAGGTAGATCACGCGCTTTAGCTGATCGAGGCTCGCGAGGCGCGTACCCGCGTAGCTGGGCGGGCACAGGTCGCCGTAGATGTCGTCCTCGACGACGATGAAGTCGTACGCCTCGGCAAGCCGCAGGATGCGGAACGCCTGCGCGGCGCTCAGCGAGGTGCCGGTCGGGTTCTGCAGCACCGAGTTGATCACCAGCATTTTGGGGCGCCATTCCTGGACCAGCGCTTCGAGCGCGTCGAGATCGGGGCCGCCCGGCGTGTACGGCATGCCGACGAGCCGCGCGCCCTGCGACGCGAAGCAGCCGAACATCTGGAACCACGCCGGATCGCCGACGATCACCGCATCGCCCGGCTTCACGTAGATGCGCGAAATGAGGTCGATCGCCTGGGTGATGCCCGACACCATCACGATCTGCTCGGGCGACGCGCCGATCTCCAGCTCCTCGAGCCGCGTCTGCAACTGCTGACGCAGCGGCAGGAAACCTTGCGCGGTGCCGATGCCGAGCATCTGCATGCCGCTTTGCCGGCCGAGCGTGCGCAGCGCGTTGGTGATCAGGTCGCCGTCGAGCCAGCGGGCCGGCAGATAGCCGAGGCCCGGGCTGCGCTCGGGCCGCGCGCCGGTGTGCAGCATGTTGCGCAGCAGCCAGACGACGTCGATATTGGCCGGCGCGGGCAGCGTCTCGGCGCGCGGGTGCAGCTCGGAGACCGTCGCCGCGCCGCCCTGGCGCTCGCGCACATAGAAGCCGGAGCCGCGCCGCGACTCCAGAAAACCCTGCGCGACGAGCCGCTCGTACGCTTCGACCACCGTGAAGCGCGACACGCCCTTGTCGAGCGCGAGCTTGCGGATCGACGGCATGCGCATGCCGGGGCGGAACACGCGCTCCTCGATGCGGCGCCGCGCCCATTGGACCAGCTGTTCGACCAGCGTCAACGAGGCGGTGTCGTGCGGGGCAGGAATCTGGGTAAGCGGGACGGACATGACGGACTCCAACTGTACCGAATAGTATCGCGTCGATTGTACCGTTACTGTGCAGGTCACGGCCGTTACATTTGAATCCAGCGAGGCTGGTGACACCATGTAAATCCATCCGTATGGCCCGCCGATCCGGCAAACGGTTATGCTTACGGCCCCGGCAGCGCAGCCTTCAGGCGTGGCGCGCAACTGGCCCTTGCGAAGAACAGCGTTTTCCGTCGATCCGCCATGACCACCCAGACAGCCCAATCGCTCAGTCTCGATCACCTCGTCGTCTCCGCGCGCACCCTGGACGAAGGCGTCCAGTACGTCGCCGATACGCTCGGCGTCGCGCCGGCCGGCGGTGGCGCGCATCCGCTGATGCGGACCCACAATCGCCTGCTCGGCCTGTGGGGCGGCGTCTACCTGGAAGTGATCGCCATCGATCCGCACGCCGCGGCCGACGCAACCGATGGCACCGCGCCGCGCCCGCGCCTGTTCGCGCTCGACGACCCGGCGACGCAGGCGCGACTGGAAAACGGGCCGTATCTGTCGCATTGGGTCGCGCGCGTCGAGCGGCCGAAGCATCTGGCGACATGGCAAGCGCAGTATCCGCAGCGCATCGCGCCGGTCGTGCCGATGACGCGCGGCGATTTCACGTGGGGCCTGACTGTGCCCGACGACGGGTCGTTCCCGGCGTGGCAAGGCGCCGGCGACGGCGTGCTGCCCTCGCTGATCCAGTGGGACTCGACGCGGCATCCGTCGCAGTCGCTGGCGCCGACGAACCTCGCGCTGAAAGCGTTGAAAGCCGTGCATCCGCGGCCAGAGCTGATTGGCGAGCAACTGCGCTGGCTCGGCGCCGCGCACCTGCTCGACGTACAGCCGACCGACGGCGCGGCGGCGCTCGTCGCCGAATTCGAAACACCCGAGGGTTCTCGAACCCTCGGATAAACAGCGCGTGATTGTGCAACCCCCGTGGCAACCCCGGTGGCAACCCCGGTGGCACCCCAGCGGCAATGGTTGGCCAGTCGCGCGATAATTGAAATTTTGACCGGTTCCAGAAATACCAGAGGAGATCATGGACCAAAGCGACCTGAAAGCCCCGACGTGGCAATTGTCCGAACGCGCGCGCAAGCTCACGAGCTCCGCGATCCGCGAGATCCTGAAGGTCACGGAACGGCCCGAAGTCATCTCCTTCGCCGGCGGCCTCCCCTCGCCTGCCACCTTCCCGGCCGAGCGCATGCGCGAGGCGTCCGACCGCATCCTGCGCGACACGCCCGCCGCGGCGCTGCAGTACAGCGCGACCGAAGGTTATCTGCCGCTGCGCGAATGGATCGCGCAACGCTACTCGACCAACGGCGCGCAGATCCGTGCGTCGCAGGTGCTGATCACGACCGGCTCGCAACAGGCGCTCGACCTGCTCGGCAAGGTGCTGATCTGCGTCGATAGCCCGGTGCTGGTCGAAACGCCGACCTACCTCGGCGCGCTGCAATCGTTCTCGATGTACGAGCCGCACTACGTGCAGGTGCCAACCGACGAGCAGGGCCTGATCCCCGAGGGCCTGAAGCCGGAACTGACCAATGGCGCGCGTCTGCTGTACGCGCAGCCGAATTTCCAGAATCCGACGGGCCGCCGTCTGCCGGTCGAACGCCGCCGCGCGCTCGCCGGGTTCGCGAAGACTGCGCCGTTCCCGGTGATCGAGGACGATCCCTATGGCGCGCTCGACTACGCGGGCGAACCGCTGCCGACGATGTTGTCGATGGCGCCCGATCACATCGTCTATCTCGGCTCGTTCTCGAAGGTGCTCGCGCCGGGTCTGCGGGTCGGTTTCATCATCGCGCCCGAGGAGCTGATCTTCAAACTCGTGCAGGCCAAGCAGGCCACCGACCTGCACACGCCGAGCTTCACGCAGCGCATCGTGCACGAAGTGGTCAAGGACGGCTTTCTCGACACGCACGTGCCGACGATCCGCGAGCTATACCGCAACCAGTGCGACGCGATGCTCACCGCGCTCGAGCGCTATATGCCCGAAGGCGTCAGCTGGAACCGTCCGGAAGGCGGCATGTTCATCTGGGTCAATCTGCCGGCGGGCATCGACACCATGAAGCTGCTCGAGGAAGCGGTCGCGCAGAATGTCGCGTTCGTGCCGGGCGCTCCTTTCTTCGCGAGCGAAGCCCAGCACAACACGCTGCGTCTGTCGTTCGTCACGGTGCCACCGGCTAAAATCGACGAAGGCGTGGCGCGTCTCGCCGCACTCGTGCGCGCGAAAATCTGAACGGCGTTAGCCGCACTGCCATCGGGGCGAAGCTTGCACGCGCGTTGCGTGCAGACTTCGCCCCGCCTGCATTCATGCAATCTCACCGAAACGAGGACACGACATGGCTCAATCGAATGTGTACGACAAGCTCAAGGAACTCGGCATCGAATTGCCGGCGGCGGGTGCGCCGGCAGCGGCCTATGTGATGAGCGCGCAAAGCGGCAACACGGTGTACCTGTCGGGCCACATCGCCAAGAAGGACGGCAAGGTGTGGGTCGGCAAGCTCGGCGCGACGCTCTCCACCGAGGAAGGTAAGGCCGCCGCGCGCTCGATCGCGATCGATCTGCTCGCCACCTTGCATGCGCACGTCGGCGACCTGAACCGCGTCACGCGCGTCGTCAAGCTGATGAGCCTCGTCAACTCGACGCTCGAGTTCACCGAGCAGCATCTGGTCACCAACGGTGCGTCCGAGCTGATCGCCGACGTGTTCGGCGAACGCGGCAAGCACGCGCGCTCGGCGTTCGGCGTCGCGCAGATTCCGCTCGGCGCGTGCGTGGAGATCGAGCTGATCGCCGAGGTCCAATAGCATCGACGCGATGTGACAATGCGTGCGGTGTCGCGCGAGATCGGCACCTGATTCACGCCGCATTGCGATTCAAACGCGCCGACCGGTGTTACGCACCGGCGGCGCGTTTTTGTTTTATGGCGACGGTGGATCGCCGCCGCGCAGGCGGATAGAATCCGCGAACTCCCTCAACGTCCATTGCGCCGGGGCCTGTCGATGTCCGCTCACACCGTTCGTTTCAAACAGGTCGACGTGTTTACGTCGACACCGTTCAAGGGCAATCCGCTTGCCGTCGTGTTCGATGCCGACGCGCTCGATACCGCGCAAATGCAGGCCATTGCGCGCTGGACCAATCTGTCCGAAACCACGTTTCTGCTAAAGCCGACCGACGCGGCCGCCGACTATCGCGTGCGCATCTTCACGCCGGGGGGCGAGTTGCCGTTCGCGGGTCATCCGACCTTGGGCACCGCGCATGCTTTGCGCGAAAGCGGCTACCAGCCGAAGCAGGCCGGCAAGCTGATCCAGCAATGCGGCGTGGGTCTCGTCGAACTCGAAGCGCTCGACGGCGGCGACAACATGCACGGCGCATGGGCGTTCGCCGCGCCGCCCGCGCGCGTGACACCACTCGCCGAGCATCGTTACGAAGCGCTGTCTACGGCTTTACGTAGTCAGGCGATCGACTTCAGCGCGCCGCCATGCGCGGTCGACAACGGTGCGCCGTGGCTCGTCGTGCGGGTCGATTCGGCACGCGCCTGCCTCGCGCTCGAACCCGACGCGGCGGCGCTCGCCGAGCTCGTGCATTCGGTCGACACGCACGGCGTCGCCGTGTATGGACCGCACGACGCCGACGGCCCCGCGACGTTCGAGGTCCGTTGCCTGATGGCGGGCGGCGGCTTCGGTGTCGGCGAAGACCCGGTGACGGGCAGCGCCAATGCCGCGCTCGCGGGTCTGCTGAACCTGCAGCACCGTCGTCCCGCCGCGCGCTACACGGCGCGTCAGGGCACCGCGCTCGGGCGCGCGGGCGACGTGTCGGTCCACTACGACGATGCGCGCGGCAAGATCTGGATCGGCGGGCCTTCGGTGACGATCGTCGACGGCACGTGCCGGCTCGCGTAAGCGAGCTGCGGCTTCGCGCGCACGCCACGGCGACACGCCACATGCCGCCGCTTCACACCACAAAAAGCCGCAGCGCGATGGCGTCGCCATACCTGGTTCTCCGAATTCATCGTGGCCGGATTGCAAAAGCCCTGCCAGAAACTGCCGAGTGGCAGGCACCGTTGCCGATGAAGTCTTCGACAAATCACGGACCGGCCGCGTCATAAGACCGGCGATGCAGGCCACGTAAACAGCCGCACCTGGGCGCCCGCCGCGCGAGCGTATACCCCATGCCCGGAAGCTTCCTTAATCCAGTGGCATTCAGTAATATCGAACCGTATCCGATGACCTGTGGACGGTCCGGCGCGGCGCCACGCCCTCTCCTCCTGCGCAGCAGCTTTGGCATCTTGGTCACCATGCAGCCATCCATCTATTTCGCGCAGTCGATGCCCATGCGTTTGCAAGTGGCCCGCACCCAGCCAAGGCCCGCGCGATGACTCAGTCCCGCTTCTCCGAGCCGCGCGAAGCCAGGCCGCGACGCGATCCATTGGTCACGCGCCGGCGCGCATTGCTCGTCATTCCCGCCCTCGGGGTACTCGTACTGATCCTGCTGTGGACCGTGATCTTCGCGCGGCTGTCGGTAGAAAGGGACGCGACGTACCGCGAAGCGATGGCGTCTTCCGCCATACTTTCCGCGGCGCTCGAGCAGCACACCATCAAGGCGATTCACCAGGTCGATCAGATCACGCGCTTCGTCAAGTACGAGTTCGAAAAGACGCCCAATCATTTCGATCTCGCGAGCACGGTCGAAAAAGGCGTCGTGCAAAGCGAAACGCTCGTGCAGGTGTCGATAATCGACGAGCACGGCAGACTGATCGCCAATACGGCCGAACTCAACCCCGCTCACATCGACTTGTCGGACCGCGAGCACTTCAAGGTCCACGAGCACGAAAACGACGACCAGCTGTACATCAGCAAGCCCGTGCTCGGCCGCGTGTCGGGTCACTGGACGCTGCAGATGACGCGGCGTCTCAATCATCCGGACGGCTCGTTCGCGGGCGTCATCGTGGTCTCCGAAGACCCGAGCTACTTTACCTCGGACTTCTACAACAACGCGGCGATCGGCCGCGAAGGCGTGATCGCGGTGATCTCGGACAGCGGCACCGTGCTCGCGCGCCGCACCGGCAACGCCAGCAGGACGAGCAGCACGTTCACCGCGAGCGGCACGTATCCGACCTCGGAGCATGTGTCGGGCACCTACGTCGATTCGATCGACAACGTCACGCGCATCGTGTCGTACCGGCACATCGACGGCTATCCGCTCGGCGTGCTCGTCGGTCTTTCGCAGGGCGAAGAATTCGCCGATTACAACCACACGCGCAACGTCTATCTGTTGATGGCGGGCTTCATCTCGCTCGCGATGCTCAGCTTCTTCGCGGTCGCGACCGGCCTGATAGGCAAACTGCTCGGCCGCGAGCGCGAGATGACGGAACTCGTCGAATACGATCTGTTGACCGGCCTGCGCAATCGCTACGCGACGCTGCAGGCGCTGCGCCATGACGTCGCGCAGCCGTTCAACCTGGGTCGCCTCGCGATTCTTTTTATCGACCTCGACAACTTCAAGACCGTCAACGACACGCTCGGCCACAACGCCGGCGACATCGTGCTGCAGATGACAGCCTCGCGCCTCGCCACCGCGGTCGGCGACGACGGCGCGCTGAGCCGCATCGGCGGGGACGAGTTCGTCGTCGTGATCAAGGGCGACGATGTCGAAAAGCGCGCGGTTGCGCTCGCCGAGGCCGCCGGCGAAGCGTTCTCGAAGCCGTTCGAGGTGCGCGGCAGCGCGTTCGTGCTGCATGCGAGCATCGGCATCGCGCTGTACTCGGTCGCCAACGAAAGCGAGATCGACCTGCTGAAGAAAGCCGACCTCGCGATGTACAGCGCGAAGGACGCCGGCAAGAACTGCTACCAGTTCTATTCGCCGCATCTGTCGCATCGCGCGGACCATCTGATGAAGTGGGAACAGCAGTTGCGCGTCGCGCTGGCCGAGGGGCAACTGTTCCTCGCCTATCAGCCGAAGATCGATCTGAAGCGCCGCTGCATCACCGGCTTCGAAGCGCTCGTGCGCTGGAACCATCCGCAGCACGGACTGATCCCGGCCAACGAGTTCATCCCCGTGGCCGAGTCGACCGGCCTGATCGTGCCGATCGGCGACTTCGTGATCGAGACCGCATGCCGTCAGCTCGCGCAATGGCAGCAGCAGGGCTACGACACGCTATCGCTCGCGGTGAACATTTCGGCGGTGCAGTTCTGGCGCGGCGACCTGCTCGAAACGGTCTCGCGCGCGATCGAGGAAACCGGCATCTCCGCGCGTCGCCTCGAACTCGAAATCACCGAAACGACGATGATGGAATTTCCGGAAGTGGTCTCCGAAAAAATCTTCGCGCTGAAGCGTCTCGGCGTACGCATCGCGCTCGACGATTTCGGCACCGGCTACTCTTCGCTGTCCTATCTCAACCGCTTTGCCGTCGATACGCTGAAGGTGGACCGCTCGTTCGTCCAGGCGATTCCGGGCGACCGCAGCGTCTGCGTAATGGTCACCGCGATCGTCAACCTCGCGCGCTCGCTCGGGCTCACGGTGGTGGTCGAAGGCACGGAGACCGAAGAGCAGATTGCGTGGCTGGCCGCGCTCGGCCATATCGAGGCACAGGGCTTCCTGTTCTCGCGGCCGGTGCCAGTGGAGGCGATCCCGGCACTGCTCGAGCGCTTCGGGGTATGCGGCATGAACAGCGCCGGCGGCCGCCGCGTCGCGCACGAAGCCCACAGCGCAAGCAGCCTATCCAGCAACAATTAAAGAACGGGCGCCCGCACGGCGGGGCCCGCGCAGCGCCGATGCAGACCATCACGAGCGATGAGGCTGCCCGCCGCGGGCAACGGGAACCGCTATGGACGCTGTTCCGGGTCGTGTGCGGCCTGTCGGCGCTGTCGTGGGGCGGTCTCGCGTTGATGGCGCAGCTCGAGCATCATTACGTGGAACGCGAGGGGCGGCTCTCGCGCGTGGCGTTCTCGGACCTGATCGCGCTCGCGTGGATGGTGCCGGGACCCGTCGGCTGCAACGTCGCCGTGCAGCTCGGGCACGCGCTGCGCGGACGCGCGGGCGCATGGGTCGCCGGGGTGGCGAGCGTACTGCCCTTCTTCACGCTGATGACGCTGTTCGCGATCTTCTATCGCACGCCCATCGCGCACACGATCGCGTCGCAAACCCTGCTGCATCACTTCAGCGTCGTGCTCGCGACGCTGATCGCGCTCACCTGGTACAAGCAAACCCGCGCGCTCGTGCGCGGCAAGCTCGAATGGACGGCGGCGTTGCTCGGCAGCATCGCGCTGCTCTATGCGCACAGCGCCGCGGCGTATGTGGTGATGCTCGGCGCGGCCTTCGGCGCCGGCTGGTTCGCGAGTCGGGAGCGCGACTCGCGACTCGCCGTGTCGCTCCAGTGCGGCGACTATCGGCTGCTGGCCGCGCTCGGCGTGCTGCTCGTGCTGTTTGCGCTGCCGCTGCCGCATCGCTATGACCTCGCGCTGCTGTGGCCGCGCCTCGCGGGCGCCGGCATGACGCTGTTCGGCGGCGGCTTCTCGGCGTTGCCGGTGCTGAAGACGCTGTTCGTCACGCCGGTGGTCGGCGTATCCGATAACGACTTCACGCTCGCGTTTACGCTGTCGCCGTTATCCCCGGGACCCCTGCTGAACGTGGTCCCGTTCTTCGGTTATCTCGTCGATGGCTGGCTCGGCGCGCTGATCGCGACGCTCGCGCTATTCGTGCCGTCAGCCTGCCTCGTCGTGCTCGCGCAGCGGCATCTGCATCAGTTGAAGGTGAACCCACGCTTCGAGCACGGCATGAGGATTCTGCGCGCGGTCACGACCGCGTTTCTCGCGGTCGCGGTACTGCGCATTGCCGTGCACGTACCGCTGGAGCCGATCTATCTGCTGACCGCGACGTTCTCCGCGATGTGCTTCGCGAAGCTGAAGGTGCCGGTGTATGCCGTGTATGGAACGGTGGCGGTGGCGTGCGGTTTGTGGCTCGCGTACGGCGCCACGACGTGATGCGTCGCGGGCCGCACGAAGCCTGCTGCGCCGTTGGCGATCCGGCGGTCCGGCGATCCGGCGATCCGGCGATCAGAACCCGCGCGACAGCACAGCGAAGCCGATCGTCACGACGCCCAGCACGAGATTGATCAGCACGAGACGGCGGACCGTGCCGACCGCCTGCGCGCCATCAGGCCACTTCTGCGCCTGAACCGCGCGGCGAATGCGCGGATATACGGCGAAGCGGATATGCCCGAAGATCAGCATCATCACGATGCCGAGACCGGCCATCGCATGCAGCGGCCAGCTAGCATGAGCGCCGCCGAATTGCATCAGCAGGAAGCCGCCGCTGATCAGGATCACGAGCACCGACACCCCGACCCAGTTGAAGAAGCGGCCAAATACCGACTCCCACAGCGGCAGGCGCAGTTGCGGCGACAGATCGCCGAGCGCAGGGCGCAGGCAGAAATGCGCGAACACCATACCGCCGACCCACACCGCCACCCCGAGCAGATGCAGAAAAAGCGCGACTTCGATAGCCTTGTTCATGTAGTTTTCCTCTCCCGACGACGCCACACCGTTTAGGACACGCGATCCCGCTCAGCACCAACTGAGCGCGTTCGACCATACGTGATGCAGGCAGTTCCGGGTATCGACGTCTATTGCGTCGTGTTTTGTCGTTGTGATCGCGGCCCGTTCATCTGGCCGCGACGCGGCCGCGCCCCGTTTGCTTCCACACCCTTCGCGCGACGGACATTGCTGCGACAGACCGCGAGCGCCCCGCATGCTAGCAGGCGCTCACGGTTTTACAGCGTCAAACTTCGTTAAATCGACTCCACTAGGCCGGCAGCACCGGACGCATGCCGTCGAGCTTCAGCTTGCTGGCGGGCGCGCGTCCCTTGCGTGCACGCTTGCCGACATGCGCCGCAAGCTCGGCGCCGGCCAGCTTCTCCTCGTCGACGCGGCCGCCACGACGCGTGCCGATCAGCATCACGCCTGCTTGATTGATCGCGAGCGCCTGCACGAGCGTTTCGTTGTCGTCGAGCGCCATCAGCGTGACGCCACGGCCGCCGCCCGACAGCGTCTTCATCTCGTCGAGGCCGAACACGAGCAGACGTCCGCCCGACGACAGACACGCGACCTGCGCCGCGTCCGGCAGCATCGGCATCGGCGCGAGCGGCGCGGCGCCGGCGTCGATCGTCATGAACGACTTGCCGGCCTTCACGCGGCTCACCATATCGCCGACCTTCGCGATGAAGCCGAAGCCGTTGCTCGACGCGAGCAGCAGCGCCTGTTCCGCCGACGCCGCGTAGTAGTGCATCAAATGACTGCCCGATTCGAGCTCGATCAGCGACGTGACCGGCACGCCGTCGCCGCGTCCGCCCGGCAGCTGAGCCACCGCGACCGAATAGACGCGCCCGTTGCTACCCCACGCGATCAGCGTATCGGGCGTGCGGCATTGGAACGCCGCGTAAAGGCCATCGCCGGCCTTGAAGCTGAAGCCGGCCGTATCGAGCCCGTGGCCCTTCAGCGCGCGCACCCAGCCCTTCTGCGACACCACGACGGTGACCGGCTCGTCGACCACGCGCGCTTCGAACGTCGCGCGCTTTTCCTGCTGGATCAGCGTGCGGCGCTCGTCGCCATACTGTTTCGCGTCGGCTTCGATTTCCTTGATCAGCAGGCGCTTCATCGCCGGTTCGCTGCCGAGCAGCTCTTCGAGCTTGGCCTTCTCGTCGCGCAGCTCGGCCAGTTCCTTCTCGATCTTGATCTTCTCGAGGCGCGCCAACTGACGCAGCCGGATTTCGAGGATGTCCTCGGCCTGGCGATCCGTGAGACCGAACGCGGCCATCAGCGCGACCTTCGGCTCGTCCGATTCGCGAATGATGCGGATGACTTCGTCGATATTCAGGAAGACGATCATCCGGCCTTCGAGAATATGGATGCGGTCGTCGACCTTCGACAGACGATGCCGCGTGCGGCGCGTCACCGTCGCGAAACGGAACGCGATCCACTCGTGCAGGATTTCGCTCAAGCCCTTCTGACGCGGCCGGCCATCGCCGCCGACCATCACCATGTTCAGCGGTGCGTTCGATTCGAGGCTCGTATGCGCGAGCAGCGTGTTGACGAAGTCGGTCTGATCGATGCGGCTCGACTTCGGCTCGAACACGAGACGCACCGGCGCGTCCTTGCCCGATTCGTCGCGCACCGCGTCGACGAGCCCGAGCAGCGTCTGCCGCGTCTGCAACTGCTCGGGTGTCAGCGTCTTCTTGCCGAGCTTGATTTTCGGGTTGGTCTGTTCTTCGATTTCCTCGAGCACCTTCTGCGCGGCCGTATTCGGCGGCAGTTCGGTGATCACGAGTTGCCACTGGCCGCGCGCGAGATCCTCGATCTTCCAGCGCGCGCGCACCTTCAGGCTGCCGCGGCCGGTTTCGTACGCGGTGGCGATTTCCGCCTCGCTCGAAATGATCTGGCCGCCGCCGGGGAAGTCCGGACCGGGCACGTGCTGCATCAGCTCCGCATGCGAGAGCTTCGGATTGCGGATCAGCGCGACCGCCGCTCCTGCGACTTCGCGCAGGTTGTGCGACGGAATTTCCGTCGCGAGGCCGACGGCGATGCCCGATGCGCCATTGAGCAGCACGAACGGCAGACGCGCCGGCAGCACCTTCGGCTCTTCGAACGAGCCGTCGTAGTTCGGCATGAAGTCGACCGTGCCCTGGTCGATTTCGGCGAGCAGCAGCTTTGCGATCGGCGTCAGGCGCGCTTCGGTGTAACGCATCGCCGCCGCGCCGTCGCCGTCGCGCGAGCCGAAGTTGCCCTGGCCGTCGATCAGCGGATAGCGCATCGAAAAGTCTTGCGCGAGACGCACGAGTGCGTCGTACGCGGACTGGTCGCCGTGCGGGTGATACTTACCGAGCACGTCGCCGACCACGCGCGCCGATTTGACCGGCTTCGCGTTGTCGCCAAGGCCCATCTCGTTCATCGCGAACAGGATGCGGCGCTGCACCGGCTTCTGCCCATCGCAAACATCGGGCAGCGCGCGGCCCTTGACCACGCTGACCGCATACTCGAGGTACGCGCGCTCCGCGTAGTTGCCGAGCGTCAGCACGTCGCTGTCCGACGGTGGCTCGTTGAAAAGGTCGAGAGTGTTATCGTCGTCCATCTAGATTCCGTGTCCGTGTTTGGCTTGCAGTGTCGTATGCCGGATTGAGGCGCAATGCGCTCAGATGTCCGCTTCCACTTCGTTGCCCTTCTCTTCGAGCCAGCTGCGGCGCGACGCCGCTTCGCCCTTGCCCATCAGCATCGTCATGCGCGCGACGGTCGCATCGTAGTCGAGTTCGCCGAGCGCGACCGGCTGCAGGCGGCGCGTGTCGGGATTCATCGTCGTGTCCCACAGCTGCTCGGCGCTCATTTCACCGAGACCCTTGAAGCGGCTGATCGACCACTGGTTGTCGCGCACGCCGTCCTTGCGCAGCTTGTCGAGAATCGCCTCGAGCTCGCCTTCGTCGAGCGCATAGAGCTTCTGCGCGGGCTTCTTGCCGCGCGCGGGCGCATCGACGCGAAACAACGGCGGACGCGCGACGCACACATGACCGCGCTCGATCAGTTGCGGGAAATGCTTGAAGAACAGCGTGAGCAGCAGCACCTGGATATGCGAGCCGTCGACGTCCGCATCCGACAGAATGCAGATCTTGCCGTAGCGCAGATTCGACAGATCGATCTTGTCGTCCGGATTATGCGGATCGACGCCGATCGCCACTGAAATGTCGTGCACCTCGTTGTTCGCGAACAGGCGATCACGTTCGGTTTCCCATGTGTTCAGCACCTTGCCGCGCAGCGGCAGGATCGCCTGGTATTCCTTGTCGCGGCCCATCTTCGCGGAGCCGCCCGCCGAGTCGCCCTCGACGAGGAACAGTTCGTTGCGGCCGATTTCCGTCGATTCGCAATCGGTCAGCTTGCCGGGCAGCACGGCGACGCCCGAGCTCTTGCGTTTCTCGACCTTCTGCCCCGCGCGCGTGCGCGCCTGCGCCTGCTTGATCACGAGGTCCGCGAGTTTCTTGCCATGCTCGACGTGCTGGTTCAACCACAGTTCGAGCGCCGGCCGAGCGAACGACGACACGAGCTTGACCGCATCGCGGCTATTCAGGCGCTCCTTGATCTGCCCTTGAAACTGCGGATCGAGCACCTTCGCCGACAGCACGAACGACACCCGCGCGAACACGTCTTCGGCGAGCAGTTTCACGCCCTTCGGCTGCAGGTTGTGCAACTCGACGAAGCTCTTGACCGCCTGATAAAGACCGTCGCGCAAGCCCGACTCATGCGTGCCGCCCGCGGGCGTAGGAATCAGGTTCACGTACGACTCGCGCGTGAGCGGCCCTTCCTCGCTCCACGCGACGACCCACGCCGCGCCCTCGCCTTCGGCGAACGTCTCTTCGCTCGAACGCGAGCTTTCCGCGTAGCGCTCGCCCTCGAACAGCGGAATCAGCAGATCGCTGCCGTTCATGCCTTCGAGCAGATAGCCGCGCAGGCCGTCTTCGTATTTCCAGCTTTGCCGCTCGCCGGTTTTCTCGTTGACGAGCGTGACCTCGACGCCCGGCAGCAGCACCGCTTTTGAGCGCAACAGACGCTGCAATTCGCCGAGCGGCAGGTTCGGTGAATCGAAGTACTTCGGATCGGCCCACGCGGTCACGCGCGTGCCGGATTTCTTGTCGGCCCTGGTGGCGGCACGCACTTCGAGCGGCTTCGCGACGTCGCCGTGCGCGAAGCTCAGTTCGGCGACCTTGCCGTCGCGCCACACGGTGACGTCGAGCCGCGTGGACAGCGCGTTGGTGACCGACACGCCGACGCCGTGCAGACCGCCCGAGAACGTATAGGCGCCGCCGGCGGCCTTGTCGAACTTGCCGCCCGCGTGCAAGCGCGTGAAAACGATTTCGACGACCGGTACGCCTTCGTCGGGGTGCAGGCCGAATGGAATGCCGCGGCCGTCGTCGTCGACCGAGACCGAATGGTCCGCGTGCAGCGTGACCGTGATTTGCCGGCCGTAGCCGCCGAGGGCCTCGTCCGATGCGTTGTCGATGACTTCCTGAATGATGTGCAGCGGATTCTCGGTGCGGGTGTACATGCCGGGTCGTTGCTTGACCGGCTCCAGACCCTTCAACACCTTGATCGACGCTTCGCTATACGCGGCGTTTGGCTTTTTCGTAGACATGATTGACTCGGTGCGTCGGTTCATCGTTGTCCACAGGTCCTGTGGACAGGGCCTGGACAATGCGTTGAGTATTCAAAAAAAGCGAAACGAAACAACGGGGTTAGGTGGAGCGCCCGCGATGCGGGCAAGCTGTTTTGTCGCGCGGCTTCCGTTGGCGCGCTGGAATGCCGGACATGGACGCACAGCCCGCCGGGGAAGCCTGTTCGCGGGGTATTGTACTGATTTCGATCACGGCGGCAATTGACCCCGCGCTGAATTGGCCGACCGGATAAGGCGCGGCGGGCGTTGGGGGACATGCAATGGAGGATGGACGGCTCGCAGGACGGCGGCGCGATAGGTATCGGCGGAAAATGCACGGGCGCGCGCCGGCTGAATTTCGGTGCCGTGCGCGGCGGCGCTTTCTGTTGTTTTTGTGCCGGCCGCGCACGCCGCGTTACTTGACGCGGTTTTCCAGCTCGTCCCAACGTTCGAGCGCGAGCATCAACTCTTCGTCGATCTCGGCATAGCGCTCGGTCAGACGCGCGCCTTCGCGTGCATCTTTCGCGAACACCGAGCCGTCTTCGAGCTGCGCGCCGATTGCCTTCTGTTCGGCCTCGAGGTCGGCAATCATTTTCGGTAGCGCCTCCAGTTCGCGCTGCTCCTTGAACGACAGCTTCGCGCTGCGCTGCGCATTGCGGCCCGACGCGCTGTCCTTCGGCGCCGCTTCTTTCGGCGCTTCCTTGCTCGATTCTTTCTGCGCTTCGAGCGCGAGTTGCTCCGAGCGATCGCGCTGCGTCTGCCAGTCCGTGAAGCCGCCGACGTATTCGCGCCACTTGCCGCCGCCTTCCGATGCGATCACCGACGTCACGACGTTATCGAGAAAGGCGCGGTCGTGGCTGACGAGCAGCACCGTGCCGTCGTAGTCGATCAGCAGTTCTTCGAGCAGTTCGAGCGTCGGAATGTCGAGGTCGTTGGTCGGTTCATCGAGCACCAGCACGTTGGCCGGGCGCGCGAACAGGCGCGCGAGCAACAGCCGGTTGCGCTCGCCGCCCGACAGCGACTTGACCGGCGAACGCGCGCGCTCCGGCGCGAACAGGAAGTCGCCGAGATAGCTCATCACGTGCTTCTTCTGGCCGTTGATTTCGACCCACTCGCTGCCGGGGCTGATCGTGTCCGCGAGACTCTTTTCCAGATCGAGCGCCGCGCGCATCTGATCGAAATACGCGACCTGCGGATTCGTGCCGACGCGCACGTTGCCCTCGTCCGGCGCGAGTTCACCGAGGATCAGCTTCAGCAGCGTGGTCTTGCCCGCGCCGTTCGGACCGACGAAGCCGATCTTGTCGCCGCGCATCACCGTGGCCGTGAAGCGGTCCACCACCTCGCGCTCGCCATAGCGCTTCGTCACGTCCGTCAGTTCCGCCACGATCTTGCCGGACTTCTCGCCCTGACCGACGTCGAGCTTCACGTTGCCCTGCACGTTGCGGCGCTCGGCGCGCTCGTTGCGCATCTGCACGAGGCGCGCGATGCGGCCGACGCTGCGCGTGCGGCGTGCCTCGACGCCCTTGCGAATCCACACTTCTTCCTGCGCGAGCAGTTTGTCGAACTTCTCGCTCTCGATGCGCTCGACTTCGAGCTGCTGCGCCTTGCGCGTCTGGTACGCGGAGAAATTGCCCGGATACGACAGCAGCCGCCCGCGATCGAGCTCGACGATGCGCGTCGCGACGCGGTCGAGAAACGCGCGATCGTGTGTGATGAACAGCAGCCCGGCGCGCAGCGACACCAGCAGATCTTCGAGCCAGCGGATGCCGTCGAAGTCGAGATGGTTGGTCGGCTCGTCGAGCAGCAGCACGTCGGGCTGCACGACGAGCGCGCGCGCGAGCGCGGCGCGCTTCTGCATGCCGCCCGACAGCGAGCCGACACGGGCTTCGCCGTTCAGGCCGATCTGCTGCAGCGTGGTCGCGACGCGCGTGCTCCAATTCCATGCGTCCGCGGCGTCCAACGCCGATTGCAGCGTGTTCATGCGCGCGAGCAGCGCGTCGTGTTCGGCGCCCTCAGGCGTGTCGGCGAGCTGATGCGCGACCGCGTCGTATTCGTCGAGCAGCGCGCGCGCCTCGGTGAGTCCGGCGGCGACCGCGTCGAACACGGTGTCGTCGGCGTTGAACTCGGGCTCCTGCGGCACGTAGACCGTGCTCAGATGCTGCTGACGCGTGACGAGGCCGTCGTCGGGTTTGGCCAGATCGGCGACGATTTTCAACAGCGACGACTTGCCCGCGCCGTTGCGCCCGATCAGCCCGACGTGCTCGCCCGCTTCGAGCGAGAAATCCGCGTGGTCGAGCAGCGCGACGTGACCGAACGCGAGCTGCGCTCCGGTAATGGTGTAAAGCGACATGGGAATGGGAGAAGACAGCGATGAGTCGGAACTGCTCATTGTACCGGGCGCAGGGCCGGTCGCAGGTATGCCGGGCGGGAACATCCGCGCGATGAAGCGCGCGACACAGTGTGCAACGCTATCGGCGCGGGCCGGCCCGGCCTTTCAAGCAGTTGCTTACTTGACGTGCACCGTGATCGTCTTGCTCATCTCCGGCCCATACGAGCGATGCGCGCCGTCGCCGAATTGCAGCGTCAGCGTATGGTCGCCCGGCGGCAGCGTCAGATCGGTTTCAGTCTGGCCTTTGCCGAAGTGCAGCGACTTGTCGGTCGCGGGGACGACCTCGCCCTTCGGCAGCGGCTTGCCGTCGATCAGCAGGTGATGATGCCCGGTGCCGCTCCGCCTGCGCCACACCTGACCCGGCGAGTAGCCCAGCCGCCGCGGCGCCGACCAACCATGCGATGCGGCGCCGCCAGCGGCCTCGCCCGAGACCGATCGTCGCAATACGTGCGAAGCGCGCGCCACATCTGTCCAATCAGATAGCTTGCAGGTCAAAGCGTACACGGCTTGTGTGACGAGGCCCGTCGCGCGAACCCGGGCTCGCAGCAGAGGCGTTGGGGCGGCGCCGCATCGGTCGTCTGCGGCTGATTTGACAAATTCCGGTAATATTGCGGGTCGCCGCGCCGCCCCATAAAGGGGCAGAGCAAGCCGGCCATTGCATTGAACGAGAGAGCGTGTCGTGAGCGAAGTAATCGAAGTGACGGAATTCAAGAGCTGGGTCTGCCTGATTTGCGGTTGGATCTACAACGAGGAAGACGGTCTGCCCGAAGAAGGCATCGCACCGGGCACGCGTTTCGCCGACATTCCGGAAGACTGGCGCTGCCCGCTGTGCGACGTGGGCAAGGCGGAGTTCGCGGTAGTGGAGTTTTGACAGTGAGATGAGCTTGGGGCGATAGGCGCGGTTGCGTGCGCTTCGCCAGATGCTCAGGTGGTTTGCGCGGCCCGGCAGGCGATGTCTGCGGGGCCGTTTGTTTTTGCGGGATTTGTGCGAGGCGCGGGCGGCTGCTGGCTTGGCTCTCCTTTTGCCCGCGCCGGTTTGATATACTCTGCGCTCGGTGGTCAGTCTGGACTCACCGAGTCCTCGCCGATCTGTCCGGCCCGGTCCTCTCCCTGTAGTTCAATGGATAGAACAAGTGCCTCCTAAGCGCTAGATACAGGTTCGATTCCTGTCAGGGGGACCAGATAGCTTCCCGGCGTTGCCCAGAAAGATATTGAACATGGGCCCAATCTGCACTGACGAGTCGCCGCGAACGTGAGACGGTGCGGAGGCATCGCGCAGAAATTCAGCGAGCTTCACCTGTTGCGGTTCGTCCCTCGCCAAAGTGGTCGGGCCGGCAGTGACGATGCGTTTGCGGCCAGCGCGTACCTCACTACTCCCGGCGTCGCCGCAATATTCCGTTCGAGCATAGACCACACAAAGGTTGCCGGCTCTCGCCTGGATTTCGATTGCCACTAGCCCATCCATTCGTGCCCGCTCTAGCGGTACTCGTCAATCTCCACCGTGCCGCTCAGCGCTTCTGGCAGTTCGTCCTCGTTGCCGTCGCCGGACAGCAGTTCGGAAAGCTCGTCTGCGCGTACCGCCCGCATCGCTTTCTCGATCTCCCTGTCGTATCGGCGGTCGTTCCGATCATGCCGGGCGTGCGCCTTACTCGCGTACTTCTGAACGAAGCAACCACGCTCGCCAGCGAGGCGGTCCCGCTTTCGTTTTGCGATCACGGGAGCCGAGGGCCACATGTTCCGCCGTCGGTCTCACGGACCTCAAGCGAGTCACACTCAATCGCGAGTTCGGCACCCAGAGTGGAATAGATGAAAGCAAGCAGTGCGGCTTTCTTGTCGGTAAGTCGCTCTCCCCGCGCGTGCTTCGCGTCGTCCGGGGCAACGATGTGAATGCCGTAGACGATATTCAGCAAGCCAAGATGCTCAACCGAAACACACGTCACGCCGTTGAACGTGACCAACGCGCGCCTGTTGGCAAGGTACAGGCCTAGCGTCAGCGTCCGGGGCTCGGTATTCGGGCCAATGACCACGCTGTCCAGATACCAATCGTGGAAATAGCCCCACGCCTTCAATATTTCATCCGTCATATCGATTTACCAAGGGAGCAAGGAGACCGGCGCGCCCTCGTCGCGGCTGTAGCCGTCCCAATTGTGCGCGTGCGGATTTGGATTGCCGTGGTGCGCTTCAAGGTCAAAGTCCGCTAGCGGCGTGCCATTCGGCCCGAACTGACGCAACTGCGGCATCGTCCCAGGCATACTGGAGATCCACGTCCCCGGCGTGCCTTTGAACGGCATCCCGGCAACTTCATCTGCTGCGCCACCCGGCATGTCGGGCTGATAGTCGAACGCCTGCGCATCGCCAAGCGGCGTTGATACCGGCGTAGCGATGGTTCCATCCGGAAGCACGTCACCGGGGCGGGCGAACCAGATGGCGAGATCATCGTCGGCGGCCAGTCGCGGAAGTACAGGACGCTGGAATGAACGCCCGGCACTCACCACAGGCAGCGAGCGCCTGAATAGCTGCGACGGCGTGACGGTCGCGTAGTACGGCCGGATCTTCTGCTCAATAGGCGCACCGCCTCCGCGCGACGTACGCGGCGTGGGCACGACTGCGATTACATCTCCACGTTCGACGGCGTTCTGTAGCACCCGGGCGGTCTGCTCTGGAGCAGCGCTACTCGCGTATGCGCCACTGCGCGCGTTACGCATGAATTCGACGAGCCGCGCTAGCTGACGTCTGTCGCGCGTGAGTTCCCGCAATCCTGCCGAGGTAATGAGCTGGCGGCCGGCGCGCGCCTCGTTGCTCAGGGCATTACCGTGATACTCATGTCGCGTGTAGAGCGTGCAGCGCCGATGCGTTCCGACGTCGAAGTCAATCGCCATCTGTCTGTAATCCCATCGACTTGTGCCTCCTCCAAAAGCGATTTGAAGAGGCTATGTAGCACAAAGCCGGGAACGGAGCGACAGATCCGACACAATCGTTGACACTCGTCCCTGCGCCGGTCCGCCATGCGTCACCACACACGGCCGTGCGCGCGCCGAAGCGCCGAAAAGGCCGGACGAAAAACCGGACTTGCAAGGATTCCTGCAAGGAGGAGACGAGTCTAGATGCTGCTGAATGCGGAGCAGCACTGAGGCGGTGAAGCGGCGAAAAACTACTCCCTTATGTGACGCCGGATCTGAAGCGGCCCCGCTTTAGGGGGCTATACAAGCAAATCAATCGCCCCGGCGATCGATTGCGCCGCATCCAGGTCACACAGAAATCGCACCCGTTTTTCCTCAGGAGACCGATTTTAGGGGCACAGGTGGGGGCACAAAAAATCGAAAACTCCCCGCAAACATCGCCAGCCTTGACGTATGAATTCTGTCAGCCCCGCACACCTTGCGCTGCGAAGCTTTTTGTTGCCGATCCGCCTTCCAGGCGAACCACCCGTTCGACACCCCCGGAAAATCAGGCTCTCCCGGAAATCTCAGATCGCTATAATCTGCGAGCCGACTTCGAAACGTTTCCGAGGACCGACATGGATCAAGCGCTTGAATGCGTTACCGCGTTGAATTTTTGTGAGCAGGCCTATCTCGCCGCAAATCCGGACGTCGCTGAGGCTGTCAGGCTCGGCGCATTACGATCGGGAAGATCGCATTTCGAAGTTTTCGGAAGCGCCGAAAGTCATCGCAGGCAAGATGCACAGGTGGCGGCCCAATCCAGGCAGGAACGAAGAAAAATAATAGCGTCTGTCCTTCGCACTGATATGCCATTTAGTGACGACGGAAAATTTTTCGATTTTTTGTCGCCCGATCTGCGCTCCCAGTTCGACATTTACGACTCGGAACTGGCCGGAAGCAATCTGTACGATCAGGATGCACTGAGTATGATCGAGCGCCATCCGTCGGGGATCATTCTGGATTGTGGGGCCGGCAGCCGTCCCGCGATCTACGAAAACGTGATCAATTTCGACATCACCAACTATCCATCCACCGATGTGCGAGGTGTCGGCGAAGTTCTGCCATTCAAAGATGCATCGTTCGATGGCCTTCTGTCGTTGAATGTCCTCGAACATGTGAAGGACCCATTCACTGCCGCCAAAGAGATTCTTCGCGTGTTGAAGCCAGGAGGCGATCTGGTCGTGGTGATTCCGCTGACTCAACCTACTCACGGCTACCCGCATCACTACTACAACATGACAGCCGAGGGGATTCTCAACCTGTTCGGATCTGCGATCAATGTCGAACGTGTGTACGTACCGGAATCGACATCGGCCATCTGGTCGATTTACTGGATCATGAGCGAATGGGCCGATGGTCTCGACGAGAATGCGCTGAAGGAATTCAAGGCGCTCACGGTCGAAGAAATTCTGCAAGGACCGCCGACGTTGCTGGATCGATCGTTTGTGAAGCAGCTAAGCGCAAAAAAGAATCTCGACATTGCGAGTTCGACGACGGTGATCGCGAAACGCGTTTGAGACGACGCCCAGTCCAGCGGCTCCATTATTTTTGCATCGGCCGACGGACACTTTGCTCGTATATCGAAGGATCGACGACGTTCATCTGATCCTTTGGGCGTTCACCAAAAACTCGCTCGAAGTCCTCGGGACCCAGAATGTCAGCAGCGTCGTGGAGAAAAGACGAATAGGCCTGGTTCAGCTCCGAGGCGGACGGAACATCGCTGCCCTGCGGGGCATGTTGCAAACGCTCGACCCGCACCATAAATGCGCGTCGATGATTCATCAACGACTTGATTTTCGCATCCGCGTCGGGACCCGTCAAAGTCGCCTGAAGATGCTCCTGAAAATCGTCGACATCGGATTCCTGATCTCCTGGCTTCATCGCGTCACTCCCGCTTGGTGTCGAGCACTGAATCTTCTTGCTCGCCCATGCAGCATGCTGCTTGCCGTATGGTCCGAAGATCGCGATGCTCAACCAGTAGCCCCTGGACTTGCGGACGGTAGCTGGAGCCGCTCCACCGCTGCCGGTCGCCCAAAGAATCTGGTTTGACAGTTGATGGCATACACCATCGCGACCATAGCTGAATATCGTTCCACGAGCGGCCGGATCGATGTTCGAGTCCACATCGGGCTTACATAGACAACTAGCATAAAGCAGATTTGCCGCGCCGGAAGCCAAAAAACCATCCGCACTGACCGGCGTCCCACCTCGGGCGTGGAAGCTGCCCCAGCTGTACCAATAGTGCTCGCCCGCGATCAGGACGTCCGCCAGCGCTGGGTAAATCTTCGCGCGGCTGTCGTAGGTCGTCACCCATGTATGGTCGACCACGGAATCCTGGAAATACGCCGGAACGGACCACGCGAACAATGTAACGGCGCTCATTGCTTCACCTTTTCGTCCGGTCGCGTCACAGCGCTGTCGCGCGATTCTCGCCCGATAAGCCGGTAAGAACTTTACTCACCTCAAAGGTTATACGCGCTCAGCGGTATTAATTTCAAGGACACGAAAAACCGTCGAAGCACCAGAAACGACGACAGCGCATGCCAGGCGCTCACGCGCGCATGACCGAACGCTTCGGAAACGCCCGGCACGAACGCGACGAGCGCGATAAACAACGCGGTGAGAATCCAGTAGAGCGGCACGACCCGCGCGATGCGGGCGCATATCAACGAGCGCGCCGACTGGATTCCCGGGGGCAAACCCTGAGTCGCCAGCGCCATCACGAAGCCGGAGATCACGGAGAAGACGTCGACGCCGATTTCGCCATAGCGCGACACGCGCGGAAAAACATGGACGAGCCAGCCATGCGCGGCAACGATGCCGTCGGTATGAGACGCGACGACGCCCAGCGCGGCGGGCGCGCGCAACAGGCCATCAAGCCGGCCGCTGCGGAATATTCAGGCCGCGCACCACCGCCGGACGCTCGACGAACGTCGCCAGCACGCGCCGCACGTTCGGGAAGTCCTGAATGCCGACCAGTTCTCCCGCCTCATAGAAGCCGACCAGATTGCGCACCCACGGGAAGATCGCGATATCGGCGATCGAATACTGATCGCCCATCACCCATGTGCGTCCTTCCAGGCGCTGCTCCAGCACGCCGAGCAGCCGCTTCGATTCGGCGATGTAGCGATCGCGCGGACGCTTGTCCTCGTACTCCCTTCCGGCGAATTTGTGGAAGAAGCCGACCTGGCCGAACATCGGACCGATGCCGCCCATCTGGAACATCACCCACTGGATCGTCTCGTAGCGCCCGGCGGCGTTCTGCGGGATCAGCCGGCCGCTTTTGTCGGCGAGATAAATCAGGATCGCGCCCGATTCGAACAGCGGCAGCGGTTTGCCGTCGGGACCGTTCGGATCGAGAATCGCCGGAATCTTGTTGTTCGGGTTCAACGACAGAAACGCCGGCGTCATCTGATCGTTGGTATCGAAGCGCACCAGATGTGGCTCGTACGGCAAGCCGGTTTCCTCGAGCATGATCGAGATCTTTACGCCATTGGGCGTCGGCAGCGAATAGAGCTGAATCCGGTCCGAATGCTCGGCCGGCCATTTCTTCGTGATCGCGAAAGCGGATAAATCGGTCATGGGTTCGGGTCGCCCTATGGGACAGAAATTGCAAGACCGCCCAATATAAACCGCCTCGACACAACGCGTGCAAGGCCGCGTGAAGACCCTACAAACGCTGCGGCAACAGCGCCGTTCGCGATCGGCGGTTCACCACAAGTCCTTCGTCGCCGTACCCGCGCGCACGTTGAAGCCCTCGCGCCACAGCGCCGCGCCGACCGTCAGCAGCAGCGTCTTTTCGGTGCCGTCGAGCAGTTCCCACGCGGCCGCGAGCCACGTCGCGAAGTTCGCGCAGGTCGCTTCGAGATCGGGCGGCGCCTTGCCTTCCAAATACTGCCGTTCGAACATCGAAAGTATCTTTTCGGGTGTCATTGGCGCGACCTCCTGATGGGATTGCGCCAAGTCTAAAGGGCTCGCAGCGCGTGCGGAATGCCGATCATCGCGATCACGGGTTACTCCCAGGCCGGCCGCCGCGCCAACGTCAGCCGTGACCCAACTTGTAAAATCGGACGCGTCATGTCCGACCTGCGCCGTACAAAAAACAAAGGCGCCGCGACGATCGCGACGCCTCCGCCGTTACGGCAACCTGCACCGAACGGGTTCAGTGACGACCGCGCTTTGCATCGTCCTTGGCGTTTTCCTTCGCATCGCCATAGGCCTTCTGCACCTTGCCGGCGCCCTGCTGCAGGTCGCCCTTGAGTTCCTTCGCAGGGTCGTTCGTGGCCTTGCCGACGGCCTCGTTGACCTTGCCCTTGACCTGCTGGCCAACGCCCTTCACTTGATCCTTGTTCATGCTCGGCTCCCATATGCGTAGTCGACGGAAATGCCGGCGCGGTATTCCGCCGGTGTGTGAGAAGCAGCAACGGCCGTTCCCGGGAGCTGCTCCGCGCGCGGGGCCGCGGCACCGACGAACGCCGACGCGCGATCGGGCAAATTTTTTATCAAAAGGCCTAAAGTCTCGCCGCGCACCGCCGTAAATGCGCTCAGGGAGGAGTCATGGACCGCACGGAGACTACGATTTCGGGATCATCGCAAGCTGCGTTGATCGACCACGACATCGCGCACATCGCGCGGGTGATGCACGTATCCCTGCGCGGCGATTTCGGCGGTCCGATCCTGCCAGCCACCTATTGGCGCAAACGACTGACCGCGCTGGTCGACAGCGGCCAGCTTTCTACCGCCCAATTGGACAAAGTCGACAGCCTGCTGCTGCAACTCGATCGGCTGGCCTCGACGCCGCTGCCCGAATGGGAACGCTTCGCGCCCGCGCCGACCTCGCGATTCGAGCGGGCTGCCCCGGTGAAGAAGGTGAAGTCGGCCTGACCGCGTCCGCCCCACCCGCTGCACCCGCACGCGTGGCGCCAAGCGGGCACGCCGCTCGTCTTGCGCGCCGCAAAAAAAGCGGCCGGGCACGAGGTCGCGGCCGCCAACACACGTCGCAACGCCGGAAACCAGCGTCACGGGACGAGCGTATATCCGCATTCGTCACAGGCATGTTTCGCCGCAGACAAACGCAGCGGCGCGACGTATCGCGAAAAATTCCTGATCAATCGGCGCCAACAATAGGGAAATGGGACGACCTTAGGTCATAATGTCCGCAAAAATTCCCAGCAAGGACGCCACGTGACCCTCGCCGCCCCGTTCGACCTGCTCAAGCAGGCGCGCGCCCGTTTCACCCAACGCGAAATCGCAGCCCATGTCGGCAAGGACATCAAGACGGTGCGTCGCTGGGAAAAAGGTGAAACGCCTTGTCCCGCGATGCTGGAACCCGCGTTGCGCGATCTGCTGCGGCAAGGCGCGCGTGAGGCGCAACACGCGGGCGACGCGGCGCGCTTCCGCTTCATCGATCTGTTCGCGGGTATCGGCGGCATTCGCATGGGCTTCGAGGCGCACGGCGGCGAATGCGTGTTCACCAGCGAGTGGAACGAGTTCTCGACGCGGACTTATCGCGAGAACCACGGCGACAACTCCGCGAGCGGCGGCGCGCACGCGCTGACCGGCGACATCGTCACGTTTCCCGCCGAGGACGTGCCGAGCCACGACGTGCTGCTCGGCGGCTTTCCGTGCCAGCCGTTTTCGATCGCCGGCGTCAGCAAGAAAAACGCGCTTGGCCGGCCGCACGGCTTCGAATGCACGACCCAGGGCACGCTGTTTTTCGACGTCGCGCGCATCATCGCCGCGAAGCGCCCCGCCGCGTTCCTGCTCGAAAACGTAAAGAACCTGCTGTCGCACGACAAGGGCCGCACCTTCGACGTGATCCTGCAAACGCTGCGCGACGAGCTCGGCTACGAGGTGCACTACCGCGTGATCGATGGCCAGCATTTCGCGCCTCAGCATCGCGAGCGCATCATCGTGGTGGGCTTTCGCGGCAAGACCGGGTTCACATGGGACGACCTGCGCCTGCCCGAACAGGGTCCGCGGCTCGGCGCGATCCTGCATCGCACGGACGGCACGGAACCGGTGCTGCCGTGGGACCACGAGCGCTTCTTCGACCACGCCGCGCGCCGCGTGCAGCCGAAGTACACGCTCACCCCGAAGCTGTGGGCGTATCTGCAAAACTACGCGGCCAAGCATCGTGCGGCGGGCAACGGCTTCGGTTTCGGCATGGCCTATCCGGACAACGTGACGCGCACGCTGTCGGCGCGCTATCACAAGGACGGCTCCGAAATTCTCGTCTATCAGGGCGAGGCGCTGCGCCCGCGTCGCCTGACGCCGCGCGAATGCGCTCGACTGATGGGCTTTCCCGACACCTTCAGGATTCCGGTCAGCGATACGCAGGCCTACCGGCAGTTCGGCAATAGCGTCGTGATGCCGGTGATGCGCGAAGTGGCGCGTATCATGCTGCCGCATGTGCAAACCCTGCTTGCCCACCCGACCCGCGATGCGTCGAAACACTCCCTGCCGCTCTACGCGTGAGCGGCCGCGCGACCCGTTGGCCCGCTGACGATGGTCGATATCGTCGATAGCGCGACGCGCAGCCGGATGATGTCCGGCATCCGCGGCCGCAACACCAAGCCGGAGATCCTGATCCGCAGCCTGCTGCATCGGCGGGGCCTGCGCTTCCGGCTCGACGCGCGCGATCTGCCCGGCCGCCCCGACATCGTGCTGCCGCGCTATCGCGCGGTGGTGCTCGTGCATGGCTGCTTCTGGCATGGCCACGACTGTCATCTGTTCAAATGGCCCCAGACGAGGCCCGACTTCTGGCGCGACAAGATCGGCCGCAATCGCAGCAACGACGACAAGGTGCGCGCCGCGCTGCTCGCGAGCGGCTGGCGCGTCGCGGTCGTGTGGGAATGCGCTTTGCGGGGCGCGAATCGCGATATCGCGGGCGTGATCGAGCGGCTCGTCGCGTGGATCGGAAGCGACGCGCCGGAGTTGGAGGAACGCGGCTGAAAACCGCGCGCGACCTGCCCGGCTCGCGCGAGTCTCGCGGCCGCTGGTGCTACACTCGAAAAGCTCACCCGGCGCGCTTTCGAGATGCCTTCGAGGCACGCTTCGGCGGCGTTTTCCGGGTGCTTTCCTGCGCTTTCGCGGCACGTCCTCACGCGCTTCGGCATGCCGCGAGATGCGCCTCGCCCGCCGCGACATCGCGAACTCCGACGATCCCAGAACCAATCAACAAGGGAGGCACATCATGGCTGACTTCCGTCTCTGGTCCGACGATTTTCCCACCAACGGCTTCATGCCGAGAGCCCACGAGTACAACGACAAGGCGTTCGGCGGCGACGGCGAAAACATCTCGCCGTCGCTGCAATGGGAAGCGCCGCCCGCGGACACGCAAAGCTTCGCGCTCACCGTTCACGATCCCGACGCGCCGACCGGCAGCGGCTTCTGGCATTGGGTCGTCGTGAACATTCCGGCCGACGCGCGCTCGCTGCCGCGCAACGCCGGCAAGGCCGACGGCTCGCTGCTGCCGCAGGGCGCGATGCAGGTGCGCAACGACTACGGGACGGTCGGCTTCGGCGGCGCCGCGCCGCCGCGCGGCGATCGCACGCATCGCTATATCTTCCGGCTGCATGCGCTGAAAGTGCCGCATCTGCCGGTCAGCGCGGAAACCACCAACGCGGTCGCGCGCTTCATGACGCACCTGAACGAAATCGATTCGACGACCCACACGGGCCTCTACGAACTCAAATAACGCACGCGCGGCGCCGGCGCCCGGTAACGCCGGCGCCGCGCCGACCGATACGCCCGCAGCGGCCAGCGCGTGAGCCGCGCACAGGCGCGCCAACATCTCCGACAAATCAAACAATCGATGCACGCACCCTCCCCGCGCACGGACGGCTCGACGCCCTCCACTTCCCGCTTCGAAGGCAAGGAACTGGGCCTACCGGTCCCACAACGCTACTGGGCGATGCTCGTCATCGCGCTCTCGCTGACGCTCGCGGTGCTCGACAGCGCGATCGCCAACGTCGCGCTGCCGACGATCGCGCGCAACCTCAATGCGAGCGCCGCCGCGTCGATCTGGGTCGTCAACGCGTATCAGCTCGCAATCACGATCTCGCTGCTGCCGCTCGCGTCGCTCGGCGACCGCATCGGCTACCGGCGCATTTATCTGTCGGGCCTGATCCTGTTCACGGTCGCGTCGTTCGGTTGCGCGCTGTCGAACTCGCTGGCGACGCTCGCGCTCGCGCGAGTGGTTCAGGGCTTCGGCGCGGCCGGCATCATGAGCGTGAACACCGCGATCGTGCGCATGATCTATCCGCCTAACCAGCTCGGGCGCGGCGTCTCGATCAACGCGATGGTGGTGGCGGTGTCGTCGGCGGTCGGGCCGACGGTCGCCTCGGGCGTGCTCGCGATCGCGAGCTGGCCGTGGCTGTTCGCGATCAACGTGCCGATCGGGATCGCGGCGATCGTCGGCGGCTTCAAGGCGCTGCCGATGAACCCCGGCCACGAATCCCCATATGACTATCTGAGCGCGGTGATGAACGCGTTCGTGTTCGGCCTGCTGATTTTCGCGGTCGATGGCCTCGGCCACGGCGAGCGTTTCGGCTACGTGACGCTCGAGGCGCTCGGAGCGCTGGTCATCGGCTACTTCTTCGTGCGTCGCCAGCTGACGCGGCCCGCCCCGCTGCTGCCGATCGACCTGCTGCGTATTCCGGTGTTCGCGCTGTCGGTCGGCACGTCGGTCTGCTCGTTCTGCGCGCAGATGCTCGCGTTCGTGTCGCTGCCGTTCCTGCTGCAGGAAACGCTCGGCATGTCGCAGGTCGAAACGGGTCTTTTGATGACGCCGTGGCCCGCGATCATCATCATCGCGGCGCCCGTTGCCGGCGTGCTGTCGGACAGGATATCGGCCGGCTGGCTCGGCGGCGTCGGGCTCGCCGCGATGACGGTCGGCCTGCTGCTGCTCGCGACGCTCGGGCCTCACCCGGACGCGCTGCAGATTTCGTGGCGCATGGCGCTGTGCGGCGCGGGCTTCGGCATCTTCCAGTCGCCGAACAATCGCACGATGCTGTCGTCCGCGCCGCGCGAACGCAGCGGCGGCGCGAGCGGCATGCTCGGCACCGCGCGCCTGACCGGGCAAACGCTCGGCGCGGCGCTGGTCGCGCTGATCTTCGGCGTCGCGCCGCAGAGCGGGACGATCATCGCGCTGTATGTGGCCGCGGGGTTCTCGGCGGTCGCGGCGGTCGTCAGCACGATGCGGGTCATGCAGAAGGCGGCGCAGCCGGCCTGAGAGCTGTGGCCGCTACGCGCGCAAGACATGCACGATAAAAGGCGCGCATCGCACGAGGCGATGCACGCCTTTTTGCCTTGATCTTCCCTGTCACTCCATGCACGACGTGAGCGGCACAGGCGCCGCCCGCCTGCGCGGGCCGCGCCCTTCGGCTCAGGGCGATGCCGTCACGTCAGCGAGCTTTACCGCTTTGGCCGTCACCGACGACGCGGTCGCGACGTGGCGCAGATCATCGAGCAACGTATCGCGCCACACCGACAGGTTGCTCTCGCGCATCGGCTCCATCATGTCCGCATGACGCGCCTGACGTTCGGCGAGCGGCATCGCTAATGCGCGCTCGAGCGCTTCGGCCATCTGCGACAGATCGAACGGATTGACGACGAGCGCGCCCGGCAGCTGCTCGGCCGCGCCCGCGAATTGCGACAGCACGAGCACGCCCGGATCGGCCGGATCCTGCGACGCGACGTACTCCTTGGCCACCAGATTCATGCCGTCGCGCAGCGGCGTCACATAGCCGACCTGCGACTGGCGGAAGAGCGCCATCAGCAGATTGCGCTCGTACTTGCGGTTCAGATACTGGATCGGCGTCCAGTCGAGCTGCGCGAACCGGCCGTTGATGCGGCCCGCCTCGCCTTCGAGCGTTTGCCGGATGCGCTGATAGGTCTGCACGTCGGCGCGGGTCGGCGGCGCGATCTGCACGAGCGACACGCGGCCGTGCCAGCCGGGCGCGTTCTGCAACAGCCGCTCGAATGCCTGGAAGCGCTCGACCAGCCCCTTCGAATAATCGAGCCGGTCGACGCTCATGATCAGCTTGCGCCCGCGCATGCCGTCGCGCAGGCTGCGCACCGCCTTGCGGTCGGTGAACTGCTCGGCGGCCTTCGCGATCGCGTCGGGATAGATGCCGATCGGGTACGCGCCGACCTTCAGGAAGCGGTTGTACGCGTGCACCATGCCGTCTTCACTCGACGTTCCGTGGTGACCGCGCTCGATATAGTCGACGAACGACTGGCGATCCGCCTCGGTCTGAAAGCCGATCACGTCGTAGCTGCACATCGCCTTGACGAGTTCTTCATGCGGCGGAATCGTGCGCAACACTTCGGGCACCGGAAACGGAATGTGCAGGAAGAAGCCGATCGGGTTCTTCACGCCGAGCTCGCGCAGGCAGCGCGCGAACGGCAGCAGATGGTAGTCGTGCACCCAGATGATGTCGCTGGGCTTGAGCAGTTCCTTGAGCTGCTTGGCGAGCGTCGCGTTGACGCGCTGGTAGCCCGCGTAGTCCTCGCGGTCGTAGCGGGACAGGTCGTTGCGATAGTGGAAGGTCGGCCACAACGTGGTGTTCGAAAAACCGCGGTAGTACTCGTCGTAATCGCGCTTGGTGAGGCCCACAGTCGCGTAGGTGACGTTGCCCTGCTTCTCGATCACGGGCGCGGATGGCTCGCTGACCGTTTCGCCGCTCCAGCCGAACCAGACGCCGCCGGTCTCCTTCAGTGCGTCCAGCACGCCGATCGCGAGCCCGCCCGCTGCCGGACGCGCTTCCTGAATCGGTGCGACACGATTCGATACCACGATCAATCTGCTCATTAGTGCTCCATTGTTTCGTTGTATGCGGAATTGCGCCAAAACGGTGCATGCAATCATCGTGCCGATATATGAGATATCGGAAATAAAGTTGTATGGAAATGTGACAAACGAGCAAATCCCCGCAATCATCACAGATGGCGAAGAAAATTTTTCTGTTAAATCCGACGAATGCGGAGGTCTTTCTTACCGGTATCCCGGTCGCCGGGATACCCCCGCCCGGGTGCTACGCTGCCTCAGGCATCCTGCTCCGAGCCCAGATCGCGCTGGTATTCGAGGCCTTCCTGACGCACCCCGCCCTGGTTGTGCTCGCCGTCCGGCGGCGTATGCGGGGCGATCCGATTCTGCGCGGCCGGGTCCGGCGACACCACCGGCTCAGTCTCGACCTCGGCCGGCCGTGGCCCGCGCTTGGAGTGCCGCGCGGAACGTCGCAATGCGGGGTGTCTCATGATCGTGCCTCCGGGGGAAGCCTGCCGCTTGTCGCGGCATCCCTACAGTCTAGGGGGCGAAACGGTAAATTGCCGGTAAAACATGCGCCGGCTTTGTAACAACTACAGCAATGCTCTGCACCGACCCAGGGCATGACGCCTTGCAGTGCGGGATGTGGTTCCATCGAGTGCGCGACAGGGCGCCGACATCGACGGTCGTATCAACATTGCCGCGGTCGCGACGGACGGTCGGCGGCCTGAGGCGTTTGCGTTGGCTGCGGCGGCGGATCGCCGATCGGCGGCGTGACCGGTTCGACGGGTTCGATCGGATCGGGTGTCGGGCCGGGGATCGTGTCGGGTTCGGCCGGGTCCGGCGGCGCGATGGGAGGTGCAGTGGGCGGCTCGACCGGTTCGGGCCGATGAGCGTGCAACCGCCTGGACGGCGCGGAAATGGCGGCGAAATACGACAGTTGCGGCGGCAGGTGCGGCATGTCGGTGACCTCGTTTTGCGTTCCACCGGAGCGCAGCAAGGCTTGTGCCGTTCGGGTGCCCGCCCGGAAGCCCGGGCGGGCGGATACGGGGGACGCGGATGACGTGCGAACGCGGCGCGGATCAGGCGTCCGCGCCGCCCAGTGCGCGTGATTCGTCGGTGGGATCGCCGTCGTCGCGCGCATCGTTGCCGTACTCGACGAGCCGGTTGTACAGCGTCTTCAGGCTGATGCCGAGAATTTCCGCGGCGCGCGTCTTCACGCCGCCGCATTGCTCGAGCGTCGCAAGAATCAGCTGACGGTCGGCTTCCGCGAGCGAGGTGCCGAACGGGATCGTGATCGCGGTACCGGCCGCGGGCTTCGACAGCGTGATTTGCAACGGCACCGTCGCCGTGCTATCCGAATCCGCGCTCGACATGATGTGCGCGCGCTGCACGTAGTTCTTCAGCTCGCGCACATTGCCCGGCCACGGATACGACAGCAGCATGTCCTTCACCGCGACAGGGAAATGCTTCTTCGTGCCGTGACGCTCGTTGAGCTCATCGAGGAACGATTGCGCGAGCAGCTCGACGTCCTTGCCGCGCTCGCGCAGCGGCGGCAGGCTGATCGGAAACACGTTCAGCCGGTGGTACAGATCGAGCCGCAGCTTGCCTTCGAGCACCGCCTGCTCGGGATCGCGATTGGTGGCCGCGATCAGACGCACGTCGGTTTCGATTTCCTTGGTCGTGCCGACGCGCATGAACATGCCGGTCTCGAGCACGCGCAGCAGCTTTACCTGCAGCTCGATCGGCATCTCGGTGATTTCGTCGAGGAACAGCGTGCCGCCGTTCGCGCGCTCGAAATAGCCCTTGTGCTGCCGGTCCGCGCCGGTGAACGAACCGCGCTCGTGGCCGAACATTTCCGATTCGATCAGATTCGGCGAAATCGCGCCGCAGTTGACCGCGAGGAACGCGTGCTTGCGGCGCAGGCTCAGCTCGTGCAGCGTCTGCGCGGCAACTTCCTTGCCGGTGCCCGATTCGCCGACGAGCATCACCGAGGCCGCCGTCGGCGCGACGCGGCTGATCTGGTCGTAGACCTCCTGCATCGCCGGTGAATTGCCGAGCATCAGACCGAAGCGGCCCATGCGGCGCAACTCGCCGCGCAGCGTGCCGATTTCCGCCTTCAGGTCGCCGGCGCGCGGCAGGCGCGACAGGATCGACTTCACGCGCTGCATGTTGATCGGCTTCACGAGGTAGTCGGCCGCGCCCATTTTCAGTGCGCTGACCGCCGACTCGACCGTCGCGTGGCCGGTGATCACGATCACTTCGACGCCGGAGCGCGGATCGAGATCTTCGAACAGATCGACCCCGCTGCCGTCGGGCAGCTTCAGGTCGGTGAAAACGACGTCCGGCATCTGCCGGATCAGTTGAATACGCGCTTCGCGCAGATCGCCCGCGGTGGCGGTGGTCAGCCCGTCTTCCCCGATGACGGCGGAAAGTGCCTCGCGGGTACCTGCGTCGTCATCGACAATGAGTACATGTGGCATCGCGTTTCGAAAGCCTGCAAGCGTGGGTCAGAAAATATGCGGAACATGCCAATGGGCATGCGGCTGGGTCCGGTCGGCTGCATGACGCGGAATCGACTGCGTTCCGTTCCGCCGACCATTTGATGAAAAATTGCAACAATGACGGCCAAATTCGCGCCAACTTCCGCGTCATTGTTGCCTATTTACCTATTATACGGCTTTATAAGATTCATTTAACAATCCCGTTCCAGGCGCCGGCAGCAGGCCCCGTTGCATTCGAGCGAACCGCGTCAGCCGCGCGGAAACGGCCATGCGCGGTGTTCGCCGTTGACCTGCTCCGAGCCGTTGCCGCTGTGCGAGGCGGGCGCCAGCTCGGTCGACAAAGTCGCCGGCGCCGCCACCGCGCCGCCCTCGTTTTCCCAGCTGCACAGCTCGCGCGCCGGTGAGACCTGGCCCGTGCGCTTGTGTTGCACGTAGCGAACCGCCAGGAAGCCGCCGATTGCCATCAATGCGCCAAAAAAACCAATTGTGGGTCGTGTCATCATGAACTCCTTGGATCGTGATGCGGATGAATGCAGCCGCGCCAAGCGAGCGCCGCTCGCTGCGCCGCGTCTAACGCGCGACCAGCACGCCGAGCAGAAAACCGGTGCCCGCCGCGAGCGCGAGCGAGCGCCACGGGTTATGGCGCACATAGTGCTCGGTGCTGACCGCCGCCCCGCGATACCGGCGATGCACGTTGCGTTGCGCATCGCCGAGCGCCGATTGCAGCGTTTCCACGTGCGTGCCGAGCCGGCCGCGCAAGGCGTCGACGCCTTCGCCCGGCACGTTGGCGGCGAGTCGCAGCATTTCCTCCGAGTCCCTCAGCAGCACCCGAAGATCCTCGACGATCTTCTGTCCGCCGAGTGCAAGTTGTTGTGTGGTGTCAGTCATCGTTCACTCCTCGTCTGATTCGGCGTTCGTGCGTTGCCGCGGAATCGGTGCGTCGACGGTGCAACAGTTCGGGCTTCGGGCGCACGATGCGGGTTGCCGGTTTGCGCTGGCCGGCGGCGCCGCGACGTAGCCGTCAAACCTCGCACGACTCGATCAAACGGTCAATGATGCAATGCATGTGCCCGGTATATTTACCGCTCCAGCGCGCTGATAAGGCCAATTTCGCGCACTTTCGACCGATTGCGCGCACGGCTATTTCAGCGGCTGCCAGTTCGATTGCCGGAATCAGTGTCGAAGTGGTTAAATCGTCTTTTATGAGATAGTGGCTGTACGGTCTATCGCATTCAAGGCCTGCGCGCCGCAACACGAACTCCATTTGCACAGGACTTCCCTTTTTATGGCGTCAATCGATCTGGACTCGCCCACCGTGTCCGCCGGTGGCAATGCTTCGCCACAAGCGAAGCAGCGCGTCGCGGACGCCGTCGCGGGACTGAAATCGTACGGGCTGCTGTACGGCTCGTCGCCGGTAATGCTCGATCTGTATGAACAGATCGAACGCGTCGCCGATACCGACGCGACCGCGCTGATCATCGGCGAATCGGGCACCGGCAAGGAGCTGATCGCCCGCACCATTCACGAGCGCAGCGGCCGCAAGGACGGCGCGTTCGTCGCCGTGAACTGCGGCGCGATTCCCGACGAGCTGATCGAAGCCGAACTGTTCGGCCACGAAAAAGGCAGCTTCACCGGTGCGGTCCAGGGCCGCGTCGGCTACTTCGAACATGCGAACGGCGGCACGCTGTTTCTGGACGAAATCACCGAAATGGCGCCGGTACGCCAGGTCAAGCTGCTGCGCGCGCTCGAAACCGGCACGTTCTATCGCGTCGGCGGCAACGAGTTGATCAGCGGCAACGTGCGCGTGATCGCCGCGACCAATCGCGACCCCGCCGTAGCCGTCAAGGAAAACGGCTTGCGCGAGGATCTGATGTACCGGCTCGCGGTGTTTCCGCTGCGCGCGCCGCCGCTGCGCGAGCGCGAAAACGATCGCGAACTGCTCGCGCAACACTTCCTCGCGCAATTGAATCAGCAGGAAGGCACCAACAAGAGCTTCAGCAAACGCTCGATCGAAACGCTGCGTTCATGGTCGTGGCCGGGCAACGTGCGCGAGTTGAAGAACGCCGTATATCGCGCGTTCATTCTCGCGGAAAAGACGGTTGAATTGCCGCATCCGCATCTTGCGTCGCGAGTCAAGAAAGCGGTCACGCAAGGCGACGCGATGAGCGTGTGGATCGGCACGCCGCTCGCCGACGCGCAGAAGCAGATCATTCTCGGCACCCTCAAGTACTGCGGCGGCGACAAGCGACGCGCTGCCAAAGCGCTCGGCGTGAGCCTCAAAACGCTGTACAACCGGCTGAGCGCATACGGCGACGAAAGCGGGGAAGACGAAGCCGACTCATAGGCACGGTGCAACGCGAGCCATCCGCCGATGGCGGCGGCCAGCTGTTGCGCTGTTC
The DNA here is from genome assembly GCF_014397655.1 of Paraburkholderia sp. UCT31. NCBI lineage: Bacteria > Pseudomonadati > Pseudomonadota > Betaproteobacteria > Burkholderiales > Burkholderiaceae > Paraburkholderia > Paraburkholderia sp. UCT31. The sequence goes on from NZ_VZQP01000005.1 coordinate 205,038, forward strand.
GTCATGATCCTTTCGCCGCGCGTTTCGCGGCACCGAATTCACCTGCTCAACGTCTCACGCCGACGGCAAATTCACCTGATGTCCCCAATACCTGGCAGAGCCAGGTAAGCCCGCCCATGCGACAGAAAACATCGCAGCGCACGATGTTTTGCAATTTCTTGCATTTTTTCGCTGCCAATTACAAAACGCATCCTGCACAATGCCGCTGCATAATGAACGACGTGTCCTTCGTTTACACGCGCGAAGCGTGAACGCAGGCACCTGTACGGGCAGGGACGGGAGAAATGCAAAAGAACATGGTGTGGGCTGTCAACGCGAAGTCCGTTGTCGCTGGCAAACGCCCCCACGTAACAGCGCTGATCGCGCTGGCGCTGGCGGTTTCGTCGGCATTGAGCGGCTGTAGTTCGTTGTACACGGAAGGCGCGGTCGCGGGCGCCGGTATCGCGGGCGCCGCGGTCGCCAACAAGGTCACCAGCAATGCGGCGGTCGCGACCGGTATCGGTCTTGGCGCGGTCGCCGCCGCGCGCGCCGGTGTGCAGTACTCGGAGCGCGTAGTTCACACGAATACGCAGAACAGCATCGCGCAGGCGGCCGGTCCGCTCGAGGTCGGCGCGGTCGCCCCGTGGAGCATCACCCACTCTTTCCCAATCGAAGACGACGAACACGGCCGCGTGACCGTCAGCCGTCTGATCAGCACCGGCCCGCTCGACTGCAAGGAAATCGTCTTTTCCGTCGATCAAAACGCAACGCGCGACAAGCCCGCGAGCAGCGCGTTCTACATCGCATCGGTTTGCCGTGATGGTAAGGACTGGCGTTGGGCATCGGCCGAACCCGCCACCGAGCGCTGGGGTGCGCTGCAATGAAATTGCGTTCGCTTGGCGGTCCGATGGGTGATCGGATGCGGCTCATCGCGGCCGCCGCGCTATGCGTCGGCGCGAGCCTGCTGGCGAGCGGCTGCGCGTCGATCGGCGCCGCGAGCGGCGCGGCGGCGGGTGTCGCGTCGGGCCTCGTGACCAGCAATCCGGCCGTCGCGCTCGGCGTCGGCGTGGCCGTGCAGGCCGCGACCGACGAAGCGGTCGCGCGCTACATGCGCAGCATGCACAAGGATCAGCAGGATCTGATGGCGGCGCTGGTCGGCACGATGCCGGTCGGCGAAACTAAACCGTGGTCGGTCAAGCACACCTTGCCGATCGAAAACGGCCATGGCGAGGTACGCGTGACCCGCGCGTTCAGCTCGGCGCTCGCGCTGTGCAAGGATTTCGTGTTCTCGGTGCAGGACGGCGACGGCCCGAACGCGCCCGAGAGGTGGTTCACGGCGAGCGCGTGCCAGCAGGACAAGGGTTGGAAGTGGGCGACGGCCGAGCCGGCGGTTGCACGCTGGGGCAATCTGCAATAAAAAAGCGGCGAGGTTTTCCTCGCCGCTTTTTTGTCTGAACCGCAGTCGTTTCCGCGGCAACCCAGGCTTAAGACTCCACGTCTTCCAGACTGAAGATTTCGGTCTGGTCGTTATACGAAAAGATCTCGCCGTAACGGCCCCAGTTGATGACCGCGTCGAGCGTCTCTTCCGCCGCGCTGTCCGACAGGAAGTCCTCGAGCTCCTGCTCGAAACGCACGCGCGGCGCGCGATGTCCGGGCCGCTCGTTCAACACCTTCTTGATCCGCGCCGCGAGCGGCACGTGCCGCAGCAGATGCTCGGCGAACATCATCTTCCGTTCCTGCGTGCCGAACTCGGAGAACACGCGCGCCGGCGGCGTCAGGAAAATGTCGCCCTCGCGCACGTCGGCGAAACCGAGGTGCTGCAGCACTTCGGCGATCGGGAACAGATCGTCGACCTCCAGATGCAGCGAGCGCGCGATTTCCGGCATGTCCGCGCGGCCGTGATACGGCGCGGCGGCGAGCGTTTCGATCAGACCGGCCATCAGGTTGGTCGACACGTGCGGCAGCCAGCTACCGAGCTCCAGCCCCTTCTTGGTCTTTTCGTCGGTCTGACGCGCGGTCATCTTCGCGTAGATCTCGTCGACGAGGCGGCGGAATGCCGGGTCCAGACGGTTGCGCGGATGCTTGAACGGCACCTTGATCTCGGCGATCACGCGGCCCGGGTTCGACGACAGCACCAGAATGCGGTCGCACATGAACACCGCTTCCTCGATGTTGTGCGTCACGATCAGCACCGCCTTGATCGGCATGCGCCCCTGCGTCCAGAGATCGAGCAGGTCGGTACGCAGCGTTTCGGCGGTCAGCACGTCGAGCGCGGAGAACGGCTCGTCCATCAGCAGCAGCGTCGGATCGACGACGAGCGCGCGCGCAAAGCCGACGCGCTGGCGCATGCCGCCCGACAACTCGCGCGGATACGCGTTTTCGAAGCCGTCGAGGCCGATCAGGTCGATCGCGGCGAGCGCGCGCGTGCGCCGCTCAGACGCGCCGACGCCTTGCGCCTCGAGACCCGCTTCCACGTTCTGCAGCACGGTCAGCCACGGAAACAGCGCGAAGGTCTGGAACACCATCGCGACACCCTTGGCCGGGCCTGCGAGCGGCTTGCCCATGTACGTGACTTCGCCGTCGGTCGGCTCGATCAGACCGGCGATGATGCGCAACAGCGTCGACTTGCCCGAGCCCGAACGGCCAAGCAGGCCGACGATCTCGCCCTCGCGCAGCGACAGATTCGCGTCGTCGAGGACGAGCAGTTCGCCCTGCGTCTTGTTGAAGCCGCGGCACACGTCCTTCACGCGCAGGATTTCCTCGCCGAGGCGCGGGGGCTTCGGCGGCGTCTGGATCGGCGCGGCGGTCATAGCAGCTTTAGGATTTTGCATCGCGTTAAGCCTTCATTTCTCAATCTAGACGGAGCTTGCCTTCGGCGTAGGCGTACATCGGACGCCACAGCAGACGGTTGAACAGGGTCACGAACAGGGACATCACGGCGATGCCCACGATGATCTTCGGATAGTCGCCCGCCGCGGTAGTCTGCGCGATATAGGCGCCGAGGCCATGCGCGGCGACCTTGGTATCGCCCCACTGCACGAACTCGGCAACGATGCTCGCGTTCCACGCGCCGCCCGACGCGGTGATCGCACCGGTCACGTAGTACGGAAAAATGCCCGGCAGCATCGCCTGACGCCACCACTGCCAGCCGCGAATGTGGAAATTCTTGGCCGCCTCGCGGTAGTCGTTCGGATACGAGCTTGCACCTGCAATCACGTTGAACAGGATATACCACTGCGTGCCGAGCACGATCAGCGGCGACAGCCAAATGTCCGGATTCAGGTGAAAGCGCACGATCGCGATCACGAAAACCGGGAACAGCAAATTCGCCGGGAACGCCGCGAGGAACTGCGCGAGTGGCTGCATCTTTTCCGCGAGCGCGGGGCGCAGGCCAATCAGCACGCCGACGGGCACCCAGATCACGGAAGCGATCGCGATCAGCACGACCACGCGCAGGAGCGTGATCAGGCCCAGCACGAACACGTGGCCGATCTCGTCGAGCGTCACGCCGGTACGCACATACAGGAACACGCGGTACACCACATACACCGTGGCGAGCAGCACGATCGCCGCCCAGATGAAGTCGCCGAGCTTCGAGTTCTTCTCGCGCTGCGGGATGTGAAAGCGCGGCGCGCTGAACGCCGGCAGTTGGAAGCGCACCCGAGCCGCGCGCGCGAACATCCAGCCGAGCGGCACGAGCAACCGGTGAATCAGCCGCGTGCGGCGGATCAGGTCGAGCAGCCACGATTCCGGCGCATCGCCCGAACTCGTGAACTCCATGCGGAATTTGTCCGCCCACGCGACGAGCGGACGGAACAGCAACTGGTCGTAGGCGAGAATCACGACCGTCATCGCGAGGATGACCCAGCCAATCGCGTGCAGGTTCTTGTCGCTGATCGCCTGCGCCAGGTAGGCGCCGATGCCCGGCAGCGTAATCGTATGATTGCCGACCGTGATCGCTTCGGAAGCCACGACGAAGAACCAGCCGCCCGACATCGACATCATCATGTTCCAGATCAGGCCGGGCATCGAGAACGGCACTTCGAGTTTCCAGAAGCGCTGCCATGAAGTCAGATGAAAGCCGCGCGAGACTTCGTCGAGATCGCGCGGCACCGTGCGCAGCGACTGATAGAAGCTGAAAGTCATGTTCCACGCCTGGCTCGTGAAGATCGCGAAGATCGCGGCGAGTTCGGCGCCGAGCACGCGGCCCGGGAACATCGCGAGGAAGAACGTGACCGTGAACGAGATGTAGCCGAGCACCGGCACCGACTGCAGGATGTCGAGGATCGGCACCAGCACGAGACCGGCGCGGCGGCTCTTGGCGGCCAGCGTCCCGTAGACCAGCGTGAAGATCAGCGACGCGACCATCGCCGCGAGCATGCGCAGCGTGGTGCGCATCGCGTACTCGGGCAGGTTGGCCGGATCGAGCGAGATCGCCTGCGTCTTTAGCGTCGACATCGGCGCGAGCGTCTCGTGAAAGCCGATCGACGCCATCGCGATCAGGCAGATGATCAGCGGGAACGCGACGAAGTCCCAGCGGTTGGGCAACACGCGCCATGCCGACGCATTGGCGGTGCGGTTCAGGTTGAAGCTGAAATCCATCAGATGCCCTCCCTCTTCAAACAGGCATTCGAACGCTCGAAGGAGGCCGCGGCTGCTCCGCGGCGGTCTATGGGTCGGTCCGGAAAGCGGAAATCAGGCATGGCAAAACGCGCGTGCGTGGTAAATCGTTAGCGTTGGAGACACATGGTCCGGCAATGGACTGGTTCGTGAACGCGTCGCCCACGACCACAACCATCACGCCGAACTCCTGTCGCCGCGGGCGCCGCCCGAGGGCTGGCGGGTTTTTCTCGTTTTGGACGGCACGACACTACACCATCCTATGTTTCAGGCACAACCTTTCGCCGCAAATTGCGATACGGCCTCGCGAGGCCGTGGCGTAAGGCTTCAGCAAGCCCCGGCACGCGTCGCCGCGCCGCACTGTACCCTGCTGCCGCGTGCTTCAGCGTGACACGTCGCGAGGCCGTCTCGCGGCGTGGCGCGCAAGCCACATCGGCGCATCGCCCCCGGCCATCGTCGCTCGATCGCTTCATTGGCCCGCACAGCTATCAAGAAAGCGGCGCGGCTGCCGTTAAGAACCTGATCGGCGCGGCATATGCAGGCGGCATCCCAGCAATAACGGTGGCATCGTGCCCCGCGACGGTTAAAATCGGGAAACGACGTACCTGTTTATCAGCGGATCATCCCGGGCATGGCGACGGCGAAGCGCACGTCGCTCGCGACGGGACGAAACCGCAGCTGATGCAGATAACGACACAGCGTTGAGAGCGCGCTGCCCACGAACGAGCAAGTTGCATGTCACAGCCAGACGGATCAGAGGGTCGATGAACAGGACAACCTTGCGCCAGGTAGCCGGGCCGGTCAGCTTCGTGCTGATCGTACTCGTCTGCTGGTTCGTGGCTGGCATGGTCGCGGACCGGATGGTACAGCAAGAGCTGGACGCGGCGTTGCACACGCAGCGGCAAATGTCCACGTCGATCGTCGACAACATGGCTGAAGTGATTGCCAGCGACCTCGCGATGTCCCGCGCCATCCCCGCAACCATGGCCGAAATGGACGTGGTCCAGCGTGCCCTCGTGCAATCGCAGAATTATGCCGTGAACAGCGAGGCGGCGGAACCCGCCTTGCGAGCCGCCTTGCTCAAGGATCCGAAGATGGCCGGGGTCAGCAGGTTCCTGCACGAAGCGCAGGGCTTCTCCGGGCTCGATCAGGTCTGGATCGTCAACGCGAACGGCATTTGCGTCGCGTCGAGCGGCACGATGTCGAACCCCGAGGGTGCGCAGCAATCGTTCGTCGGCGTGGACATGCGCGCGCGCGGCTATCTGACCAACGCGCTGCTCGGCGCATTCTCCGAAGCCTACGGCGTGGGTCGCGCGAGCGGCGAGCCGGGCATCTTTATCGCCGCGCCGGTGTATGCGGACGGGCTGCTGGTCGGCGCGGTGGTCGCGAAGGTCGGCATCGCGCGGTTGCGCCACTGGGTCGCGCACGCGGGCACCTTCGTGTCCGACGACAACGGCGTCATCATCATGGCGCACAACAGCGCGCTCGAAGGCCACGCGTTGCCGAACTCGCGCGTCACGCTGATGAGCCCCGCCGAGCGGCGCATCATCTACCGCCGGGAGACGTTCCCCGACATGCTGATCCGCGAAGACACGCAAGTGCGTGAGCAGGCGCCGTGGGTGCCGGCGTCGGTCGCCGCGCAGCTGTTCGGCATGATCGAACGGCCGGCCCCGGCTCTCTATCAGAACCGCGGCGGCCTGAACTCGGGGCTCTCCGCGCACCTGGTCGATCCGCTCGCCGCGTGGCCGGAGCTGCTGCGCAACCACAAGCGCGACCACCTGCTGGTGTTCCTGACGCTGGCCGGCACCGTCGCGCTCGCGTGGGTGATCACCGTGTCCTACGTGCGCGAGCGGCGCCACCATCGCGCGACACGCGATCTCGCCGAGCAGTTGCAGTCGGCCAATACGCTGCTGTCGGCGGAGGCGCGGCACGATGCGTTGACCGGCGCGCTGTCGCGGCGCTATTTCCTCGACCTGCTGCGCCACGAGATCGATCGCGCGCACGCGGGGCGCGAGCCGCTGTGCATGGCGATCGCCGATCTCGACCACTTCAAGCAGATCAACGACCGCTTCGGCCACGCCGCCGGCGACCGCGCGCTCGAACATTTCGTCGATACGTGTCGCGCCGAGCTGCGTGGCTCCGACGCGGTCGGCCGGCTCGGCGGCGAAGAGTTCGGCCTGCTGCTGCCGGCCACCGATCTGACGGGCGGGCGCGAAGTCGTCGAGCGTCTGCGGCTGCGGTTGAAAGCGGTGCCCTCGCCGAAGCTGCCGGCCGCGGCGGGGCTGAGCGTGAGCATCGGCATCACCGAACTGTCGCCCGACGATCTGCCTGAGCGTCTCATGAGCCGCGCCGATACCGCGCTGTATGCGGCGAAGACCGGCGGGCGCGACCGCACCGAAGCACTGCCGCCCGACGATACGGCGCCGCCCACGCGCACCGCGGTGAATGCCTGGTGAATGCCTGACGCTCGCCGAAATATTCAGCGCGCGACGGTATCGCCCTCTCCGCTCAGCCAACCCACGCCGACACCCTGCCCCGCGCTGAAAACGACGCCGAGCCTCCCGCAACGAAGCAGGTATCATCAATCCTGATATCGGATTGTCACTACCGCACTAACGGGAGATTCGCATGAAGGGAAATCTGGTGATCGTCTGTCGCGATCACGACGCTGATGCTTTCGACCATCTGCTCGCCGAATACGGCGCGTTCCAGACGCGTCTGTCGTCGACCGCGTGGTATCTGAAACTGGAGGTCGCGCCGGAACTGATTCAGGAGGAAATACTCGCGCGCCTCGGCAAATATACGACGCACTATATCTTCGAGGCGGAATCGGTGACGTGGAATACCGTCGATAGCGAAACGGCGAACGCGTTGAATACGCTGTTTTCGGACTGAGCTCTCGCCGCTCGCGATGCCGACGCCTCGCGCGCGCATCGCGACTCCAACACCCCTGCTTCTACCAGGCGTTTTCCGAGGCGGTCGCGACCCGCGGCAGCACGTCGAACGGAAAACTCATCAACACCCGCAAACCGCGGCCGCCATGATTGCCGATTTCCCATTCACCGCCCGCGCGCCGCACGAGCCGCTCGACGATCGCAAGGCCCAGCCCGCTATGGCCGTTGCCGCCTCGCGCCGGATCGAGCCGCACGAACGGCCGGCTCGCGTTGATCAGGTCCTGGGCGGCGATGCCCGTGCCGCTGTCGCTAATTGATAGCGTAAAGCTCTGCGGTGTGCGCGCGGTCGCGACGACCACCGGCGGCGCGCCATACGCATGCGCGTTGTCGATCAGATTCGACAGAATCCGGTCGAGCGTGGCCGCCGGCAGCAGAAATGACGGCCCGGCGTTCAGTTCCGTGTGCACGGTCGGCGCACTGGTGGCCACCGCCCGATAGCTGCGCACGACACGCTCGCACTGCGCATCCACTTCCACGGGTTCGCTGCGGTCCGCGCCGTCGTGCGCGAACAGCAGGAACTGCTCGACGATATGCGTCATCGAATCGACGTCGCGCACGACGCCGTCGCGCGTCTTCGCGTCGTCCATCATTTCGGCGCGCAGCCGCAGACGCGCGAGCGGCGTCTTCAGGTCATGCGCGACACCGGCAAGCATCACCGCGCGATCGTTCTCGGTGCGCGCGACTTCCTGCACCATCTGATTGAAGCCATGGGTGAGTTGCCGCAACTCGCGCGGCCCGCGCTCGGGCACCGGTGGCACCGGCAGCCCGCGACCGAAGCGCGCCACCGCCTGCGCGAGCAAGCGCAGCGGCCGCTGTAGCGCCCAAGCAGCGAACAGCGCCGCCATCACCGCAAACGAGAAAATGATGACGAGCCACAAGACCGTGCGGTCGAGCGAGCGCGGCATGCGCAGCGGCTGCACCGGCACGACGATCCAGTTCTGATCGGTCACGGCGCGCACCCATAGCATGGGCGGAGCGCCGGGCGGACCGACGCGCACCTGGGTGTCGGCCGGCATGCGGTCGCGCACGTCCTCGACGAAACGCGCGAGCGGCGGCGGCATGTTCGCGCTGGGCGCCGGCACGTCCGGACTCGCCGGGTCGACCAGCTTCACACGCGACGGCAGCGGTTGATCCGGTGTGCGGGCGACGTGCTGACGCACCGCGTCGACGAGGAAGGTCGCTTCCTCGACCGCGTAGCGCGTTTGCAGTTGCGAACGTTCGAGTCGCATCAGCGCGTACCACGCGAAATGCGACAGCAACAGCACCGCGACGACGAGCAGCGCGAGCCGCCCGAACAGCGAATCAATGGGCCGACGCATGCTGCTCGCCGTCCGGCACAAACACGTAACCACGGCCGCGCACGGTCTGGATGAAGCGCGGCGTGGATGGATCGGTTTCGAGAATGCGACGCAGGCGCCACACCTGCACGTCGATGCCGCGGTCGGTGCCGTCGTACTCGGGACCGTGCAGCAGTTCCAGCAGGCGCTCGCGCGTGAGCGTGCGCATGGGGTGATTGACGAAAATCTTCAGCAGCGCGAACTCGCTGCCCGACAGCGGGAGCGGCTTGTCTTCGAGATGCAGCGTGCGCGACTGGAAATCCAGCGTGAAGCGGCCGAAGCTGAACGGCTCGCGCTGCTCGGGCGCGGCCGCCGACGGCAGCGTGCGGCGCCGCCGCAGCACCGCCTGCACGCGCGCGAGCAGTTCGCGCGGATTGAACGGTTTGCCGAGGTAATCGTCCGCGCCGAGTTCGAGCCCGACGATACGATCGACGTCGTCCGCACGCGCGGTCAGCATGATGACGGGGATATCATCGCCCGACGCACGCAGCTTGCGCAGCGCGGTGAGGCCGTCCACGCCGGGCATCATCAGGTCCAGCACGATGAGGTCGGGGCGCTCGCGCTCGAGGCGCCGTTCGAGCGAGCCCGCGTCGTGCAGCACCGAAACTTCGATGCCCTGACGGGCGAGATAGTCGCGCAACAGATCGCGCAGTTCGACGTCGTCGTCGACGACCAGGATTTGAGTAGCCATGGAATGAAGTTTAACGCGCAGCCAAAAGGGATTTCGTTTTCCAAACGGTCTGAAGGGTTACCGGGTGTTACGGTGAAAGCCGCACGTAATTGCTGGTAATAGCGGCGTCCGGGCGCGTAACACAGCGGTGCACCCGGTTCTCTACGCTGTGCCTTACCGAGTGCAGGCAGTCCAAAGACCGGTTGCTTCGTCGGCTATTCCATTACAAGGAGCCTCATATGTCCACCAAAAAGATGTCGCGCGTTCTCGCCGTTGCTGCCACCGCTCTCGCCATCGGCGCGGGCGCCGCTTACGCCGCCCAACCCGCCGAGCAGGCGCACGGCGGGCCCGGCGGCTGGCATGGCCACTTCATGAAGGAACTGACCCAACTCCACGACCGGCTAAAGCTGAACGCGGATCAGGAAAAGCTGTGGCAAAACGCGCTCGATACGATGAAGCAGAACCACGAAGCGATGCGCGCCAACCACAAGCAGGTTCAAGACCAGTTCAAGGCCGCACAGCAACAGCCGATCCTCGATCTGAACGCGATGGCCGCGACGCATCAGCAGATCGAGCAGAAGGACGCGCAACTGCGTCAGCAAACCACCGACGCGTGGCTGAAGTTCTATAACGGCCTGAACGACCAGCAGAAGACCACCGTCAGCACGGCGCTGAAGCAGCGCTTCGCGCGGATGGAGCAGCGTCACGAGAAGATGCGCGAGCGCTGGGAGCATCACAAGGGCGCCGCGTCGGCGCCGGCCGCCAATCAATAAGCGGCGCATTCGCGAGGCGGACCAGGGAGGGCGCCTCGCTAATAGAAAAACGCCACGGACGAGGTTTTCCGTGGCGTTGCTCTTTGGCGCTGCTCGCCGCTCGATCGGCGGCCCGCGCGAATCAACTGCTTGAATCAGCCGTTCAACTGACCCAGATCGAACAGCAGCACTTCCGCGTCGTCGCCCTTTTCCAGCGTCACCGTGTCGACGTCGCTGAGCTTCGCGGCATCGCCCGCCTCGAGCACCGTGCCGTTCACGCTCAGCGTGCCGCGCGCGACGTGCAGATAGCCGAGGCGCCCCGCCGGCAGCGCGAACGTCGCGTGTTCGGCGCCGTCGAACAGTCCCGCGTAGATCGACGCGTCCGCATGGATCGTCACCGAGCCGTCACGGCCGTCGGGCGACGCGATCACGCAGGCGGCCGCGCTTGCTGTCGGCGTCGAAGCGCTTTTCCTCGTAGCCGGGCTGGTCGCCCGCGCGGCCCGGGATGATCCAGATCTGCAGCAAGTGCACGAGTTCGTCGCTCGACGCGTTGAACTCGCTATGCTGCACGCCGGTGCCCGCGCTCATGCGCTGCACGTCGCCGGGACGGATCGTCGAGCCATTGCCCATGCTGTCGCGATGCGCGAGCGCGCCTTCGAGCACATACGTGACGATCTCCATGTCGCGATGCCCGTGCGCGCCGAAACCCTTACCGCCGGCGATGCGGTCTTCGTTGATCACGCGCAGCGGCCCGAAGTGCACGTGCTCGGGGTCGCGGTAATCGGCAAACGAGAAGCTGTGATACGAGTCGAGCCAGCCGTGGTTCGCGTGACCGCGTTCTGCGGAGCGGCGAATCTCAATCATGGAAAGTCTCCCGGTAAGTAATCAATCAGAGCGATGCCGGGAATGTAGGGGTTGCGCCCCCCCATAACAATCGTACGCAACCGCACCGCAGCGTTCCATCGCTGCATGCAATCGCGCGACCGGCGAGCCCATCGCGCGGAAAGCCCGGCGCCCGGATGCCCGGCGCCCGCAAAACCGCGCCGGCGTCGCGCACGCACAACGCGTTGCACGGCGTCTTGCCGCTCGATGCCGCGCTGCGCTGGCAGCTTGCCGCTCTTCGGGTAAAATACCGCGCTTTTCAAGCCGCGTGGACGTCCCGCGGGACGTGCAGGCCGCGCCGGCAAGCCTCGGCGGGCCGGCCGCAACCGGTGCGCGACGGGCTTCGACTCGGCACCACACCGTGCGAGCCACGCCCGATAAGCACCGAACGCGCCGGACCGGCGCGCCACGTCGGACGAACCGCCCGCGCAAGGACGACCAGAGCGCGGCGACAATCCCTGCGGCACGGCAATTTTGACCGCCTAGAATAGCGACCGTCGGCCCTCGGCCGGTGCTCGTCGAGTCGTGTTATTACGACGATCAGTTTGATTCAGGAGAAACATGAAGAAGTTCGCACTGTGCGTGGCTCTGGCAGTCATGGCCACCGGCGCGACGGCGAAAGAATGGAAAACGGTGCGCATCGGGGTCGACGCCAGTTATCCGCCATTCGAATCGAAGGCGCCTGATGGCGACATCGTCGGTTTCGATGCCGATCTGACCCGCGCGCTGTGCGCGAAGATGAACGTGAAGTGCGTGTGGGTCGCGCAGGATCTCGATGGCATCATCCCGGCGCTGAAAGCTCGCAAGTTCGACGCGATCGTTTCCTCGCTGAGCGTCACCGACAAGCGCCGCGAGCAGATCGACTTCTCCGACAGGATGTTCGACGCGCCCGCCCGCATGATTGCGAAAACCGGTTCGCCGCTTCGGCCCACCCCTGAATCGCTGAAAGGCAAGCACGTCGGCGTCGAGCAGGGTTCGACGCAGGAACAGTACGCGAAGGCCTGGTGGGAGCCGAAGGGCGTGCTCGTCGTGTCGTACCAGAATCAGGACGAGGTGTACGCGGATCTCGCGTCGGGGCGCCTCGACGCCGCGCTGCAGGACGAAGTGCAGGCCGACGCCGGTTTTCTGAAGACGCCGCGCGGCAAAGGGTTCTCCTGGGCCGGTCCGGAAGTGAAGGATCCGCAGACGATCGGCGAAGGCACCGCGATCGGTCTGCGCAAGGGCGATGCCGAGCTGAAGGCGAAGTTCAATCAGGCGCTCGCCGAGGTTCATCAGGACGGCACGTTCAAGAAGCTCGAAAAGCAGTACTTCGATTTCGACATTTATCCCGGCCGTTGAGCGAAACAGGCAGGATACTGCGTGGTAAGCCGGCTCGTGCCGGTGGCAGTGAAAGCGGCAACGAAGGTGGCGACACCAGGCAGTAGATTCACCAGGCAGTAGATTCAAAACAATCCGAGACGAAAGTCCCACAAGCGCGCTGCAGGAGCACCAACGTTTCTGCAGCATGATTTGCACAGCGGCACGCTGTGCGCTGCGGATCACGGCGAGCCAGGCGCTCGTCCCCGACGCGGCGCTACGCGGACCGCGTCTTTCGCGGTGCGCGTAGCGCATCGTCGTGGACTACCTATGTTCCTTCAAGGCTACGGCCCGCTGCTTCTCAGCGGCACCTGGCAAACCGTCAAGCTGGCGGTGTTCTCGCTCGCGCTCGCGTTCGTGCTCGGCCTGCTCGGCGCGGCGGCGAAATTGTCGAAGAACCGTCTGTCGAACGGCATCGGCACGGTGTATACGACGCTCGTGCGCGGCGTGCCCGATCTCGTGCTGATGCTGCTGCTGTTCTATAGCATCCAGATCTGGCTGAACAACCTGACCGACGCGCTCGGCTGGGAGCAGATCGACATCGACCCGTTCGTGGCCGGCGTCGCGGTGCTCGGCTTCATCTACGGCGCGTACTTCACCGAGACGTTCCGCGGCGCGTTTATCGCGGTGCCGCGCGGCCAGCTCGAAGCGGGCGTTGCCTACGGCATGACGAGCTGGCAGGTGTTCTCGCGCGTGATGTTCCCGCAAATGATGCGCTTCGCGCTTCCGGGCATCGGCAATAACTGGCAGGTGATGGTCAAGGCGACCGCGCTCGTGTCGATCATCGGTCTCGCCGACGTCGTCAAGGCCTCGCAGGACGCCGGCAAGGGTACCTTGCGGTTCTTCTTCTTTACCCTGCTCGCGGGGGCGATCTATCTCGTCATCACCACCGTATCGAACTTCGTGCTGATTTACCTCGAAAAGCGTTACTCGACCGGCGTGCGAAAGGCGGATCTATGATCGAGATCATTCAGCAATACTGGCGCAACTATCTGTTCACCGACGGCTATCGCTTCACCGGCGTCGCGATCACGTTATGGCTGCTGGTCGTGTCGATCGGCCTCGGCTTCTGCCTGTCGGTGCCGCTCGCGGTCGCGCGCGTGTCGAAGAAGAAATGGCTCGCGGGCCTCGTGTGGCTCTATACGTATATCTTCCGCGGCACGCCGCTCTACGTGCAGCTGCTGCTGTGCTACACGGGTCTCTACAGCCTCGAGATCATCCGCAACAACGAGCTGACCAACGCGTTCTTTCGCGACGGCATGCACTGCACGCTGCTCGCGTTCACGCTGAATACCTGCGCGTACACGACCGAAATCTTCGCGGGCGCGATCAAGGCGACGCCCTACGGCGAGATCGAAGCGGCGCGCGCGTACGGCATGTCGTCGTTCACGCTGTACCGGCGCGTGATTCTGCCGTCGGCGCTGCGCCGCGCACTGCCCTACTACAGCAACGAAGTGATCCTGATGCTGCACGCGACCACCGTCGCGTTCACGGCCACGGTGCCGGACATCCTGAAGATCGCGCGCGACGTGAACTCCGCGACGTACCAGTCGTTCAATGCGTTCGGCATCGCCGCGCTGCTGTATCTGTGTATTTCTTTCGCGCTCGTGTGGCTGTTCCGCCGCGCCGAGCGTCGCTGGCTCGCTTACCTGCGGCCGCAAGGCAAGTAACTGCGCGTCCCTGGACAAGCAAGCTCGTTAAGGATCCTGATGAACTCCAAGAAGCAGAAGCTCTTCGTCGACGAGCTTCACAAAAAGTACGGCGACAACGAAGTCCTCAAGGGCGTGTCGCTGAAAGCCAATGCCGGCGACGTGATCAGCGTGATCGGTTCGTCCGGTTCGGGCAAGAGCACGATGCTCCGCTGCATCAACTTTCTCGAACAGCCGAACGCGGGGCGCATTTTCGTCGACGGCGAGGAAGTGCGCACGCAGACCGCCAGGGACGGCGCGTTGCGCGTGTCGGACCCGAAGCAGTTGCAGCGTGTGCGCACCAAGCTTTCGATGGTGTTCCAGCACTTCAACCTGTGGTCGCACATGAACGTGCTCGAGAACATCATCGAGGCGCCGGTGCATGTGCTCGGTCTGAAGCGCAAGGAAGCCGAGGACCGCGCGCGCGAATATCTGGAGAAGGTCGGTCTCGCGCCGCGTCTCGAGAAGCAGTATCCGTCGCATCTGTCGGGCGGCCAGCAGCAGCGTGTCGCGATTGCGCGGGCGCTGGCGATGCACCCCGACGTGATGCTGTTCGACGAGCCGACCTCCGCGCTCGACCCGGAACTCGTCGGCGAAGTGCTGAAGGTAATGCAGAAGCTCGCCGAGGAGGGCCGCACGATGATCGTCGTCACGCACGAAATGGGCTTCGCGCGCAACGTGTCGAACCACGTGATGTTTCTGCACCAGGGCCGCGTCGAGGAAGAAGGCCATCCCGACGAAGTGTTCAGGAACACGAAGAGCGAACGTCTGAAGCAATTCCTGTCGGGCAGTCTCAAGTAATAAAATTACCCGCGACTTATGATGCGAATGGCATAGAAAATGTAGTCAATGTAGTTTTACAAGGCGCTTACGAGCGCCTTTTTCGTTTTCACCATGTCCTTCCGCCCGGCCATTCGAACGACGAAAAAGCGCCGAAAATCCCACAAAACGGGCCATTCAGACCGAGTTTTCGCCCTAACCTGCCGCTTTTGACTCGTCAATAGTGACAATCCTTAATACGACCCCTTCCAAGCCGCGATTCCCTTGCCGGACAAGGCTCTGCGCCTTTTCCCGAGGAACTCCTTCGGGTCCCAGCCCACATTCGTATTGCAATTTGGCGACACCCCCTGTTGGCGGTACTAATTTCTTCTCCCAGTTAAAGTTATTTTTGATAAATTGGTAACCAAAGTACCAAAACAAAGTTGATTAAAAGTAGTTTCACTTCAAAACACAGAGGAGAACCGGTCGGCGTGGGATCGGCATGACGCAAAGATAGCTCGACGCTACATGTCATGGCAGGAGAATCCCTATCCACCCGCCACTCTCCCCTGGTACCGCTTTCTGTTCGGTGCTTATCGCGTCCGAACACCACTCGCAGTACTGGGTTTCTTTTTTTTGACAGGGTATGGAGGAGAAGATGAAGAAAGCTTTGCTCGTCGCTGCGCTGATGTCGGCCGGCGTTGTTGCACACGCTCAGAGTAGCGTCACGCTGTATGGCCGTTTGGATGCAGGTCTCGAGTACATGTCCGGCGTCCCGACCGGCGCTAACGCCAACGGCGCGGCCAACACCAGCTCGAACCGCTTCAAGGCGGAAAGCGGCGACTGGGGCACCAGCCTGTGGGGCATGAAGGGTGTCGAGGACATTGGCGCCGGCAACAAGATCCTGTTCCAGTTGGAAGGCGCGTTCAACACGATGACGGGTGCAGGTCCCGGCGGCGGCGGTCTCTTCAATCGCTGGGCAACGGTCGGTATTTCGAACAACCAGTATGGTACGTTCACGATGGGCCGCATGCTCTTCATCTCGAACGGCGTGTGGGACTTCGACCCGTTCGGTCAGTCGAACTGGTCGTCGGCATCGCTGGTACGTGGCCGCAACTGGCCGCAGTCGAGCAACAACTTCGCGTACCAGTCGCCGAAGATCGCAGGCTTTGACTTCTACGGTCAGTACGCGCTGTCGAACGCGACGAGCTGGAACGGTAACGGCTCGACGCCGCAAGGTCGCGAAGCTGGCGCGCAGGTCACCTACACGACGTCGCTCTTCCAGATCCGCGGTCTGTACGACGAAATCCGCAACCCGGCGAACGGCCAGTTGTGGGGTGGCCCGGTCGCCAACAACGGTATCAATACGGCTAACACGGCCAACGGCGTATTCGCTGCATCGCGCGAGTACTCGGCTCTGCTGAACGTGTTCCTCGGCCAGTTCAAGATTCAGGCCGCTTATCAGGCAGTCCGTTCGGCAGGCGCAACGGGCGTTCTGCCCGGTCAGCCGACCACGCTCGATCACGAATGGGGCGGTGTGACGTGGCAGGCAACGCCGGCTGCAGCGCTGATCGCGGCGGTCTACCACGTGAACGGCAACAACGGCGCGGGCAATGCGACGATCTACACGATCGGCGGTTCGTACAACCTGTCGAAGCGCACGCTGCTCGACCTGCAGGCAGCGACGGTGCGCAACAGCCGCAATGCTAACTTCGGTCTGAACGCGAACAATGCGGGCTTCGCCGCTGCAACGGACAACCCGCTGCAAGGCCGCCAGCAAAGCGGCGTGTACGCAGGTATCCAGCACTCGTTCTAAGCGAACGGTACGCCCCGAGGGTCATCCCTCGGGGTGTAATACAAGTTTCTTCGAGAGAATCTTTTTCACGCTGCTGCGAGAGGCGCGTATCGGTGCAATATCCGCAAGGGTATTGCGCCGTTTTTTATTCGGCGCACGGTTTTTGCCGTTGCGCGCACCGGGCCGGTGCGTGATTGCGTCGGCTTATACCGCTGCTTCGTTCTCTTCGCCGGTACGGATACGGATGACGCGCTCGACGTCCGCGACGAAGATCTTGCCGTCGCCGATCTTGCCGGTACGCGCCGCGCCGATGATCGCGTCGATGACCTGATCGCACTGGCTGTCCGCGACCACGACTTCGATCTTCACTTTCGGCAGAAAGTCGACCACGTATTCCGCACCACGATAGAGCTCGGTATGCCCTTTCTGGCGGCCGAACCCCTTGACCTCGGTAACGGTCAGGCCGGTGAGGCCGACTTCCGCGAGGGCCTCGCGCACTTCGTCGAGTTTGAACGGTTTGATGACTGCGGTGATGCGCTTCATGGCGAACCTCGTCTCTTGATGGGAAGAGTGGAAAGGAAAAGGATGATTTTTATTCTACGCCGCGCCGGATGCATTGCGGCATCCGCGCGCGGGTGTCGTCTTTCACTCCACCGGTTCGGTGTAGCGCGACGTGATCGGATAACGCCAGTCGCGGCCGAACGCGCGATGCGTGACGCGAATGCCGATCGGCGCCTGACGGCGCTTGTACTCGTTGATCTTGATCAGGCGCGTGACGCGCTTCACGTCGTCGACCCGATAACCCGCCGCGATGATCTCCGCGAGCGAACGGTCCTCCTCCATATACATGCGCATGATCGCGTCGAGTACTTCGTATTCGGGCAGGCTGTCCTGGTCGGTCTGGTTCTCGCGCAGCTCAGCGGACGGCGCGCGCGTCAGAATCCGCTCGGGAATCACGTCGCGCGTCGCAAACGTGGTGGCCGCGTTCCGATAGCGGCACAGCCGGTACACGAGCGTCTTCGCGATGTCCTTGATCACCGCGAAGCCGCCGGCCATGTCGCCGTACAGCGTGCAATAGCCGACCGCCATCTCGCTCTTGTTGCCGGTGGTCAGCACGATCGAGCCGAACTTGTTCGACAGCGCCATCAGCAGCGTGCCGCGAATGCGCGCCTGAATGTTCTCTTCGGTCGCATCTTCGGCGCGGCCCGCGAACTCCTCGGCGAGCGAGCCGCGGAACGCATCGAACATCGGTGCGATCGCGATCTCGTCGTAGCGCACGCCGACGCGGCGCGCCATCTCGGCGGCGTCGCTGGTCGAGATATCGGCCGTGTAGCGCGACGGCATCATCACCGCGCGTACCTTGTCGGCGCCGAGCGCATCGCATGCAACGGCCAGCACGAGCGCCGAATCGACGCCGCCCGACAGACCGATCAAAGCACCAGGAAAACCGTTCTTGCCGATGTAGTCGCGCACGCCCATCACGAGCGCCGCGTAGACCTGCGCTTCGATCGACTGCTCCGGCGCGATCGCGGCCGGCAGCGGCGTGCCAGCGTCGAACTCCACGACAGCCGTGGCTTCCTCGAACTGCGCGAGCTTCGCGACGAGTTCGCCCCGCGCGTCGAGCACGAACGAACCGCCATCGAACACGAGTTCGTCCTGGCCGCCGACCATGTTCACGTAGACCATCGGAATACCGGTTTCGCGAATGCGCGCGCGCAGGATGTCGAAGCGCACCGCTTCCTTGTTCAGGTGGTACGGCGAGCCGTTCGGAATCAGCAGCACCTGCGCGCCCGCGGCCTTTGCCATCTGCGCGGCCGACGCATGCCACGCGTCCTCGCAGATCACGACACCGTACTTGACGCCGTCGAGTTCGAACACGAACGGCTGCGGGTCGGAGGCGAAGTAGCGTTTCTCGTCGAACACTTCGGTGTTCGGCAGATCCTGCTTGCGATAGGTGCCCTTCACTTCGCCGTCGACGATCAGCGACGCCGCATTGAACGTATCGACTGGCGGCACGCCGCGCTCGATCGGCGCGTTTGCATTACCATGGCCGTTCGCCGGGCGGTGCGCGAGGTTGTCCGACCCGTCGCGCAGCGGATGGCCGACGATCACATGCAGACCGGTGAACGGCTTCAACTGTGCGGCGAGATCGGCCAACGCGGCCGCGCTCGCGGTGTAGAACGCGGGGCGCAGCAGAAGGTCTTCGGGCGGATAACCCGACAGCGCGAGTTCAGGCGCGACCAGCAGCTTCGCACCATCGCTGTGCGCGGCGCGCGCGGCGACGACGATCTTCGCGACGTTGCCGGCGAAGTCGCCGACGGTGACATTGATTTGAGCAAGAGCGATTCGGGTCTTCATGGCAGGATCGACAGGCAAGCCTTCACGGCTCGCGGTACCGCGGCTCGATGGCTCGACGGGATTGAACAAACCGGATAAACGAACTCAACGAACGACGTGGCAGCTTCAGTTTCAGAGCGCCGCGCCGGTCATTGCATACAGTCACTCAGATTGAACCAGCAACGTATCGATTATCGCACGGGCATTCTGGCCTCGCCCTCCGAGGTGGACGCCGCCGAGTGGAACGCCCTCCTCGCCGCGCAGCCGCAGCCCACGCCGTTTTTGCGGCACGAGTTTCTGAGCGCGCTCAACGCGACGCAATGCGCGGTTCCCGACACCGGTTGGGCGCCGCAATTCGTCACGCTGACCGACGCGCGCACGGGCATGCTCGCGGCGGCGGCGCCCGTCTATCTGAAGGGACACTCGTACGGCGAGTACGGTTTGTTATATCGCGCCAGATGCTCGACTGACTGACCGACCAGCGGTAAACCCTTATTTGATAAGCCTTTTCAGCTTCCTATGCTACTTCTAGCGGGTAAGGCACCGCAGGCACCTGTCTGTCGCGTGTGAAGCCTCATCTCACGCCCGCCACACCCCAAACCGGTGGAGGGAAGCGTCGTGGAAGCCGTCGAACAAACCACACATGTATGGTCCAAACGCACCCTCAAGCTGTCGTGCATCCGGACTCGTGGCGACGTCGAGACTCCAGTAGTCAAAACTTTAGATTTGTTGAGCACCGGTTATCGACGAGGCGGACTCCTTGAAGAGATGCTCGCGAGTTCGGAGTGCCTGATTTCAGAAGTCCGGGCTAAACGGCTTATCCGATTGCTGAATAGATCTGCGCACAACCCGGACGTCAAACATATATTCAACACGGCTATCGCCAAGTTATTCCCACGTGACCTTTCAAAGCTGATTTCTCATCTCGACGATGTCTTAGACGGCTATGGCGGGGTAAGTCAATCAAACGAGATTAGAAATTTCAAGCACTTCCTTGTGCAGTGTCGGACGCCACTCGCGGACGGAGAGCTTATAAAAAACATTAAGCTAACGAGCAGACACAAAGAAGTTCGCAGAACCAAAGCTCCTGAGCATAATGTCTACGTCAACGACATTTTCGACGAAAATTTTCTTGCAAAAGAATTGAGTTCGATTGATTTCGAAGACCTTGCTGAGCGCGAAGAGAAAGCAAAGGCGATTCTTCAGAAATCGGTTACCGAAACACGAGCTGTATGTGAACAGATAATCACGCAGCACGACAAACTGGTAAAACACCTCGAACGGCTTAGCAATACGGAATTGCCCGAATCGATTTCCAAGCGCATCAGAAATGCCGTAGCGCGAGGAAGTTTGCCGAGTAACAGATGGGCACGGATTTCTCCGGAAGATTTACTACATCTCCACACATACGTCATTGATAAGGCGGAATCCCATAAAGGGAATCTAATCCCATTAGTTTTCCCTGAAAAGCTCACCCAGTTTTGGTCGTTGCCGAACTGCCTTCAACGCGAGACCTTTTCGATGCTGCTCTCTCGGCATTACTTACCGAGAACAGTGGTAACCGCTTGCGTCATCCTTCTCTTAGATAATATCGGCTGGAATTGGGCTACATTGATGACCGTTAGTCTTGAGAACATTGTCGAAGATGACTCAGGTTATACGATTCAAGGCGTGAAACATAAAACCGGTCAGATTCAAAAGGCGGAACTAACAGATTTACCCGAAGCCGATGACATAGATTTGGCGGAAGCAGACGATGAGGGAGAGGACGAACTGGAGGAGGGATTCTCGACGCTGCCATCAAAGAAAGTAACCGACCCCCTCTGTATGCATGCCCTTGAGCTCTTAATGCAGCACAGACGAAACATCGACAAATACTTTAAAACCAGGTCTAAATCTATTTTCGTATCAATGCGATTTGTCATGCGCAAGACTCCAACCATTCTTTTTGATGTTGGCAAGCTACCCGCATATTTGAAAATATTTTGCCGGCTGACGAGGCTTGAAGAATTCTCGTTTTCAGACTTGAGACATCGGGCCGCGCACACTCGATATTTGGCGTCTGGCAGAGACATTATCCAGACGCAACTCTTCTTAGGGCATGCCGCGGCAGACGTCACTACTGTGTACTTGAACAGCACAATCATTCGCCTACTCGGCGAGGCGAACCTGCTGAAGTACGTGACGTTGCTCTCCGATTGCGTTTTCTATGCAACGGGCCGCAAAGACAAGCTCGACGCCAAACAACTGGCAAGAGTGAAGAAAAATAATCTCCTCCTCTTTCCACCGAGCACGCTCGAGGACAAGGGAGTCGACTGCATCGCAGACCGCTGGGTAGATTCCTTCGGCAAGATGCCTTTCCGAATCGGCAAGCCAGAGGTGGCACATATCGCATTGCAATACCGACTCTACACCCGGAACTTGCCCGCCCTAGTGCAGGCAGGACATGAGAGGTTTGTCGCGAGACACCTACCTCGCATTGTCTTCTGCTGCGCCCTTTACCAGGTCGTTGCCGTAGGCCCCCTCTCTCAAGAACTTAAGCGCTTCGAGGCAGGATATGCGAAATCAAGCTAGACAAATCGCGGCAACTTCACCGACAACGTTACCGTACGAAGAAAAAGGGATCTTCGCGGAAAAGTGTGATGAAAAATCGCCATTTTTCAGATTCGAGGCAGCATGCAAGTGAGGATCTTCAGGCGCAGATATTCCTCATCTCGCAATCCGTACGCGCGTCGCTGGATAACCCGAACCTTGTTGTTGAGTCCCTCAACGAATCCGAGCGGCACCTTGTTTTCTGGCTTGCAATAGGAAGCAATCCCGTCCCAATGACGCTCGACCATCGCCGCAAACCTCTCGTAGGGCTTCAAACGCTGCCACTTCAGGCTGGATTTCCAGTTCTCGAAGAAGCGACGCGCCCAGCCTTCGCGCTCGTAGTCCCACAACTGCCCGAACGACTCCTTGAGCAGGTACGCGGTATTCAGACGTCGGTTCGCTGCGAGAAGCGTCTTCAACGAGTTCCTGCCTTCCATCGACAGGTTCTCGCGATGACTGAGCAGAACGTACTTCTGGCCTTTGATGTAGCGCCGCTGCTCGCCTTGCAGGCGAGCGTATTCGCTCTTGCGCACTTCATCCAGGGCTTCGTTGAGCTGCTTTATGACGTGGAATTTGTCGTACAGGATGGCCGCATGCGGCACGCGTTCCTGCGCGACGTTGTAAAACGGTCGCCACATGTCCATCACGACAAGCCGGATGCCGCGGGCTTTTTTCTCGCCCAGCCAGTCATAGAACTGATGCATGCTGGCCTCCTTTCGATCTTCGCCACCAAACCAGATTGCACGGCCCCGTATCAGGTCGCTCACAACAATGCGGTACGTCTGTCCCTTGCCAATCGAAATCTCGTCGATGCCGATGACCTTCGGCCCGGGCGTGCCGAACCGCTCCAGTTGCGCCCGCATGTACTGCATCTCGAGGTCCTTGACCGTGTGCCAATGCAATTGCAGTTCGTCAGCCACGTCCTTGATCGTGCTCTCGCGACAGCGACGACCGACGTACCACGCGAAGCGCTTCGTGTAGTGAGAGTTGTCCGCCAGAAAGCTCAGTCGTTCGCCTTTCACGCTGCCATCGCATCGACAGCGGACCCGACGAGCTTCGAGTTCCAGGTAAATCCGTACATCGCCGTTCGGCAGATCTCGAATGCGACGCAGCCTGCGATCGTGGATCGGGCACTGTCGACCACATCCCTTGCAGGCCGTTTTTTTGAGCGCCGAACCAGCGTGACGACGCGTGCCATGCGATCACCGAAGAGACCGCGCAGCGCTTCGCAAGGACGGAACCCGTCGAACCGGTATGCGTCGGAAAGACGCTTGAGTTTGCGTGAAGTAGCCATCGCGAAATCATGCCCGATTTCGCGAGGCCATCAAGACGCGCAAACCCTTGCCCAGATTGGCTCTCCGACATTTTCATCATGAAAAACCATCACACTTTTCCGCGAAGACCCGAAAAAAGCTGGCGATTCCTCAGCGACTTCGATGACACATTCATACGGATTGACGTGTCTGAGAGCATCAAGTTTCGAGGCTCCAAGGTCCGCGAATTTGATACGCGCGCATTCCTAGTGAACGCAACCGGCGGCGTAGGCATTCACACGGGTATCCACAGGCTAACGGATTTTCCTCATTTGTTTCCACCCATGCTGAATGCGGCCAACTCCGCACTAAAAGACAATGAAGGCGGAGCCTCTCAAGCGTTCACCGACACCATAAGGCTCACAACTCTCACCTACTGCTGGATGCTTCGGCGCGGCTTCACCCGGCTGGCTGAGCTCGGGCGTGAGGACGTTCACCAGTTGTCTGCGGAAGTCTCCGAACAAGGGTGGTGGGACTTGATACAGTATCAGACGGCGCTCCTTCAGGAAGCGACAAACATCCTGCAAGATCCAGAACGTCTTTTCGTCATCGCTACACCACGTGATGACGGAACGTGGTCGTTCTCGCCCGAGGCCCTATCTTTTATGATAGGACTACCAATTAACGGTAACGATATTCCACGTTGGTTTCGCACGGCCACGGTCACAAAGCAAATACCCGCTTTTGAATCCTTCGACAAGCCTACCCGCACCGGCCCTACCAGAAAAGAGCATCAGAGGACGCTGGCTACTATCAACAGACTAGCGTCGTTAGAGGACCGGTTCGACAGCATTCGATTTCATCCATTTCCTAAAATGGGGGGGGAATTAGCCGCTGGTGACAAGCGCCGCGCCCGCACATTGAAGAAGCTTCTTACGGTTTCCTCCGACGACCACACAGTGGCTACCAGAGACAACGTTCAGAGCGCTTCTGGGCAGGACATCGCTACCCCCTCGCATCAGGGCGACGCTCCAACTGCATCGTTGGATGCTTTGGCACAGGAAATCGATACATGGGCGAAGGAAAG
Organism: Paraburkholderia sp. UCT31; assembly: GCF_014397655.1. Lineage (NCBI taxonomy): Bacteria > Pseudomonadati > Pseudomonadota > Betaproteobacteria > Burkholderiales > Burkholderiaceae > Paraburkholderia > Paraburkholderia sp. UCT31. The sequence continues at coordinate 229,099 of NZ_VZQP01000005.1, forward strand.
TGCGCAACAGGCAGGGCAGGCACCCGGTCCCCATGCGACTCCCAACATGCCCCTCCACGTTGCCGTTGCAGGCTTCAAGGAAGCGTTGCGCTGGCAATATGATTACAAGGATGCAATCCTGGAGGTGCTCAGACTCCTAAGAGATTCGCTGGAGTCGAAAATTAGTCTGAAGCGCGCGTTCCCCCGACCTTTTACTTTAGAGGTCGTCAAAAAAGCCAACAGCATTCTCGCTTCCGCTGGCGTTCCTTTTCGGGTTAGCAAGGCGAGCAGATACGGCGACAACTCTGCTTCTACACTTGTCAATACCACATTGTTCGCTCTTTACTTTAACATCGCGACGAATCTTGGTCGCAGGCCTGGAGAAATCCTCGGGGGAGGGAAAAGTAAAAAGCCTTATGGCCTTTATCACGGATGCTGCGTTAAAGTGTCAGAAAAAATTCCATTTCACCGTATAGAGACGTACATTCAGAAATCTATCGGGGCATACGCTACCTCTTGGTGCAATCAGCTAGTTGCTGACGCAGTAAGTTTTCTCGAAGAGATTTTTCAGATTGCTCGGCCACTGTTCACATCTGCAGTATCTGTCAAAACAGACGTGGAAATCGCTCGAACAGAAAAGCTCTTTGAGTTTCCACCATTCACGGAGATAGGATTCAAGTCCGAGCGACCGATTTTCAATGCTCGCGAAGCGTCTAACGTTTTTTTTCGGCTGGCCGGCATTGACCCCACGATTTTCCTGGGTAGGCAGATGCCTTTCAGGCGCACATTCATGACCCTCTATGTGCACAGGTTCGACTCCGCGGAACTGCTGGCGTTGCAGCAATACATGAAGGACTTCTCCATAGAAAGTCTGCTCGCCTACTATCGGGACAAAGCTAATGGCCTTCCAGAAGACAGTATCAAGGCACACTATGCCGAGTATGAGACTGAGGCACTCAACATCGCAAGCATGCTGAGAGAGGAACGGAAGCTTTATCTAATAGAAATCCTCACCGACCTGCTCGCCGGGCAACGCCGCTTCGGAGGAGGGTTCGCCCGGGTGGTAAACGCGCTACTGAAGAGGTTGTCTCTGCCGGAAAACTTCAAGCTCGCTCCCCTCCCCCAGAAGGCTGAGTTGATTGCAGACGAGCTCGAGCAGCGCGGCTATCGATTGGTCGAAGGGAACACCATTTGCATGGCTGGAGACGCCGGCAAAACCAAGGAGCAATCGAACTGCTTTGACGGCGAGCGTCTGAGAATCGAACTGGCTTGCCCAAGCATGTGCAGTGGGTGCGTCCACTCCATCTCGACTGAAGTCGGACTCTCTATTTTCGAAGAGGAAATGGAAGCCGCCCTCAAAACTGCCAACGACAAGCGTCTACCGACCGCACTTCGCAAGCAGGCGCAAGCGCTTATCGAAACGCTCAAGGAAGTGATTGAGTCGGAGAAGACTATGGCCGAAGGCTCTCGTGTCCTGTTCCAACGTTTCGACGACAGTTGGACGACGATTAGAGACGAACTCCCGAAATGACTAAGCTCAAGGACACAAAATCACCGCTTGCGTTGCAGGCCCGAGAAGCTATCGAAGCAAAGCTCATCATCTTGAGATTGTGGATTGAGACCGGCATTCCATGGGTTAGAAACGATGAAGGGCGTTGTGTCTGCGATGAAAACGACGAATTGCAACTAGACTACTTTCCCAAAGACATGCGGGGTCTTTCGCAATGGATGCACGAATCTCAATGCCGCTACACACTTCAAAAGCACCCCGCCATCCTTAACTTTCGCTCGTTTAGTCGTGGCACGTTAGACGCCCCACACAACAACACGTTGAAAGAAGAGATACGCTCGTTGTTTTCTGCAATTGAACAAACCGCTTCGAGTCAGCTTGATAAGACCAGGTCTAAGCAAGCAATTACCGACGCGCAATCAGACGGAGAGCAGAAGCAGATTTTGATCCAGGTGTTGGAACGCGAAATTCTGAAATACCGCGAACAGGCACGGATTGCGAACGAGGAGCTCCAAGAAACGCGGGCACTACAAGCTCGACAAAAAAAATACTATGAGGACGAACTCCAAAAATTGAACAACCGACTCGGGGAGGTTCGAACTCGGCGACCCAGTGTGGTCTCGCTCGGAAAACGCATCAGTTCGGAAACCCCGCCTGTCGAAGATGGAGAGAAAGAATGAGCGCCAACGCATCATCCATCGAGAAGAAACTTGAAAACGCGGCACGCTTGAGGACATGGAAGTCTCAGACCAAAATTAGCCAAGTTCCTGTCAACCAGTTCGGAAAAGCTGCACGGAAGACTATCTGTGAGATGCTCAAAATACCGACGTCCACGGTCGGAACGAATGACGAACTCTTCAATTTGTTCAAGACCCTTGACGATGAGCTCGACGAGTGGCGCAAACAGCCGAACAGGAAGCGCGTCTCGAAGACGTCTCTGACGGCGGAACTGCAAGACGAATGCCAAGCCCTCAGAAGTGCTTTGGCGGAGCAAGGTGCAGCCATCAATCTCCTGCTGTACCTCGAAAACCACGGCGTCTCACTCCGTGCAGAGCCCATATCGAGACCTTAAACAGCGATGACCAAAGCCCCAAGCCTGCGTCGTTTAAGGGGAACTGTCACACGGGTCCTGTCATACGGCCTCGGAGGCGGTGCGATTTTCGTACTGACAGTCCTCCCGGCAAAGCGTATCCGCGTCGTTGCAAAGTTCAACGTTATGCTTCGGGCGCCGGTGGTCGGTGAGACCTGGGAAATTTCCGGCACGTTGGAGAACCATCCGGCCTACGGAGCCCAGCTGAAGGCCAAAACTGGAGTCTGTCGGGAGCCAAGCGGCGTAGAACTGGTAATGCTACTGGGAAAGCACCCCTCATTTGCCAAAATCGGAATGCGTGGCGCCAAGAAGCTTTGGAGGAAATTTGACGCGAAGCTTAGCGAGATTTTTGACCATGAAGACGTCCAAAGCCTGCACTCCGCTGGCATCAGCGCATCCGCAGCAATCGCTGGTATTGCCGCGTGGCACCGCTATCTCGATGACATCAGAATAACTCGTGCACTTGAGCGAGTCGCCCTTTCAGGACATGAACGCTCAACGCTGCCCGACGTCATCGCGGTGTTTCGTGGATTGAGATTGGCAACTCCGTATGATTTCCACCCGGCGATTCATTGGTCAACCATCGACAACTCCGTCCAGAGTTCAAACCCGCCCCACGAGCCGGGTCGACTGGTCTCTGCATCGGACTCTGTCTTTACCCAAGGCAGCCACGCGATATTGCGCGCGGTACCCTTCAAGGACTACGAACACCGGCTGGCAAACAAGCTCCGACACTCTGCACTCGCCCAGACCGCAACGGACTCGGCTATCGCGTCGGGAAGAATTTCGTGTCTAACATACCGACGCCAGCGCTTTGTCGCTTCGGATGCGCTTACAAAGGTCACCCACGCTTTTTTGTCGCGCATGTTCGCCGCCAGGGGTTCGGCGCAGGTGTGCAATGACGCGCTCACTACCGTGGACACCCCCCGCCGGACGGCCTCTTCAGTTTGTTTGATTGACTGTGGAGGGCGCACCGCTGCCGCTGCACGAACCAGGCTGCATGAAGTGTTTGCAGACGCACTTCACATCGCTTTCTCGCATACAGCGCCCCTCCCCGCCCTTCAGTTGAGCTTGCAAGAGATGCTTGCAGGGCCAGCACAAGTCCACAAGACCAGCCACACGGTGGTGGTTCACGACGCTCATGCCCTAGACATCCTATCCCTCAACAAGCTTATCCATAGGCTCCCAGTCGACACTTGTCTGATACTTGCCGGAGCGGCCGATATGGTTAGCCGACCCAGTCGGCCGGCGCCGTTTCACGCGCTATGGTATTCAGGACAATTCCAACGAATGACCCTGGGCCCATCCGGGTCACGTGGCGGAGGCGAACCACTGCGTCCCTCAAGCCCTAGAGAGGGGTTGGAAATACGGAAGGTTCAGCTCACTGGGACGAAGGACACACTGAACGAAGCGCTGGCTCTCTATCGCGAGAATGCGTGTGACGGAGCCACAGTCCTTATTGCGACCAACGCGGCTATTTGTCATTCGCTGAATGTCACGCTGGCGTCGGAAAGCGCTGACGAACTGAAGTTCGATAAGCTTCCGATGAATTCGACGACCCTTGGCCGCGGCGGAAGGGCATATGCAAAGTGCCCTGTCACGTGGAAGCAAGCAGACATTGCAAAATGCCGCTGGCCAGGCGAGAGCATGAGCTTGCATGACGTGGAGCAAACGCCCTACGTTCGTGTGACCAACTCAATTCCTGAATTCGTAGTGGCTCAAGTCACGCGAGCGAACGGAGACGTCGTTCCTCTAACAGCTTCAGATGCGTTTGAGCTCACTCTGGCGTACGCACTCGAGCTCCCGGCAGCTGCGCTCGGAACTTGGCAAACCGTTATAGTCGTGTGCATCGAGGGCACTGATTGCAATGCAGAGGTGATTCGTGCTGCATCCGGCCTGGCGTCGCATACGGTGGTGCTCGTTGGTGATGTCGATGCAAGTTTGAAGCGCAAAGGAAGAGACGCGTGGTACTACGTCGACCCGCTTCTACAACACCTTCTGCAGAAGGCTCCGGAGACGTCAACATGAAAGCTTCGATTCACAAAGCTCAGCGGGTTTACGTCTTCTGGGTTGAGGATGGAAACAGCCGTCGATTCCCGGTCTTTCGAGGCAGCACCTACTCCCTCCTCGAGTTACCCACCGACTATTGCGGGATGGTTATCCGCAAGGGAGAATCGGAGCACGTTTCGGAAGCTGCTATGCGAACGCGTAGGAACAATGCTGTCGGTGCAGCACGCGAGCTACATATATACCTATCAGAAAAGCAGCTTCCAATTGCTGAGATGAACGACAAGCATCTTCTTGAATTTCGAGATTGGTGCTGGGAGCGGACGATGAAGCGCCCTCAGTATCGCGGAAACCAGTCGGTCGCAAAAGAAACCACGAACATTCGATTGAAGGAGGTCTATGAGCTCCTTGCGTGGGCACAAGGGCAAGGCCGTATCCCGTCGGGGACAATAGGACCAGTCGGCTGTGGCATCACATCGACGTTGCCGGTAGTGGGACTTTCCGGTCTGGATTCCGACGAAAAGGAGCTGAAGAAGTACCCGAGAATTTACACGCGAACGGGCCGAGCGAGTCGTCTTGGAAGAGTCCAGTATCGAGCGACCGATGACGACATTGCCGCGCTGGAAGACTATCTTGAAGGTGCCGGAGACGCTGCCGACCACCGCCTAATCATGCTTATCGTTCGTATCATCTCGGACACGGCGTGGCGAGTCGGCAGTGTGGCAAGTCTTCAAATTCATCAGTTCGCGAGGAAGGAACTGGCTAAGGCCGAAGCGAGGCATGCCACCGCATACGATGTAGCGCCACCTGACCAGAAATACGGCTATAGCAAATCCTTCTCATTGTCGTGGGCAATTGCCTATGACATCGCAAACTACATCGAAATCGACCGAGAGGAAATAATTAAGAAAGCCGGGGTCAATCGGAAACTTCTTGAAGGACGAATTTTCTTAAATCCAACATCGGGGCTTCCGCTTAACGACCACTCACTATCGGACCGAATCGCAAAGCGGTTTAAGAAGGTCGGCACTGGGAAGGGCGCAGGAGCGCATGGCGTGCGAAGGAAGACGGGCACACGTATCGCCCGGGAGGAAATAGAATTCAGGAAGAAGCGAGGACTCTCGATGCAACGAGAAGACGTTGTCGATGCTATAGCGCAACGTCTCGGCCAGAACTCCAAGACGGCGTACCAGTTCTATGTCGAGGCAAATGCGATGACGTCCGGGTACACGGTCGAGTCTGAGCAGCGGGACCAGCTTGAGGCCTGTCGCAATGAAATTGCAGCGCTCCGGGCTAAGTTGTCTGAGCTTGAGCGCCCAAAACCGTCGACAAAGCGCTGAGGAACTCCTCGGCAGGGCTATTTCAAAAGTGGAGTGGCTAATGCGGCTTACGAGGCATGTGGGTTGAAGGCCGAGAAGTCGAGCTTGCCTGCGATGAGGAACAGCACGGTTCGCATGGTTTTGAAGCTGGCGTATCCGCGCGCCTTGCGCTTGGCAGCTTGAAACAGGCCATTGATGGCTTCAATGAAACCGTTGGTCTGGCGTGTCTGCGCCCAGGCGACGATGCCGTCGAAATGACGAAGGATCATGCGTGCGACCTCCTTCATGGGTTCAACCTTGGAACGCATGACGTTGCTACACCACCGGCGCAACATCTTGGAGACCACATGGATCTGCTTGCGATCGAGAATCTCGCGCAGCTGCTCGCGGTACATCCAGGCACGGGCCATGCGGTTGGTGGTGTACTGGCTGATCAGCCCCTCGAGATCGGTCAGTTGCGCGAGATTCAGCCTGTCGGCATCCTTGAGCAACGACCAGCGCATGCCCTTCAGTGCGGGATCGGTCTTCTGCTGCTCGCGGCGCGCACCATCGAGCGCTTTGGACGCGTGCGCGACTACATGAAACTTGTCGAACGTCACGCGCGCATCGGGCAGATGCTTGTCCACGCCCTTAATGAAGGCGGGCGACATGTCGATGCTCACCGATTTGATCTGCGCAGGCGTTGCGTTGTGTTCCTCCAGGTGACTGGCAAAGCGCTCGACAACGCCTGCATCCTTGCCTGGCGTGACGAAGACCACGCACCTGGCGTCCATGTCGGCGACCAGCGAGACATAGTCATGGCCCCGTCGGCACGAGGTTTCGTCAATGGCCACCGCGGTGACGTCGGACAAGTCAGTCGCGGCCACGGCCAGATCCACGTACCGATCACAGATGGGCTTCACGCGATACCACGACAGATTCACCAGACGAGCCACCGCCGCAAATGTCATCTCCCGGCACAGCGTCAGCACGAGCGCTTCAAACAGCAGCGTAAAGCCATCCAGCTTGCCCATCCAGTCAGGCTCGACGAGCCGCACCGAGCCGTCCGGCAGGCGCACACGCGGCACGCGCACCTCCAGATAACAGTCGAACTGGAAAAAGTTGAGGTGCCGCAGCCGTTTGATGACCGTGTCGTGCACCGGGTGTTCGCCCGGCACCCCGGGGTAGGCAAACCGGCTGCCTGCGACAAAGTCCACGGCAATCGTCAGTTCCGCGCCGAAATCGACGCCTTGCACATACCACGGCGCCTTGATTCCCAAGGCGGCTTCAAACAGCTGGGTTTGGTTCGTCATAGTTCGCTTGGTCTTGCAGGGCTGATTGCCGCATTCTGCCGCAACCAGCCGTGCACCAGCTTATTTACCCCACGCGCGTCAAGTGTTCGCTACGCCGGGCTTGCGCCCGCACTTGACCCGGCAGTCCACCCACTCGAGATTCGAAAGAGGCCTCGGCAGCATCCCTTGCTATGCAGCCGCGGCTCCAGTTCGGCACTGAGAGACGTGCCTTCACGTTTTCATTTTGAACGGCGTATGGGCCTCGAGCTCATCGATGTGCTCGTCCATCGCCGCCGTCTCCTGGTCGAGAAACTCACTGATAGCGTGCGCAAACCGATGGTCAGCAATCCAGTGAGCAGACCACGTTGGCGTGGGCATCAGGCCGCGTGACATCTTGTGTACTCCTTGGGCGCCACCTTCGAAGCTCTTCAGCCCGTTGGCGATGCCGTACTCGATGCCCTGCATGTAGCAGGTCTCAAAATGAAGGCCTGATACGAACTCTTTGGTGCCCCAGTAGCGGCCATACATCGTGTCGCCTTGAACAACATTCAGAGCCACCGCCACCCTCTTCCCGTCTGCCTCAGCAATGACAAGCATCAGTGCATCAGGCATAGTACGATGAACCAGTCCGAAGAACTTGCGATTCAGGTACGGCGGGTTCCAGTGCTCGCGATACGTGTTTTCGTAGCACTCGTAGAAGAAGTCGAGGTCGTCCTGACCAATCTCCTGTCCCCGTAGCCAACGAAAGGTAACACCAGCGTCGTGGACCCTTCGGCGGTCCTGCTTCACCTTCTTGCGTTTGTCGTGTGACATCTTCGACAGAAATTCGTCGAGGGTCTGGTACCCAAAATTTTCCCAGTGAAACTGGACGCCTTCCCGCAGCATGAAGCCGGCGTCGGTCAGGGCCTCAAGGTCATCTTCGTGTGAGAACAGTACGTGAATTGACGACACATCGAGCTGTTTCGCAAACTCGATTGCGCCCCGCGCGAGCAACACTCTGTCGGCATGCGTCGGCGCCAGCAGTCGTGGGCCCGTCACGGGCGTGAACGGCACCGCGGATAGGAGCTTGGGGTAATACTGGATGCCATGTCGCGCGAATGCATCTGCCCAGACATGATCGAAGACGTACTCTCCTCGACTATGTGATTTCAGGTACAGCGGCATCGCGCCGGCCAGCTCGCCACCGCGTCGCATCAGCAGATAGGTCGGCTGCCAACCAGTCGACTTGGATGCACATTTTGTATCGTGCATTGCCGACAGATATTCATGCGCCACGAAGGGATTGCCCGCTGTGAGCACGTTCCACTCGCCAGCAGGCACATCTGTAAGCGAATCGACAACCAGTATCTCAACCTTGCTGCTCACCTTGCCCCCAACGGTTTTCCCGGCGCGGCACCACACCGCAAAGCAGCATTGTCGCGCATACGAGAAAAGTCGTCAGGCGGCTTCACTAGGCGGTCTGACCGTCCATTGCGCAGGGTTAGCCTTCCAGCAGCTCGCGCAACGCGCTCAACGCCGGCGCGTGAGCCTCAAGTGTGTACAACTTCGGAACCGCCGTCAGGCGGCTGTCCACACCATTGCGGTGTGGGCAGCGAAGTTGTGCACACGGGGTGTGGTGTGTGTTGTCCTATGACAGTGTGTCGCCTTTGCGGACGGCGTAGAGTCGACGGACCGTTGCTCAACGGGAACGGACAGAAGAGGAGCCTCTTTGACGCCTTGCGCTGCTGCAACGATGAGGGTATCGAGTCCAAGGTTCGCGGCTGCGCGTTCAAATTGACTATGAGACGTCCGAAGTTGCTTTCTCTGATCCGCTATTGCAGTGCATCAAAGCGTAGCGCTTTCATGCCGTCGCTACCGTCCGAATCTAGCGTTTTCGGCTAGGACGCCGCTGGTTCAGCCGCTCGCAAAGCTGAGTTAGCCAGTTGCCAACCCAAACTTGGTCGTCGTGATTTAGACGTTCGAGCGACTCGACGACCTGAGCCGTCAGATCGCTCTGCCGTGTCGAGCTGTTCTGCAAAAGCTGACTAACAGACACTGAAAAGACGTCCGCGAGTGCGAACAAGCGAATCACGCTTGGAAGAACTGCGCCCCGTTCGAATCGGCTGATGGTCTCGACCGTAACGTCTAACCGCTCGGCGACCTGTTCTTGGGTGAAATTCCGCTCCAGCCGGATTCGCGCGAGCGTTTGGCCTATATGAGTTGCCAGTTCCCGTTCTTCTGTTAATGACACTGGTGTGCATGCAGAGTTGTTAATCAAAGCGCATGCTCTCCCGACTTTGCAAGATGCGTAAGGACATGCTATGTTGTTAACTCAACAGACTGTGTCCGGTTCATAGTCGCGTGCCAGATGCGGCCCGGTTCTTTGTTCATTGATAGTTGTTGGGAACAATCGTCCCTGAAAAGCGTTTGTTCACGCCGAAAGGCTGAACCGCCGGTGTACATATGACCGAAGATTCTACGTTTGCTGCGGTGACAAAGAAGGCGATCGACGTCCTCGGGTCGTTGGAAACAGCCGAACACTGGCTCGGTACGCCAACAATTGCGTTGGACAGCCGCCAACCGCTTGACCTGCTCGACGACGCGAAAGGCGCTGAAGTCGTGATGACGCTGCTCATCCGCATCGACTATTGCGTGTACACATGAGCGCACCCAAAGATCCGGTGCCCATGGTTCATTGACGCGGTAATCGAATGAGTAGATCGAAAGCGCAGTGCCCCCCTACAACGCGTCGTGCACGCGAGCGGGGAGCGCAAAGGCAAGGCTAAGGGCTTCGGCTAGCCGGCGGACGGGTTATCCGCAATGCCGTGACGAGCGCCTGATGCCGCCTGTGAGCCGGAACCACGCAGCCCTAAGCTGTTCCGGGTGGGCGATTTACTTTAGTGTCCGTCGATAGCTGCCACATGAAAGGGGTCGAGTGGAGCGTGACATTGTAGGCGTGTATGAGGACAAACGGGTGGAGTGTGAGGAGTCGCTTGAGTTGCTTCGTCTCGCGCGTGTTTTGGCTCGCGCTGCCGAGGTCTTTGAAGATCTCGATGTGGCGCTCGACTGCCTGCGCGCGCCGTAATGCGGTAATGATCGCTTGACGACAGGAGTGTGCTGAAAGCCATGATCATAATCGACCACGTCTACGTTATGGCTAACGAGTCCATGCCGGGCATCTACAAGATCGGATGCAGTAACAACCCTGCCAGACGGGCTTTTGAACTTAGCAGCCCCGCGGGTGTGCCAACACCGTTCTATCTTGTTGGCACGTTCTATCACCCCTCGGCCCAGGCTTACGAGCGTCATGTGCATAAGGAACTTTATGTGCATCGCGTCTCAAAGCAGCGAGAGTTCTTCTGTGGACTAGGTCTTGATCAAATGCTGGCAAAAATTGTGAAGGTCGGGAATCTTCACTACAAGAACTACGAGTTCTGTCTCGACCGCATCGATGCTATATGGACAGACCCGATAGGTGGTCCGCGCATCCGTCAACATTTGAAGCAACTCGGGATCAGCAATCCTGAGGCATACAACGACGCCCATTTCGATGCCCTTGTACAAGTCCTCAATCACATCATTAGGAGACGACCTGTTCAAAAAATACATAGAGCAGGAAAGGTGTGAACAGCTAGCCGAAACATCGAACTTAGGTCGGGGCAGGTAGCAGACTGCGTCGAAAGTCTGTGCTGCAGGTTCGAAAAGGAATGCTTATGCCACGCTCTGCACGAGATGAGAACGACGTTACTTCGCTCAAGGACGCGCGAATCGAATATGCCATCCGTCAAGCGGTCGTCGCTGCCATTCTTTTCGACCCGAAAGGCTTTGAAGCGATTCTTGAACTTTCCGACGTGGAGGTTGGCCGACTCTTAAAAAACGAGCTATGCATAGTGGCCGGCGTCGCCACGGTGTACGACCTCGACCTTCCGTCGATTCGTGAAGAAGAAGAGAATCTCCGCAAGCGCTTCAAACGAGCCTCGAAACCTCGAACGTCGGAACAGGAGGCTTCAACCGAGAGCGTGACAGCGAACTCCGAGCGCTACTCGCTTGTCCGACAGGGAAAGGTGCTCCGAAGAGATGACTTTTGCAAGGCCGCCGCTATTACAGAGAAGAAACTTAGCAAGAACGTCGCTTCCGGGCGAATCTTCAGCGTTGACTTCGGACAGGAACCGTACTACCCGGCGTTCTTTCTTCCGTCCGTGATTCACCGCAATGACTTCGGGAAGGTCATCCGTCGCTTGGGTGAGACATCCGGATGGAACAAGTGGGACTTTTTTACGACACCGATTGAGCCCGAAGGCGGTTCCACGCCGCTTCAACTTCTCGCGATCAAAGAGGTTAAGAGAGTACTGATGGCCGTCGCAGACTTCACGGAGCGCTGACTGAATCAACTTTCGTTTGCGTGTCACGTTAGCCAGCGTCTCCTGACGCGGGATGCAGAACGCCCGTGCAATTCAAGGTAATGAAGTTTAGAACGGTCGGCCCCGGGACGTTTCTACTGGAAGGAGTTTTCGATGAAGGTTCGTGAGCTGCTAGAGCGCCTATCGGAAGCAGACCCCGAAAGCGTCGTCTTATTTCTCGAGGCTTGGTCATGGATCGACGAAGCGGATGAAATTGCGACGGTCACCGTTCCGACGGAGGCTTGGACGTTCGAGGAAAGCAGCGAATCGGGGCATGAGTATTCGGTCTTCTACCCGGGCAATGACCGCGATATTGAAGAGCGCTCGAGGCAGTACATCCGTCAGCGACAGGTGCGTGTTGTCATCTTGTCGAACGGTACAACCAACCTGGAGCGCGGCAGCCAGCCGTTGGATAAAGATATTGACGTCAATCAACGGCCATAGGAAGCGACATGACGATGCCATACGAGCGAGCGCGCGCCGTGAGGCAGGCTCGCGAACTGTTGATGGAAATAACGACAGGACGACTTGAGCTGGAAGCCTTGAAGGTGCGAGCCATCGCAATCCTGAGGCACTACCCGGGAGACATGGATATGTCCATTGCTGCAGCGAGAGCACCAACAATCTTTTCAGAAGGGTTTGTCGCATCTTTAAGTTTTAGCGACAGTGATGGACTTTCGGAGTTTGACGCGCTTGTCGATGCCTCTCCAGTCGCATTGCCGGAGCCATCGCGGGCCGAGATGGAGAAGCAGGCGGTGGACGCTGTTCTCAACAACACTAAGTGGCTCACCACGGAGATGGTCGGGAAGAGGCAAAACCCTGACGCATCCAACATGCACAATGCGGCGCACCGGTGGAAAAAGGCTGGGAAGATCTTCTCTATCGAGCGAGCCGGGCAGACACTGTACCCCCTGTACGCTTTTGATGAGCTTGGCAACCCGATTCCTGAAGTTGCCGAGATCTTGAAAATCTTCAAGGGCTACCGGCCATTCCGAATCGCGTCCTGGTTCGAGTCGACGAATACCATGCTTCATGGCAAGCGTCCTCGGGAGGTTCTGGGATCAGACCCGGCAGCAGTGGTGGAAGCAGCCAAAGACCATGTGGTGGGAGCGGCGCACGGGTAGTTCGGTGTTGCAAGGCACTGACCGCGTGATGACGTTGCTCATCCGCATTGGAATCGGGATGGATACATGATGAGAATCGAATATGACGACGGGGAAGACATTCTCCACATCACGTTTTTGAACGCGACCATCGTTCGAGACGTCTCTCAGACTTGGAACGTCAATTTGGGATTTTCAGAGACGGGCCTCGCGGAAATCACTATCCTCGAGGCGAAGGCCAATAATTACTGGCCCATCGAAAACGTGGAGCGCCGCATGATTCAGGAAGGTCTGGACGACGTGACTGCCGGACGTCTGGTACCAATGTCGAAGGTCCGTGAATGGGCTGATAGCATCGGCACGGACAACGAAAAAGCGATCCCGGAGTGCTCTTCTGAAGCCTCCGCCGCACCCCCCCGGGGAGAACCCATGAGCACAAAGGCAACTCTCGCGTATCACCCAGCTGAAGGCGATGAACCGAGCTGGCACCTGTACGAAGAACTCGGCGAGTCGCGGGTGGTGTACCTGGAACTCGAGAATATTGACGTTGAGTTGTTCACACGTGATCCGCGCTCGCGTGGAGGGGGCGGCGTGAACCTGGTGTTGCGCCTGCCAATCGAAACGGCGACTCAGCTCGGGCTGCCGTCGATCGTGCCGCCCGACCGGTGGAAAAGCGCCTGCAACCCGGACAAACTCGGAAATCTCCGTCGCGGCCTCACCGCCCTCCGTCGGCTGCGCGGTTCCGTCAGCCGATACGATGATCCAACGGAGCCAGCCCCGGGGTCGGAGGAGCCATGATCGGGCGCACGTTGGCCCACACATAGACCATGCGTTGGCTGATGCTCACGCCTCCCGGCACGACTGGCGAAAATCCGCGAGATCTGCGAAAGCTGTGGCAAGCCCGGGAAAGTATAGAAAAGACAATTTTGACCATGTTTATCGTGATGAATGAGTATCGGACTTATTGGAGACCAGGCTTCGCGGGGTGACTTGCCGGTCTGTGTCGACGAAGCGGAATAACCGTAACGCGCCTGATCAGCGCCTATCAGTAGTCGGAGGAGAAGCACATGCTCGAATACCGTGAGAAGGCTATCCTGGAGGTGGCTGCCTGCATCTGCGACCGGTGCGGGCGCCGGATGAGCCCGGAGGACGGCGACGGCGAATGGCACGAACGGGCGTCACTCGCCTGGAGCGGCGGGTTTTATTCGGTGTTTGGTGACTGTGCCGACTTGTGCATTGACCTGTGTCAGCACTGCGTGAAGGCCACTCTCGGCGAGTGGATCCGGGTCACCCACCGCGACCTGGGCGACGGGTCGTCCGATCTGCGTAGCGTAGTGTTGGCCGGAACCACGTCATCGCCCACGCCCGCCGTCGATGCTGGTTACTTCGACTCCCTTCGGGCGTTCGTCAAGACCGCCATCGAGTTCGTCGAAAAGAATGGATTGCCCCTCGAAGCGAGCCAGAAGGTGAAAGCTGGGTCAATCATGGAACTGGCAGGCTCCGTAAAGTCGTCGGTCACGGGTGTGTCTGTGGACGAGATGAAAGCCTGGCGCGACAAGCCGAGACAGGCGTGGCGGCTCCTGGGCCTCGCAACGCAGGTTTGGGATGACGCGGCCGACCCCGACGCCTGGATGCACCACCCGCATCCCGAACTCGGTGGCAAGACGCCGTACGAGGCCGCAGCGACTGATGCTGCCGGCGCCGCGTTGGTGGAAACTCTCTTGGGGCGAATCCTCCATGGGATCCCGACATGAGTTGCCATCGCAATCGGGGCCGCTTCGTAGCTGGTCCGCGCGCTATGTTCTCGAGATCGGACCGCAGGAAGCTCGACACCGCGATGAATGTGATCGACGAAACTCTCGGCTCGGTCGGCGTGCGTCAATGCATCAACAACGGAGAAAACAGTTGAGACCAGAATTGGACGCCAAGCTGCGCGCCGACTACCCGCTGATCTTTACCGCCGAGCCAATTGCCGATCCGGACGATCCAGACCTTCCTGCTATGCCTTCGCCATTTGCATCCTGGGGCTTCGAGTGCGGGGATGGCTGGTATGACCTCATCGATGCCCTCTGCGCGACGCTACAGAATGCGACCGCAAACGGTGCTCGCTCCGCAAGTTGTTGCCACGCAGGTCAAGGAAAAATTCGGCACACTACGCTTCTACGCCAGTGGCCACAACTCAGCACAGGACGGCATGATCGAACTCGCCGAAATGCTAAGCGCGCGCCTTTGCGAGCTGTGTGGCAATCGAGGCCGTCTTTATCGAGACGAGTGGATCATCAGGACGCGTTGCCCGAACACCAGTGGTTTTCCTTTCTGACCAGACGTGCTCGGTAGACGACCGCGGAGACCGCGCCGAGAACTGGAGAATTCCATGAGCACAAAGGCAACTCTTGCACATCACCGCGGGAAAGGTGACCAACCGACTGGCACCTCTATCAAGAGGTCTTCGAATCGGGCGTGGTCTACCTCGAGATCGAGGGTGTCGGCGTGGAACTGCGCACGCGCGAAGTGCGCCCGGGTGATCAGGGCGACGCTGACTTGGTTTTGCCCTGCCGATTGCCACCGCGATACAACTTGGGCTTCCCTCCATCGTGCCAGCGGAACGGTGGGAGAGTGCCGGCGGGAGGGACAAGGGCGGCGCCCTCCGCTCGCTGCGTGGCTCTGGGACACGACATGACGATCCCACGGAGCCTACCGACGAATAGGAGCTGTTTTCCTTTGGATACAACCTTGCGCGGAATGCGCCGACCTTCATGGCAAATCGGCGGAAGAACCGCCTCATCAAAATCTTGTGCTCAACGGCGTCGGGAGTGTCGAAGATTCCCGGCGAGAAGAGCACTACACATGCACAGAGTGCCGGGCCGTGTTTGCTCGCATCCTTGCTGGTCCACCGAAAAACCAACTTTGGTTGTTGCTGAACGCAGGGCAGCATTGAAACTACGCTGAGTGCCTCTTCGCGCTGCCCTCGGATCCCGCGTTTTCCCTTGTGGCTTTCTATCGATGTGCTCCCCACGCACGTGGGGATGACGATCGACACCGGGCCGGTCGCACGTGGAACGCACGCGCCGTAGACAGAAGCACCGCAAGAGTCCATTTATGGACCCGCTGCGCGCTTTGTCCTGCTTTTTGGCGCAGTAGCCTCGCCCCTAGCGCGGGCGCGCACGTTGCTCACCTCATGAACCGGGTCTACTCTGTTAACCGACCTCATTCTTGGAACGGCCATGTCTGACTTCGAAAACGAGCGAAGCGCGGATCTGCGCGATGACGGTCTGGCGCGACTCCCGTCAGGAGCTAAGTTGCTCGTTGACGTCGACGGTCGGGTTCGCCCACTGACGCTCTCTGAGCTGCAACAAGTCCTACTGCCGCTCCTCGATAAACGGATCCAGCAACAGGTTGCCTCTTTGTTACGGCAGCAGAACCCGCGCGCGGCGACATCGTTCTTTTCGGGCGGCCTCTCGCCGTCGCGGGCAGCGGAGGTCCAGCGGCGCGCATTGGAGGTCTTCCGAGACCCTGCCAAAGCAGACGCATGGATGAACCGGCCGTCGGTCAAGCTAGGCGGAGTACGACCGGTCGATTACCTGGACAGTGAAGACCACGCGAGTGCTGTCGAGGGCGCTTTGGATGCCCTTGCCTACGGCGCGCCGCTATGAGCATCGAAGTGAATCGGCTATGCGCGACAGCCTGATCCAGCAGGGATGAACACGAACGACAACCAAAATTACTTGCGCAGAGTATTGGACCTATACCCTAACCGTGCATAGTTCACGGATTGGAGGCTCGGAGCTGCAAGGCTTCTACGCCAGCAATCCTGTGATGTATCCATACCTCACAATACATCGTTACGCTCACGATCGACGAAGCAACGCAAGCAGAGGTCGAGCAACCGCGGGAACCGGAGGGACCGGGCGTCGCAATTCGACCCGCTACTGACGCTCATCGCTGAAGTGCGGAAGTCCGCTTCCTGAAGAGCAGCGGACGGTGACAGCATGCCGATCATGTCAGACTCGGAGCGCTTCCGGCATTCCTTCCGATGGCGCCGGAATGTTCGCGGCGATATTCGTCGATCAGTTCGCGGGCATTCGGCCGCGCACGGGGCAGCCTTCCGACAAGCAGAGCCGCGTGCGCGCGCAAACCTTCCGCCTGGATCGATCACAGACCCTTCGGTGACATTTTCCGGGAATGCCTCGATTTTTATAAAATGCGGTGTCAAATCGCTGAAAAAAAACGACGCCCGCGCTTGGAAATCGTGTAAGTGCAGGTCGAGCAGCGCGGGAAAGGGACCCACCACCTCCGACTCTCATCAAGCTGGCCCCAAGTGTAGGTTTTGCTGCGTATGCCTCGCAAGAAAAAATGCCGTAAAAAGCGCCGCTTACAGCGGTCAAATCCGTCTTTCCGTCGCCCATGATCCGCTGGCCATCCGGCCAGAACTGCCCTACATTTGCTTGTGATTGCGTGCAGGCCGGTTGGGTGGATGTTTGCCGGCGTCGTCGGTCTGCGTTCGGCAGCGTCGATCTGGGTAATAACACCTGGATGCACGTCAGGTTGGGATGAGACGTGAACACCTTCGACAACATCTGGCGTCGGATAGTTGGCAAGCCGCTGGACCCGCTCGATTCCCGGACGCGCCACGCCATCGCGGTCACGCCACTTCTGGCTTGGGTAGGGCTCGGTGCCGACGGCCTTTCATCGTCATGCTACGGGCCGGAAGAAGCTTTTCTGGCGCTGGGCCAGCACACCTCACTTGCATTGTTCCTCGCGCTGGCCACCGCCGCGACGGTCTTCATCATTGCGCTCGGGTACAACCAGGTCATCCAGCTGTTTCCAACGGGGGGCGGCGGCTATCGGGTGGCGACCGCCTTGCTGGGCCGACACCCTGGCCTGGTTTCCGGCGCCGCGCTGCTGGTCGACTATGTGCTGACCATTGCGACGTCGCTGGCGAGCGGCGTCGACGCGTTTTTCAGCTTGCTGCCGGTGGGCGCGCAGGCTTTCAAGCTCACGACCGAACTCACGCTGATCGTCCTGATGACGGGCCTCAACTTCCGCGGGATGCGCGAATCGATCCTGGTGCTGCTGCCGATCTTCCTCGGCTTTGTCGTGCTGCATCTTGGCCTCATCGTTTACGGCGTAGCGGTGCAGGGCGATCATCTGGCCGGCGTCGTTCCGGGCGCCATCGGCGAAGCGCGCAGCATGTCGCGTGTAGTCGGCCCGCTGGTGGTGGTGGCCCTGCTGATGCGTGCGTTCTCACTCGGCGGCGGCACGTACACGGGCCTCGAAGCCGTCTCGAACAACGTCAATATGCTGGCCGAGCCGCGCGTGCCGAACGGCAAGACGACGATGTTCTATATGTCCACCTCGCTGGCCTTCACGGCAGGCGGCATCATCCTGCTGTACATGTTGTGGCATGTCCAGGCGGTGGAAGGCCGGACGCTCAATGCGGTGGTGTTCGGCAGCGTCATCGATCATCTCGGGCTCGGCTCCGCGTTTGCACGGTATGCGCTACTCGCCGCCGTGCTGGCCTTCGAGGCAGGGCTGCTGCTGGTCGGCGCGCAAACCGGCTTCCTCGACGGGCCTGCCGTGCTGTCGAACATGGCGTCCGACTCATGGGTGCCGCGCCATTTCCGTGACCTGTCCACCCGGCTTGTCAGACAGAACGGCATCGTCATGATGGGTATCGCCAGCCTCGCGATCCTGCTCTGGACGCGCGGTGACGTTTCTATCCTGGTAGTGCTGTACAGCATCAACGTTTTCCTGACCTTCAGCCTTTCCCTGCTGGGCTTGTGCATTTACTGGTGGCGCCATCGGCGTGACGGGGAAAACTGGCTGAAGCACTTCGCGCTATCCGCGCTAGGGCTATCGGTCACCAGCACCGTGCTGGTCATTACGCTGATCGAGAAGTTTACGGCGGGCGGCTGGCTGACAGTACTGGTGACCGGCGCGGTGGTCGCGCTATGCATTGTCATCAAGCGGCACTACGGCGAAACCCGCGCACTGATTGCCAGGGAGGACGCCCTCTTCACCGGCGCTGCACCCCATCCGGGCGACGCGGCCGCGTCACTCAGGCCAGAACCTTCCCAGCCAACCGCCATCCTGCTCGTCGGCAAGCATCGCGGTGCCAGCATGCACGCGCTGTTATGGGTGAACCGGCTATTTCCGGGACACTTCAGGAATGTGATCTTTCTCGCGGTCGGCGAAGTGGACGCGCAAAGCTATGAGGGCTCCGAGCACCTGGAGCGTTTGCGGCAAACGATTACGGCGTCTCTCGAGTATTACGTTGCGCACTGTCGCCGGCATGGCATCGCCGCCGAATACCGGATCGCGTTCGGCACCGACCCTGTCGAAGAGTTCCTCAAGCTGGCAGAAGCCTCGATGGAGCAATTCCCGAACAGCGTCTGCTTCGCGAGCAAGCTGATTTTCAAACGGGTGAATGTCCTGACGGCGTGGCTGCACAATCACACACCGGTCGAGATCCAGACGCGCCTGCACCAGCAGGGCAAACAGATGGTGCTGCTGCCGATGAACGTCGGATGATTCAATGAACCATCGTCACCGGTGTGACCGTCCGCCTCGACAACGCCGCGAGCATGGCCAGGCGTCGGAAGAAGCCCATGTGGCTGGCGTCGATCACCATGACGTCGGGCCGGGTCGTGGTTGCGTAGTCGGCGATCGCTTTCGTGTGGTAGCCGAATACCCGTGTCCAGTGGTACGGCACGCCGGCTTCATCGAGAATCGTGCGCGCGTCGACCATCGCCTTCAGCGTTGCCTGCTCTTCCCGGCGCACCAGTGAGCTTCGGGTGTGGAAGGCTGCCGCGCGCCCCTGGTCGACGGGTTCGAGGACTTCCAGCAATTCGACCTCGGTGACGCAACGCTCCAGAAACATAAATGTCGCGAAACGTGCGGCCTCGACAACACCGCTCTTGCCGAGGACGGGGATCAGCATTCGTATCATCGGGAACTCCTGGCCGCTAGCTGGAAATCTTGTGCTTCGAGCTTATCTGAAGCCGCGTTAACGTCGCGTAAAAGTATCGGACAGTTTTTACCGGCCAGCGGACATTTGCCGCCCAGGCCGCGGATAGTCACTTACGCCTGCATTGCCGCAGGGTTCAGTTCGATATGCAAAATCACAAGCCACCGTTTCGGACAGTCTTCCGCGATCTGCAGATCCTGCTTGCCGTCATCGCCCTTTTTGACGAAGCCCTTCTCACGCGCGAAGCCGAACGCGCGCCGCGCATCGGACTGCAGCCAGAGCGTCAGCAGTCCACATGTCACGCAGCTGAAAAGCCAGATCGTTTCATGAGGCAGCGCCGTATCGAGCTGCTGCGTCACGTACGTAAAAATCGTCGTGAGCACCTGGTTGGTGACGAAGGCAATCGCAACGACCTTGCACATCCCTCTGAACATCATGGCTGGTCTTGAAGGTGTCATGGAATTCAAATCCGGAGCATGCGGCGAGCTTCGGCTTCTGCCAGCGCCAACGCTTGCGCGTAACTGCCCGTCGGCCGGCCACAGCGACGCCCGATGACCTGATGAATCTGCTTGTGGCGCCAGGCGGTGGTGACGCGCAGTGCGCCTTCGAACATCTGGCCCGGAGCGGGAAACACGCAAGCCTCGACGGTGACGTTTCCCTTTGTTTGTTTGAATGCCATGCAACCTCCAGCAAATCCCATATTTTTTGCGGCGAAACGCCAGCCGCAAACTATACGGATGTCGCCGTAAAGACCGCAAAACGATTGCCGGAGGCCGCATAAAAATCGTGTGAAACTCATTGCACACCGACGAGCCGATACCCCACGCCCGACTCCGTGATGATGTGCTCGGGACGCGCCGGATCGCTTTCGAGCTTGTGACGCAAGTGCCCCATGTAGATCCGCAGGTAGTGGTGGTTATCGGTGTGCAACGGTCCCCACACTTCGCCGAGCAGTTGCTCATGTGTCAATACCCGCCCGGGATGCCGCACCAGTGCGGAAAGAAGACGGTATTCAGTGGGACTGAGATGAACGATGCGGCTGCCTCGCACCACCGTCCGCTCGCCGAGATCGACCGTCACGCGGCCGAATCGCACCTGCGGCGCGCCGACCCGCCCGCAAGCGGCCTGCCGGCGCAAATGCGCACGAATCCGCGCGCCGAGTTCGGGCAACCCGAACGGCTTGGTGAGGTAGTCGTCGGCGCCGGCGTCGAGCGCGGCGACCTTGTCTTCCTCGCGGCTTCGTGCCGAAAGGACAATCACCAGCATCGCAGACCAGCCGCGCAACTCACGGATTACCTCGGTGCCGTCCATGTCCGGCAAGCTGAGGTCGACGATGACAAGATCCGCGAGCCGCGTGGCCGCCTGCGCGAGGCCTTGCGCGCCGGTGTGCGCTTCGAATACGCTCATACCGTCTGCTTCGAGGCGCGAGCGGACGAAACGGCGTATGTACTTGTCAGCGTCGATCACAACAACGGTAACGGTGGGATCGCTCATAACGGCGACGACAAGCCAGGATTAATGCATCGGCTTGAGCTCGTCCAGCGCGAGGTTGAGCTTCAGCACATTCACGCGCGGCTCGCCGAAGATGCCGAACTGCCGCCCCGACGTGTTCCGGGCAACAAGGTCGGTCACCTGCTCGAGCGGCAGGCCACGGGCTTTCGCCACACGTGCCGCCTGATAGGCGGCGGCGGCCGGGCCGATCTCGGGGTCGAGCCCGCTGCCGGACGACGTCGCCAGATCCACCGGCACCGGTTGCGACATGTCGTTACCCGCAGCCCTCAATGCATTGAGGCGGCCTTTGATTTCGTCGGCGAGCGCGGGGTTGGTGGGGCCGAGGTTCGAACCGCCCGAGTTCTGCGCGTTATACGGCTGGGCGTGGTGGCCGACAGTCGTCCCCAGAAATAGTACGGTGCGTCGAACTGCTGGCCGATTAGCGCGGAGGTGGTAGATGCATGCCGAATCACAGTGATGCATGACGATCGCCCCTGCGGGTGGAAAGTTCCGTGGAACGGCCGCTTCACGACGGCACCCCCAAAGGGCGGCTCCTGGGGCTGCGCGCAGACCGACCCGTCTGTCCCATGTCGTTAAGGGTTATTCGACGTCTGCCCTCATTCACATGGCTGTGAGTGTGCCGCGGCGCGTGTGGGCAGGCGTCGGATAAGCCTCGAGGGAGGAAACCGCGGGATGGTCCGAGACGCTCGGAATTTCA
>NZ_VZQP01000006.1:0-237586 GCF_014397655.1 Paraburkholderia sp. UCT31
CATGATTCGGCTCCTGCTGGAGAACGAGGCGGATTGCCTCATTCGCCAACATAAAACCGCGTGACCGGCCTCGCCCTGACCTCCCGCGTCGGACCGGAGCCCTCTACCGCGCGAGCGGTTTCGTTCGCCGTTGGGAAACAGTCAGAGCAGCTTTGCGGCTCGCCAGATCAGCAACTCGTGCGACGCGATTTACAGAAATGGCGCAATGCTTTTGCCGCGCGAAAGAGCGTATCACCTGTGTGTCCTGCAAAATGTGCAGACCGTGAGAGGAGCATTTGCGGTCAACGAGATACTGCATGCATGCCGACGTCAAAATCAGATGTAGGACGGACGCCATTGACGATTGCAGCCCTGAGATTCGCAAGATTTAATTTCGATTGCGTTCATTGACCTCGCCCCGTGGAAACGTGGCGAGACACTGGCACGAACGGCTGCTTCCGGAAAATGCCAAGGTCCGCTTCGGGTCCGACTGCTGCCCGACCCGAGGCATCAATGGCGGAGCACGCCGCCAGCTCATCGTCGGACCGGGCGCGGCCACAACCGGTCACTCGGCAAAGCGGCGAGAATTGGCGACAATTTTCGTTCGACGTATCCTTGAGGATCGATGTTCTAACACTCTTGGCCAACGACCCGATAACAAAGCCCGATGCAATCACATCTCAGAATCGCCAGGCCTGTCAGTGACCTTTCGCGGGCAGAAAGCATGTATTGCGCCGCGCTCAGCCTGGTTGTGCTGGCAAAATTTCAAGACCATCAGGGGTTCGATGGGGTAATGCTCGGACGTTCCGGCATGGACTATCACTTCGAGTTCACACAGTGCCGCCAACATCCGGTAGCGCCAACACCGACACGTGAGGATTTGCTGGTGTTTTACGCCCCGGATCGAGTTGAGTGGCGGTCGACTTGCGATCGCCTCGCCGAGAGCGGATTTGTTTGCGTGACTTCGCTCAACCCTTATTGGGATGTGTCAGGTAGAACATTTGAGGATCACGACGGCTATCGAATCGTTTTGCAAAACTCGGCATGGTCCTCATGATGCATGCGTAATGCAACTGGACGTCAGCTCGATCGCTTTGCAGCAAGTCGCCCGGTCGCGTAAAAGGCAAACTCCGGCCACAAGCCGTCACTCGACAGTGGCTCTCGAAAGCGGCCGCTCACTGACATTGACCTAAGGAGCGGCAGGCTCTAACATGCCTTTCATGCTCGCTTACGCCCATTCCCCCTTCCGCCTTGTCCACGCATGCTGTCACGACCTGCCAGGGGGAGCTTGCGTCTAGCGCGCCAATCTGCGTCACGTCCAAGCCTCAACTGGCCACCCGTTGCGAAACCGGTGGCCTTTTTGTTTTTCACGATCGCTCCACCACGCGAAAATTCCAATGCCACTCGTCCTATATGACACCTGGTCGCGCGCCGTGCGCCCCTTCAAGCCGATACAACCCGATCACGTCGGCCTGTATTGCTGCGGGCCTACGGTGTACGACCACGCGCATATCGGCAATCTGCGGACCTATGTGTTCGAAGACGTGCTCCGGCGCGTCCTGATGCTAAACGGCTACCCCGTACAGCACGTCGTCAATATCACCGATGTCGGTCATTTGGTCTCCGATGCCGATGAGGGCGAAGACAAGATGGAGAAAGGAAGCCGGCGAACAGGAGAGTCGGCATGGGCGATCGCCGAGCGTTATACAGAGGCTTTCCTGGCCGACTGGCGAGCGCTCAACTTGCTGGAGCCTTCGGTCTGGTGCCGCGCAACCGACCATATCGCGGCATATCGCGGATCAGGTCGCCTTCATTGTCACCCTTGAACGCGCCGGTTACACGTACCGGACCGCAGATGGCGTGTACTTCGACACCAGCAAGCAGGACGATTACGGCTTTCTGGCTCGCCTCGACCATGAGGGCCTGCAAGCCGGCAAGCGGGTTGCACTAGGCGAGAAAAAGCGCGCCACGGATTTCGCGCTATGGAAATTCAGCCCCGCTGATTCCCGGCGCCAGATGGAATGGGACAGCCCTTGGGGACGCGGCTTTCCCGGCTGGCACATCGAGTGCTCGGCGATGTCGGCCAGGTACCTGGGGTCCTGGTTCGATATTCACTGCGGAGGTGAAGACCACATCGCCGTGCATCACAGCAACGAAATCGCGCAGACGCAAGCCGCGCACGGTACCCGGCTCGCCAACTTCTGGATGCACGGCCATTTCCTTACACTGGACGCTACGAAAATGTCCAAGGCGGGCGGTGACTTCCTCCGCCTGCAGACACTGGTCGACCGCGGAGTCGATCCGCTGGCGTATCGCTACCTGTGCTTGACGGCGCACTACAGAAGCTCCCTGCGTTTCAACTGGGATGCGCTTGAAGCCGCAAAGGTCGCGCTCGACCGGCTACGCAACGTCTATGCGAGTTGGCCCACCGGTGGTACGGCGGATGAGCGTTTTGTCGCCCGGTTCAACGCTGAGGTCAATCAGGATCTGAATCTGTCCCGCGCACTAGCCGTGCTGTGGGATCTGGTGAGGAGCGATTTGCCTCCTGCCACGCGACGGGCCACCGTTGACAGCTTCGATTCGGTACTTGGGTTACGACTGCCCGAGTGGCAGCCGGACAAGCGGGATATCCCGGCAGACATTGCTGCGTTGGCCGAGCAGCGCGAAAAGGCGCGCGCCAACAGGGACTGGGACCAAGCGGACCGCCTACGTGACAGATTGAGAGCCTTGGGATGGCAAATCGAAGACGGTGAGCGCGGGCAACGACTGATCCGGACTGTCAAAGGAACGACGATACTTGGGGATGGCTGCGTATGACGCTCGAAAGATTGGCGGCTGTGCGTCCTATGCGCTATGCGGGGCGCACAACGCGGGCGAGATGGCAACGGCTCGGCGCGACCGGTTGAACGTCTGCTTCGCGTGCGATCGACGGCCCGCTCCTGGTCGCTTTATGCCTTTTGCATGAGGTGCACACCGCAGACGATCGTCGTGCTATGTCGCGGGACGCAGTGCGGCAAATTTCGGACTTTCGGTATCGACCGTCTATTTGGTGACAATCGAACCGGGCGGTGGCGCTCCGGTAGACTTCAACTCCTGCCCAACCTTGCCGGGATTGCATGGACCCCCAGCTTTTTATCATCTGCGGACTTACATTCGTAATTCACGTCATCGCGACACTGGCTTACGCTGTGCGGATCGCGGGTGTTCGCACTCGGCGTATCGCTGTGTCGTTTTCTCTGTTCGGAATCATCGCCCTTGTCTCCCGCACGGCGAACTCCTTTCAAGGGCCGTTCATAGCTAAGCGCGTCGAGCTTGATATCGCTCGGCATCTTGAGGGTGGCCTGCTCGGTGACTTTCGGCTCTTCCTGATTACCGCGACGGCGGCAAGCATAATCGGCGCGTTACTGATCCCAACGTTCCAGCGCTATTTCAGTCGCGCCGTCGAGCACTTCCAGGCTAATCGTTCATTGTCACGCCTGTTGCTCCACATTTTTAGCCGCGGCGGCATCAACTATCTGCGGGACGGCGCGCGGGTTCCGTCGCGCCAAAACATCGCCCAGCTAGCGAGCGGTACCGGTGTCTCCGCGACGGTGATAGTTCTCAATATCTTCGCCATGGCGATCTGGACTGTCGGCGTTTTCGCGTCGCTCTACGCGGGATACCTCAAGCCAGATTTGCGCGTGACGTGCGCCAATCTATCGTCGGTCATTAATGGCTTTGCGACCGTAGTGTTAGCGGTGGTCATTGACCCGCAGGTTTCCGTCATGACGGACGACGTCATCGAAGGCCGAATCCCCGAAAACACCTTCCGGCGAGCGATCACTACCCTTGCCGGGGCGCGTGTTCTCGGGACTGTGTGTGCACAAATAATGCTCGTACCGGCCGCGCTCATTATCGTACGCGTCGCCGAGCTGATTTAGAGCGCAGTGTGCCATCCTCGGACGCGGTGATTGACCGATCACGGCGATAGTAAGGCCGCTCCGGGATTCGTTAGCGCCGGCATCAGTCAGGCTCGATCCGGCCAATTCCAGCCGCTCGACATCACCGCCGAGATTATCGACGATCCAGGTCGCGACTCGGACGCTGGGT
This sequence comes from Paraburkholderia sp. UCT31, assembly GCF_014397655.1. Lineage (NCBI taxonomy): Bacteria > Pseudomonadati > Pseudomonadota > Betaproteobacteria > Burkholderiales > Burkholderiaceae > Paraburkholderia > Paraburkholderia sp. UCT31. Next base: position 4,069 of record NZ_VZQP01000006.1, read on the forward strand.
AACTAGACAGAAATCATATGGGCAGTGTCCGCCCATCAGTCTCCGCCCCGTATTACGCCACCAATTTTGGCCTAGTGAAGATCGTCCGGGTTGACCAGTGACGTAAGTACGTGATCGGCCCAAGAGCCATTGATCTTCAAGTACGATCGAGCCACGCCTTCCTTCTCGAAGCCGAGTCGAGCCAGCAAGTGTCTGCTGCGGACGTTCTCCGGTCGATAGTTCGCCATGATTCGGTGCAGTCTCAAACCGCTGAACACATGCTCGATTGCGGCCGTCAGGCCCTCTCGCATCAGTCCTTTCCCTTCGAACATCGTTGCAACAGAGAACCCGAGATGACACGCTTGGAACGGTCCTCGAACGATATTGGTGAAGTTGCAGTCTCCGATCAACTGACCGCCTTCCCGTTCAAACAGCATAAGATGGAGAGCCGTACCCAATGCGGTTTGATGAGCCATCGCGCGGAGTCGGTCAGCGATGGTGTCCAATTCAAAAAACCTCTCTGGCCTCGACGGCTCCCAAGGCTGGAGATGCATTCGATTAACCGTGTGATACTTCTGTAGTTCGCTCGCGTAATCTTCACTAACGGCGCGCAATATCGTACGTTCGGTCACCAATCCATCGACGGGATACGTTGTAGCAGGCGTCATTGTTGTACTTAGCAGTTCGTGTGAAATTCAAGGCGGCATTGTATCGGAGCCGAAATTGGCGTGATCAGCGCCTTCGATGTCGAATGACCATGTGTTTTCGACCCGACGACGGTTGGGCGCGCAACCAACGGGCGAATGGCGAGCGCAAAAAGCAATGAACAGAACGGGGCGCATGAAATTTCGCTGCTGCCAGCGCCCAAATTGTCAACGTGCGGTCGCGCTGTCAGTTAAATGAACGTCCGCTTACCGGCATCGCGACTGGCTCGAACGGGTCGGCTCATGCCTTTTGCATAGCTCGCACGCCCGAGACGATCGTCGCGCTCGTTCGTCGGGCGCTGGTCGGCCAGTTTCGGCCGCTCGTCAGCGCTTGCAACCCGTCACCTGATTGACGCTTCCGCCTGGGAAACGGCCCTTCAGATGTTGCTATCCACTAGGCGGATTCACCCGCATCCTCAGGTTCGCCGAACCATCGCGATAAGGCCTGGACAGCCTCCTCATCGTCAGGGGCGGCTTCACCTGCCCAGGCGACGAACCCGTCAGGACGCACCAGTACAGCGCGCAAACCCAGCCGATCCCTGGCGTCGCGTGCGACATAGGTGACCCGTGCTCGCCAGCGCCTCGCCAGCGCTTGAAGCGATGCCCCTGGATCGAAGTCCAGGAAGAGGCCCTTCCCTTCGCGCAGGAGGCTGCCGACCTTCGTTCCGTCGACCAGTTCGAAATCAGGAACGCTGCGGCCTACTAGCGGATGACTGCTGCCAAGATCGTAGCGGAGCGAAACGCCCCACACGCGTTCGGCGAAATACGTCGCGCCATCACGGGTCTCGATGAGATCACGGATGACGGCTTCGAGCGCGCGCGCGCTTTGGGTGGGTCGCATGAGTGCGACTTGCGCGCGCGACCAATCGAGAACGCGCGCTCCCACCGGATGCCGCTCCAGTTGATAGCTGTCGAGTAGCCCGGCCGACGCGTCGCCACGGATCGTGGATGCCAGCTTCCAACCCAGGTTCATCGCGTCCGCGAGCCCGAGATTGAGCCCTTGACCGCCCAAGGGAGAATGAATGTGCGCGGCATCGCCCGCGAGCAGCACCCGTCCTTTGCGATACGCTGTCACCTGGTAGGCGCGATCCGTCCAGGTGGTAGCGAGCTGAAGGTTCGTCAGGGTGATCTCTGTGCCGGACACGCGGCGCAACACCGCCTGCACATGCTCCAACGTGATCGGCTGGATCCGGTGAAAGGCGCCGCCGTCGAATTCCACCATCGCGATCGTGCCGGGCCGCGCATAGGTGTACATGCCAGTCGGCGTATAGTGCCGGCCGGGGCGGAGCGCTTCCGGGTCGGCCATCTCGACTTCGACGGAATAGCCGGTGAACTCAGGATCGGTGCCGACGAATTCGAAGGCGCCTGCCTTTCGCATCGCACTGCGACCACCATCGCAACCGACAAGCCAGCGTCCGCGAAAAGTCTCCCCACCAGCATGAACGGTCACATCTTCGTCTGACACGTGAAATTCGCCGGCGCTGAAGCCGCGCCGGATCTCGCTCCCCATCGCGCTGGCTCTGCGGGCGAGGACGGTTTCGAGTGTCTCCAATGTGACTGCCATGCTGGTGTCGGCCGGGCTTGGCAGGCGATACGGCCACTTCGAGGTGTCGATGTCGTCGTGATAGAACTGGATGCCCGCGAAATGACCGGCTGGTCGGCGCGGCTGTTGCATCCAGTGCGCGGTCGTCGCAGTCTTGCCTGCGGCATCATTCTCACGCTGCGCCGCGACTACCTCGTCCAGCAACCCGCGACGGTAGAGGGCTTCAAGGGTGGGCGCCGAAAGGCCGCGCATTCCGAACGGAAGGCGCTTCAAGGGAGAGTGTGGGTCTTCGGCGCGCTCCAGCATCAGGACCGATAGGTCCAACATGCGCAGCTCGCAGGCGAGAAACAGGCCGACGGGGCCGGCCCCGGCAATCACGACGTCATAGATATCTTGATGATGCTTGTGCATGAACTACTCCATTGTCGATGTCCGACCGGAGCGTTCCTCAGGTTGAGAACCACACGGACGAACGTTTGGACGCCTGGACAGCGTCAGATGTTCGTCGTGGGGATCTCATGCACGAGGCCAAAGACCAGAGCTTTCGTTACCGAAAGGACTTGGGCTTACCAAACCAAGTCTGCCTTTTCCGACACAGCGTTATAGCATTGTGACGATGAGGCGGCAACAAGCAGCGGCGGTCAAGGCCGTGCGATTGAGTTTACGAGAGCTTTGCGAGCGTGAGGATGTCAACGTCTGAATCCGCCCCCAACGATCGGACATTCAGCCACTGCAACCTCCAATGGCCGCAACGGGTCGACCTCTGCCCGACGCGGACTGATGAATGGCGGCTCACTCGGCGTGTTAAACGTCGGACTGGGTTCGGCCACAAGCCGCCGTTGGTCGATGCCTCGATATACACGTTCAGGCGTATCTTCAAGCCTGCAAACGGACTTTCGAGCGTTGAGTCCATCTGTCGCGAGACCGGCCTTTGCGGCCGTTGGCGCCCCGTCCGATCGCAGCCTGTCCAATGGCTGCTCCCGAAAACTCGGAGGACTGAGGTCGAACTGTTTTCGACCGTTCGAGACTACCGTAACCGGGGCTCGTTTCTCGATACCTGGCATACACTCGTTCGGCGATAGCTCACGATTCGTCGCGCACCTCCTGGTGAGCCGCCTGCCTGGCTGTCGGCCACACCCGCTCCTCAAATTGATCAGATGGAACCGGCTCCGAATACAAAAAGCCTTGCGCAAAGTCACAACCCACGGCGGCGAGAAAATCACGTTGATCCGTCGTCTCGACCCCCTCGGCAATAACCTGCAATCCCAACTTGTGAGCGAGCATGACCATTGCTTCGCAGAGCGCCTGATTGCCGCCGTCGAAACCGAGGTTCTGTACGAATGAACGGTCGATCTTGAGATAATCGATGTCGAAGCGCTTCAGATAGGCTAACGACGAGTAACCGGTCCCGAAGTCGTCGATCGAAATCCCGATTCCTGCCTCGCGGAAACTCAGCAACTTCTCGTTCAATTCTGCGTCCAGTAACAGCCCTTCGGTTATTTCAATTGCCACGCTCTGTCTAGGCATGCCTTGCCGAATGAGGTATTCCGACCATTGGATACACACCAGATTGTCCTGGCGAATCTGCACCGGTGAAATGTTGACACTGATCTGAAACGATGGATGGAATCGTCGGCGCCATTGACGCGCCTGGCGCACGGCCTGTTTGAACACCCAATCGCCGATCGGAACGATGAGCCCCGTGTCTTCGGCCAATGCGATGAAATCCACTGGACTGATCGTGCCGCGCACAGGGTGCAGCCAGCGAATTAGCGCTTCAGCTTTGTAAATTTCGCCAGTCGCCAGATTGACGATAGGCTGATAATAAACACGGAACTGTTCGGCTTGCAGGGCGGTACGTAGATCGCTCGTGAGACGCCGGCGCTTTTCTGCCGCCACTTGCAACTCGGGCGTAAAGTAATGGAAACGGTTGCGCCCCGCGGCTTTGGCCGCGTACATGGCCTGGTCGGCATTCTTGAAGAGAACATCCAGTTCTGTCCCGTCGTCAGGGTAAAGCGTGACTCCGACACTCGCAGAAATGAAAGCCTCGTCCGGACCAAGCTTGAAGGGTTGGGCCAGCGTGGCGATGATCGTCTTCGCGATCTGTTCGATGCTCCCGGTGTCGTCCAACTCGGGCAGAATCACCGTGAACTCGTCACCGCCAAGTCGAGCGACCGTGTCGAATTCACGCACACACGAGGTAATGCGCCTCGCGGCCTCGATCAGCAGGATGTCGCCCATATCGTGTCCGAGCGAGTCGTTGACCTCCTTGAAGCGGTCGAGATCGATCAGCATCAAGGCCATCGGCCGCCCGGAGCGATGGGACACGCCGGCTTCATGCTCGAGACGGGCATGAAACATCTGGCGGTTCGGGAGATGGGTCAGCGCATCGTAATTAGCCTGTTTCCATATCGTTGCCTCGAATGCCATCCGGTCCGACAAATCACGACCGACCGCCAACACGGAGTTCACCTCGCCCGACGCGTCGATCTCTGGAGTGAGCCTGATATGGCTGCACTGTTCCTGTCCGTCCTTACTGAGCCATCTCAGTTCGAATTGGCGACTTTTCCCGGTTGTAATGGTTTCGCTGATCTTCTTCTCGTAAGCCAGCGCGTTAGCACCGCCCGGTATCTCTGAGGGCCGTTTGCCGAGCGATTCGCGAAGGCTGCGGGCCGCCGAGACACAGAAAGCCGGATTGGCGTAGGTGCGGCGCAGCTCCCGGTCGTAGCGCGTGATCGTGTCAGGTGAATTCTCGATCAACGTGCGCGACTCCTGCTCTTTGGCGACGAGCTCGGCCGTTCGCTCGATGACCGTCTGCTCCAAGGTAGCGTTGATCTCGTTGATCTTCTGGATCTTCTGCCCGATCGCCGCACTCATTCGTTCGAACCTGTGCGCCAATCTGCCCAATTCATCCTTTACGCCAATCTCACTGCGCGCGTCCACCGATGCCTCCGCCTCTGCGCCTGCATCGCTACCGGTGTCGTCCATCCTTCGCACCAGATCTTTGAGCGGTACAGAGATGCTGTGTGAAATGAAGTTGGCGAGAAAGATCGAAAGCAGAAACCCCGAAATGCCCACCAGTATGATCTGATCGCGTACGGACTGTGCCTCCGCCGTCAACTTCTTCTCCGGGATCGTACTGACCACAAACCATTTTGTGCCGGCGATACCCGTGTATGCAGCGAGATATCGGCCGCCATTCTTGCCATGGAAGTCGACGAAGCCATTTGGCTCGCCGTGCGGATCGGCGTTTGTGATTCTTTCGAGCAGACCCGGTTCAGCCTTTCCGTCGGTGCTCATCGAAGAGCCGTCGGCACGAACAATCAGCTTGTCGCTGCTGGCGTCAAGTACATAGATCTCCGTTCCACTGCCCACGGCGACGTCATTGAAAATCGATGAGAAATACTCGGGGCGAATCACTAGAACCAGATTACCGATCTGCCGATTGTCGCTCTTGCCGATGATGGCGCGCACCATCCCGAGATCTTGCTGACCGGCCCCGTTGTCATAGCTGCCCCAGTAAGGCCGGCCATTTCGATCGGGAGCCTGCTGGACCAGATGCACCACACTCCGCGTCAATTGCGCGAACGCCTGGGTGTCCGTGATCCGGTTGTCCTTGTCCAGAAAATATTTCTGGTTGATGAAATCAACCGCGCCGTAGTGCTCCAGGAGCAGTCGGGTCAGATCCTGGCGAGCTTCGCTCTGCTCCTTTTCATTGCCGTGTGCGATGCGGGTCAGCGCGTCTTGAACCTGATCGGAGAGCACCAGAAGGCTGCTCTCCGTCTCGATCTGCTCCATCCGTAACGAGATGTTTTTGGATACCTGTTTGACTACCTCTTTGGAAAATATCTCCGCTTTGTGCTTGAACTCTGCTGTTGACTCCACATACGATATGTAGCTGGAGACAAGTATCGGTATCAGCGAAAGCAGGATAAACGCGGTTATCAGCCGGTAGCGAATTTCGACCCGGCGCAGCAGATCCAACGAGAAGTAGGCGAATGCGCTTCGCAGCCAGGCGATCAGTGGGCTCATTTGTAGTGCATCTTCGCTTCATTCTTAATAGACTCGTCCAGGAGTTTTGCAGCCTGCATTGGCGTGATTTTCCTGAACAGCACATCCTGTATCAATCGATGCAAGCGCTCGATGGAATTGGAGGGTAGAAACGAATAGTACGGGCTGCCGGTCACAGCATAGCGACTGACCATGTTTGTGTAGTCGACAATCTTCTGATCGCTCACCACCGTCCCCGGGAACTGCTTGAATGGAGAAATGTTCTGGCGCTTGATCTGGAGGATGGAAAACCCCTGCCCAGCGACGAACTCGAGAAAACGCATTGCCGCGGCCTTGTTGGGCGTTTCCGACACCGCAAACCCGGTTTCGCTGCCGATCACGGGCACCACCTGCTCGCCTGGCGCGTTCCAGGGCGGGATGAGCACGCCAACTTCAAAGGGATTGCCGTGCAGCAACAGACCGGCTGCCCAGCTACCGTGAAAAGCCATCGCGACTTTGCCCTCCTTGAATAGCCGTATGCCATCATCGTAGCCAGTTGTCGTGAACGATTCCTGTACGAAACCCCGTTCCGGCATCAGCCTGATCCTGGCGAAAATATCCGCTACCTGGGGGGTGTTCAAATCCAGCGTGCCATCGCTGATTTTGTCCTTCCAGTCTGGCTCGCGCGCAACCACATTGTTAGCAAAGCCTGAACTGAAGGGGCCGTTGCCGAGCATATTTGGGAAGCCGCCGTTCCACATTATTGGCGTATAGCCCGCACGTTTGAGCTGTTCGCAAACCGCCAGGAATTCGTTGAAATTGGTCGGCAGCTCCCTGATCCCCGCCTTCGCAAACATGTCCTGGTTGTAATAGATCAAAGTCGTAGCCATTCCCCCCGCTATTCCAAAGTGCCTGGATTGGCGACTGGTCCAGTCCTTTTTGAGAGGATCGAGCATGTTGTGCCAGGCGGATGTCTTGCTAACGTCGGCGAGGAGCCCTTGATCGGCCAGGTCGGCCGCGTAGGCATTCGGATTGATGCTCACCAGATCGGGCAAGTTGCCGGAGGCGATCCGCGGCTTGATATTTTCTTCCACCGAATTGCCAATCATGAACTGCACATCCACGTGTATGTCCGGATTCAGCTTGCTGAATTCGGCAGCAATCTGAAGCATTTCTTCCGGCCAGTCAGGAGCCCAGACCAAGGCGGTGATGGTGGTACTGGCCGGCCCGCTCGTGCTCGAAGAATCGTGGTCTCGCTGATGGCAACCGCACAACGAGAAAAGAATGAAACAGGCCAAGACCGACAGCAAGGAGCGGAACTCAGTTTGTCGCACGTGGGGTTCACTTTTTCAGGTTCGGCATGGATTGGGCGGCCCTCGGCAGAGGCTATGGGCGCATTCGATGGCAAACCGGTGAAACTTTCATCGCGGTCGAATCACTTGCGTAACCATGGCGGCGTCCCTGCAGCGGTAAGTTGTGACGAAGCCCGGCATGCCACTGCGCATTTCATCACAAATCTTTCTCGCTGCCGGCCGATCTTTTGTCATCGACGACGCCTATCGATCGGCACCTGAATGTTTATAAAACAGGGCTGCTTAGAGCTCTTGACGGGTCGGCACTCACACGGCATATCGGCAACAGACGCAGATACTTTAACTAAAGGGAGCCCGAATCTCGCCGGCATGACGGGAAGTCGCCGATACGAGGGGAGCGGCTCAGACGTCACCGACCTCGCATAGTTTTCATTTCCTGTGACACCGGACACACGTCTACGCGTTAACCCTAAAAGTTCCGTCGCTTTATATCAATTTTCGCAACAAACATTACATATCTCACGACTTACTCTGTCAAGTTCGCCAAATTACAATGCAATCACTGACTACGAACAAGCAAGTTCGCAGCAAGATAAAACCCTGAACTGGAGGTAAGTATCATGAAATCGCTGATTCAAGCCGTTGTCATCGCCGTCGCTGTCGCCGCTCCGGTCGCCGCGTTCGCGCAAGCCAACCAGCCCGTGACCCGCGCTCAAGTGCGCGCCGAGCTGATCCAACTGGAAAAGGCAGGCTATCAACCTGGTCACGCCGACCCGCACTACCCGGCTGACATCCAGGCTGCGCAAGCCCGCGTCGACGCGCAAAACGGCGTCGGTCAAGCCGCTACCGGCTTCGGTGGTGTGGTGAGCGGTACGTCGCAAACGAGCCATGCGGCTCCGACGAGTGGCCCGAAGTCGGTCTACTTCGGTCAGTAAGCGGTAGGTGGCAGGCGGTTCGTCAAGCGCAGCTGTGTGGCCACGAAGCCCTACGGCGCAACGAACCGCGAGCACTTCCAAATAGCGCGTCCTTGCGACGCGCACCCCGATTCAAATGAACTGGCCCGCGACTCGGGTATCTCCGAGCGCGGGCCAGTTCGTATGTGGTTACCTCCGTCATCGGGCTCCCGATGACTTCGCCCAGGCCTTCACGGTCTGGGCGCTTTTTCGCGCCGCTCTGCGTGCGCCGCGATGAATTCTCAGCTGCCCGCGCTCAGTCGCGTGCGATCAGATTGCCGACCTGGCCGCGCCCGGTCACGAGGCAACTCGACAGGAAGCTCTCGCTCTGCGCGCTCGCGCCAGCGTCACCAAAGCCCTTTTTCAATGCGTCCGATTTGACGAGCGCCGCGCCCTGGTGACACGTAATCGTGCCGACCTCGCCCGCCTGCGCACGCATCAACGCCCGATCCGCCATTAGATAGCCAAGCAAAAGCACCAACGCAATATTGAACGCTTGTCGCATGGGTCGTCTCCTTTTCGAAGAGACTAACGTGAAGCGCGAATGCAGTGGCCTGGGGCTTTCCCGATTGTTGAAGATTCAATGATCCAGAATAAATCGCGGCTACTGCGGGCGATTCGTAGTGCATTGAAGCGATTCAGTTTTATTCGATGCGCGTGACTGTGCGCGCAACCGTAGGCGTTTACGCCTACAGCCGAGTTTCGATCCGCGCGATGCGGCTATTGATCGCATGGCGCACCAGCGCATTCGACGGCACCAGCAGCAGCGATGACGCGATGATCCGATACACGTCATGGCGCGTCACCTTCGACACTTTCGCCGGATCGAGCCACGCGTCGTTATCCGCGAGCAGCAGTAAGGTGTCGAGGCCGATGAGGATCGGCCACAGGCAGGCGAGCCGCAAGCGCACCGCGCTCACCGGAATCGCGAGCGTATAGTCGAGCGCCGCGCGGAAATGATCGAGCGTCTTGCGCAGCAGTTCGACGAGCAGCGGCCGCGCGCGCATCGAATTGGCCGGTTGCAGCAGATCGCGCGCGCTCAGACCGTGGCGCTCGAGCATGCTCTGCGGCAGATAGCAGCGGCCGATGCGCAAGTCCTTTCCGCAATCGCGCAGCACGTTGGTCATTTGCAATGCCTTGCCGAAACGCACGCCACGCTGCTTCATCGTGTCGGGCTGTTCTTTCAGCGTGCCCGGCATGTGCGCGTAAGTCATCGTGGTCCAGAACTCGCCGACGCAGCCCGCGACCAGATACGTATAGCGATCGAGTTCATCGCATTCGCGCAGCGCCGCGATCTGGCCGGAGCGTTCGTCGGGGAACGTGCGCAGATCGAATTCCATGCCCTCGGTCAGCGTCGTGACGATCGCGCGCACCGCGTGGCGGTCGGACTCGCTCAGTTGCGCGAGCACGTCGAGCGCGGGGCTCAACGATTCGAGCAGCAGCTTTTCATCCGACTGCGCCTGCTGACCCGCGACTTCCGCGGCGATGCGCTGGAACGGCGCGCTGTCGACGGCCACGCCATTGACCTGAGCGCGCAACGCGAGCAGCAATTCGAGGCGTTGGCCCGGCGCGATCAGCGAGGTGTCCGCAATCGTATCGGCCGCGCGCGCGAGCAGATATGCAAGGCCGATCGGATCGCGCATGCCGATGGGCAGCACGCGCAGCGTCAGATAGAAGGAGCGTGAAACGCCTTTCAGGAGCGGGCCGAGAAGAAAGGCCCGGGTCGGATTCGGCATGGGTTGGATCGGTTGGCAAATAGGCGGGTGAAAGCCCGCTGGGATCAGGCGCTGCCGAATTGTATACGGCGCGGCGCGTCACCCGGTACACCATGAACCAGCATCAGAAGCTGTCCGCCGAAGCCGGCGCCGCTCGCAGCCGTCGTTCGCAGCCGCCGTTCGAACCTGCACCTGACCTATCTGATCGGCAGCCTCGAGCGCAGCCTGCGGCGCCGTATGAGCGAAGCGCTCGCCTTTCGTTTCATTGCATCGGTTTGCAAATTCGACCGGCCACCGCACTTCACTCCCCACTCATACCGCATGCACCGGGCTCCTCGCCGCCGGCCTTTTTCGCCCTCTCACGCCGCCCTGTCGAGCACACGCCGTTCGCCGGGCACGCGTTGCCGGATAGACTCCCCGCATTTCACGCTGCGGGACACTGTCGCTCGCGATCGGGAATGGGGATTGCTGCCACAACGGGGTTGAGCACAGGACGGTTACGACCAGGCCGTCGCTTGCACTTTGAACGACACATCGACAATGACTACCGACGCATCCAACACGTCTCGCCCGTCCGACGCGGCGCGACCTGACGCGGCCCGGCCTGACGCGGCCCGGCCTGACGCGGCCCGGCCTGACGCGGCGCGGCCTGACGCGGCGCGACGCAATGTCGAAACCGGCGTGCCCGGTTTCGACGAGATCCTCGGCGGCGGTCTGGTGAGCGGTGGCGTCTATCTACTGGAGGGGATGGCCGGCGCCGGCAAGACGATCCTGTCGAGCCAGATCGGTTTTCATCGGGTGCGGCAAGGCGAGAAAGTGCTGTACATGACGCTGATCGCCGAATCGCACGACAAGCTGCTCGGTCACCTGAAAGGCCTGAGCTTTTTCGACGAAGCCGCGGTCGCGCAGCAGATGCTGTTCGTGTCCGGCTATCACGAGCTGATGCAGGACGGACTCGACGGTTTCCTGAAGCTGATCGCGTCGAGCATCTACGACTACCGGCCGAGCCTGATGATCATCGACGGCTTTCGCAGCGCGCGCGAATTCAGCGAAACCGAGCTGTCGCTGTCGAAGTTCATCCACGAGCTGAACGCGCTGGTCGCCGCGATGGACTGCACGACACTGCTGCTCGCGCCGCTGTCGGGCAACGAGTCGCATCCCGAGCACACGCTGGTGGACGGTCTGATCGAGCTGAACCGCTATCACGACGGCATGCGGCGCGCGCGCGAAATCGAAGTGCACAAGATGCGCGCGCGCGATCATCTGATGGGCAAGCACTTCTTCCGCATTGCCGGCAGCGGGCTGCTGATGTTCCCGCGCCTCGAAGCGCAATGCGCGAAGCAAGCGGGCCCCGTCGATCTGAAAGCCCGGCTCGGCTTCGGCTTGCCGCATCTGGACAACCTGCTCGGCGGCGGCTTCGCGCAAGGCTCGACGACCACGCTGATCGGCCCGTCGGGCGTCGGCAAGACGCTGCTGTGCCTGCAGTTCCTCGCGGCCGGTCTCGCACGCGGCGAGCGTTGCGTGTATCTCGGCTTCTACGAGGGTCCGCAGAGACTCATCGGCAAGGCCGAAGCGGTGTCGATCGCGCTTGCCGACGCGTGGCAGGACGGTCGTCTGATGGTGCTTTGGCAGCCGGCGATCGAACTCGCGGTCGATGAAATCGCGTCGAAAGCGCTCGCCACCGTCAAGCAGACCGGCGCGACGCGCATCGTGATCGACGGCGTCGAGGGCTTTCGCGATTCGGCGTTGCGTACCGAGCGCTTCGGCCTGTTCCTGAACGCACTGCTGCATCAGTTGCGCGAAGCGGCCATCACGACGCTCGTCACCGAGGAGCTGCCGCTGTACAGCGATCCGGGTCACGCGAAGGCCGTGCGCGTGTCGGCGCTGACCGAAAACCTCGTGCTGCTGCGCTACGCCGAGACCGAAGGCGGACTGCGGCGCGTGATTTCGGTGGTGAAGCAACGCGAAAGCGCGCACGACACGTCACTGCGCGAACTGTCGATTTCGTCGCAAGGACTCGACGTGATCGACGGCTCGCCCGGCGCCGCGGGCATCCAATCGACGCCGGGCCTGTCGGTTACGCTGCAATCGCGGCGAAAAACCTAGCCGCTCATGAAAACCATTCTGGTGGTGGACGACGAGTTCGACATCCTCACGGTGTGGCGGCTGCTGCTGGAACGACACGGCTATGCGGTACGGACAGCGTCGAACGGCGCCGTCGCGCTCGAACTGGTCCGCTCGAACCGGCCCGGTATCGTCGTGTCCGATTGCATGATGCCGGTCATGTCGGGCCTCCAGTTGTGCGCGGCGCTGTATGAGGACCCAGAGCTGCGCGACATTCCGATCATCCTGTGCAGTGCCGCATCGGACATTCCGGTGCAGCCGAATCCACATATTGCCTACGCGCGCAAGCCGCTTTCGTTCGACCGGCTGCTGGCGATGCTGGTGCGCATGGGTGGTTGACGGCCGCCCTTCCTCCCCCCGTCTTCTCTGCCCCTTTCCCCCGCTAAAACACAGCTTGAGACGCTCGCGCCATTTGTCGAGCGTTTGCAGCGTTCTGCGATTCTCCGTGGCCTTTTACAGTAGGCCATCGATCGCGCATGGCCAGCAACCCGCAGCGCGACGCAACTTTCGGAGGTCGTCATGAACAGCAATCGTGGTGCGGTTCCCGCTGGCTTCTTGAGCATCGCGGTGGGCTCGTTGGCGCTTGCCAACCTGTGGCGCGTCGCAATCCGCCTGTGGCACTTGCCGGCCGTCGCCGGCAGCGTGGTGACGATCGCGGCGCTCGCCGTCTGGGTCATCATTCTGTTCGCCTACGCGCACAAGTGGTTCGCACGGACCGCCGACGCACGCGCCGAACTGGACCATCCGGTGCAGTCTTCGTTCGTCGCGCTCGCGCCGATCTCGACACTGCTTGCCGCGCAACTGCTGCAGCCGTACGCGCATACCCTCGCGGTGACGCTGTACGGCATCGCGGCGATCGCGCAACTTGGGCTCGGCGTCTATCTACAGGGCAAGCTGTGGCAAGGCGGCCGCAAGCCCGAACTGACCACGCCGGCGATCTATCTGCCGACGGTCGGAGCGGGCTTCGTCGCGGCGGCGAGCTCGGCCGCATTCGGCTTCCATCAACTGGGCGAGCTGTTTTTCGGCGGCGGCATGCTGGCGTGGCTCGCGCTCGAATCGATGATCCTGCATCGCGCCGCCGTGCATGAACCGCTGCCCGAAGCGCTGCGCCCGACCCTCGGCGTGCAACTCGCGCCGCCAGTCGTCGGTGGTGTCGCGTATTTGAGCCTCACCAGCGGCACGCCCGATCTGTTCGCCTACGCGCTGCTCGGCTACGGTCTCTATCAGGCGCTGATGCTGCTGCGTTTGCTGCCGTGGATCCGCCAACAGGCATTCGTGCCCGGCTACTGGGCGTTCAGCTTCGGCGTAGCGGCGTTGCCGACGATGGCCCTGCGTCTCGTCGAACGCGGCGCGACGGGTCCGATCGAATTCGCGGCACCGGTTCTGTTCGTGGTGGCGAACGCGATCATCGCGATTCTGGTCGTGAAGACGCTTCAGCTGCTCGTGCAAGGCAAGCTGATGCCGCCCGTGGCGGCGAGTTCGACGGCGGCGGCGCCGGTCACGCAAGTCACGACGGCCGCGCGAATCGCCCGGGTTCGATAAGCTGCGGGCAGCGACCGAACGCGGCGGCGACGCGCAAAGCGTCCCGCCGCGTTTTTGCGTTCGTGTCAGAACCCGTGCAACGACACGACGATCAACGCAGCCGCGACGATCGCGACCACGTCCTCGATCAACGCCGCGGGCGCATCGCGCCCGAACATGCTGGCGAGCGAACTGCGCACCTTCGCGCCGCCGAGCGTGCCGATCACCGCGCCTACCGCGCCGACCACCGCGCCCACCACCCCGACGATCATGCCGCCCGCCAGGCCGCCATGCGCGCCGCTGATCGCCGCGCCGCTCAGCGCACCGAGCACGATTCGCGCGCCGAACTGCAGCGGCACCTTGCGGCTCGGCGTTTCGGGCAATTGATCCGTGATCAGTTCGATGACCGCCAGCACGGTGAAGATATACGGCGTGGCCGCGAAGCCGAGGAAGGCAAGCGACGTGCCTTGCAGCGGCAGCCATCCCAGACGCGCGGCCCAGCTGACGGCGGTGGGGGCGATCATCGAGCGAAGGCCGGCGACGACGCCAATCAGCAAGGCCAGAACATACACGGACATAGCGGACTCCCGATCGAGGGCAATGATGCAAGGTTGCACGAGCCGACGGCTTACCTGGACGAACGTCGGCAGAACATGTCGAGCATTCCATCTGGACAGTCAACTTCTCACCACCTACATCGAGGCAATCCGTGGCGGCCGTTCACCGTTGCTCACAATTGCCGGCTCTTCATTGCCGACTCGCCACCGCGCGTCTGGCGCGGCGCCGGGCATACGATGGCCCCCGTCGATGTGGCCCTAGTGTCGCACAATTCGACGGGCGAATAGCAGACAGGGAGTCGGCGAAGTGGGCCGATGGTGATAAGTTAGCCCACTCACAAGAAAATCTTGTATCTGCACCATGAGACCGTATCTTCCGCTCAACGCGCTGCGCGCGTTCGAATCGTCCGCGCGGCATCTGAGCTTCACGCGCGCGGCGCAAGAGCTGAACGTGACCCAAGCCGCGGTCAGCCAGCAGGTCCGCTCGCTGGAGGAGCGGCTCGGCACCGCGCTATTCAAGCGTTTGCCGCGCGGCCTCGCGATGACCGACGAAGGGCTCGCGCTGCGCCCCGTGCTGTCCGACGCGTTCGATCGTATCGAGGCAGTGCTCAAGCAGTTCGACGGCGGGCATTTTCACGAGGTGCTGACGGTCGGTGTGGTCGGCACGTTCGCGGTCGGCTGGCTGATGCCGCGCCTGAAGTCGTTTCGCGACGCGCATCCGTTCGTCGAGCTGCGGCTGCTGACCAATAACAACCTCGTCGACCTCGCGACCGAGGGCCTCGATTTCGCGATCCGTTTCGGCGACGGCACGTGGCCCGGCTCGCTCGCCACCAAACTGCTCGACGCGCCGCTCGCGCTGCTCTGCACGCCCGAGATCGCCGCGCGCCTCGCACGGCCCGACGATCTCGCCAACGAAACGCTGCTGCGCTCGTACCGCATGGACGACTGGATGAACTGGTTCGCGGCCGCGGGCATCGCGCCGCGGCCGGTGCGCGGACCGGTGTTCGATTCGTCGCGGTTGATGGTGGAAGCGGCGATACAGGGCGCGGGCATCGCGCTCGTGCCTGCGTTGATGTTCGAACGGGAGATCAATACCGGGCGTCTGGTGCGCCCGTTCGACGTCGAGGTCAAGGCGGGCAGTTACTGGCTGACCTGCCTGAAGGGCAAGCCGATGACGCCGGCGATGTTGCTGTTCAGTCAGTGGCTCGCCAAGGAAGCGGCCACGGCGGGTCACGCATGAGGTCCTACGCGGCCGTGCGGCAATACCCGTTCATCGCGGGCCGCTCGGCTTGCGGCGGGAACACGTTCCACGAACCGTCGCCGTGGCGGAAGAAGAAAATCGACAGCAATCCTTCCGGCTTCGACGCCTGCACACATACATAGCGTTGCTGTTGCGACGCGCGATGGCAGAACCGCACCACGCGCGCGGGCATCGACGGCGTGGGTGCGAGCCATTTGTCGACGGCCCAGTGCAAGCTTTTTTCCGCGGCTACCATGATGTTCTCCTCGAATCGTCCCGTTCCTGACGCGCTGCGTTCACGCGAGTTGCGCGAGTTGCGCCACGCGGTGTTCGTTCCTCGCCCCGCTCTCGACAAACGCCTTCACGAGGCACAGCAGTGCGCGCATGCCCGTGCCCGGATGGCGCAAGCAGCAATGCACCTGTTCGCTGCGGCTTTCGCCGAGCAGACACCACGCGCAGAAGTGTTCGCAGTTGTTGGTCAGCAGGCGATAGCGGTTTTCGCCGAGGCGGGAGCGCGCGCGGCGCACCGCATCGGCGCCGACGTAGATCGCGCTCGGCGTCGCGCGAACCGACAGCGAATGGCCGGCGGCGAAGCGCGCGAGTTCGACTTCCTCGACCGGTCCGGGATGCGCGGAGGCCGCAAAGCCCGAGTAGTGCACGACGCGGCCGTTGCCGACATAGATGCCGTGATGTTCGTAGCCGTTGCGTTGCGTGACCAGGTGCGCGCCGATCGGCAGATCGATCGTCGATGATGCGGTGTCGCAAGCGGCTGCGGATTGCGGGTCGTCGTCGCGTGTACCGAGCGTTTGGGTGTTCATGGCTGGCCTCGTTCGCATTCCAACACTGTTGCGACAGCTTTTGCATCATCCGGGCCAGGCGCCGGAAAACCCCTGTTTACAGGGTTGACGGCCGATCGAGCGGTTTTCTGAAGAGGAAGATGTCAGGACGGGACCAACAGAAATCGCGCTGATCTGTTGGTGTGCGACGCTCATTTGCGAGCCGTGTCGCGCATTGATTTCAACTGCATGGAGAACCCGTGGGACCCCGCCGAATGTGTTGGGTCTCACACCTGTTCGAATGTGGGCTTGTTGGCCGCGAGCCGACCGATCGCGTCGACCGCATTCGTGGTAAGGCCGCGCAAGCCGCGCCAGTCAATGCGCCGCGGGCTTCGCGTCGAATCCGCCCCCGATTGGCATGGCCTTTGCACCATCTGGTGCAGAGTCCATTCAGCCGCGCGCATTGCGCACGCGACCAACCGGAGAACGACATGTCCTGCATCAAATTGAACGACCTCTCGCTGAACCTCGCGCTCGATCGCAAAGCGATGGCGGCGATTCGCGGTGGCGGCGGCGCGCCATGGATCTATGGCTGGATTCAGCCGTACGTGCCGCAAACGCCGAGCATTGGGCCGGTGGTCAATCTGTACGAGGTCTCCAACAACTTCTATGCTAACCAGATGATCAACCAGTTCCAGTCGGTCGACGTACGCAACACCGGCGCGAACGCGAACCTCACCGTGTCTCCCGACGCACGCAACCGAAACGATATGGTGTAGCCGTTGTGACATGCGAGAGCCAATTTCGCTGGACGTCGTCCGCGCGTTCCGACCCGGGACGGGTCCGCGAAATCAACGAAGATGCCTGCCTCGACGAGCCCGAAGCGGGACGCTGGGCTGTCGCCGATGGGATGGGCGGTCACGCGGTCGGCGACGTTGCCAGCCGCACCGTGATCGACGCGTTGACTCAACTGGCGGCGCCGCACGGCCTCAGAATGCTGATCGCCGATGTACGCGCGCGTCTGCAAACCGCGAACCGTCAATTGCGCGACGAAGCCGCGCGCCGCCAGGTGCAGCGCATCGGCAGCACCGTGGTCGTGCTGCTTGCATGCGATCGCTTCTGCGGCTACGTGTGGGCCGGCGACAGCCGCATCTACCTGTACCGCGCGGGGCAATTGCGGCAACTGACGCGCGATCACAGCCAGGTCGAGGAGCTGCGCTCGCTCGGCGTCATCACCGACGAAGAGGCGCGCCATCATCCCGCGCAACACATGATCACGCGCGCGGTCGGGGCAACGGATTCGCTCGAACTCGACGACGACGCGATCGAAGTCGCCGACGGCGACGTGTTCCTGTTATGCAGCGACGGTCTCAGCAACGAACTGAGCGACGACGAGATCGCCGACGTGCTGACCACGGCGGAGCGCGAAAACGCATGTTGCGAACTCGTCGACCTCGCGCTCGCGCGCGGCGGGCGCGACAACATCACCGCAGTGGTCGTCGAAGCGCGGGACCCGAATGCGGCGGACAAGACCTTGCTGAACCCGGCCCCTTGATGATCTTCAGGCGCGCGTTTCACCGAGCGTTCAGTGGTCCTTCACTCAGCCTTCGTCGTCTTCCTCGTCGCGCTCGTTCGCGCCGTTCTTCGTGGGCGGCGCATTGCGATTGCGGAAATCCTTCGAGTGCAGGCCGTGCTTTTTCAGCAGCATCTGCAAGTGCGAGCGATTCATATCGATGCGCCGCGCCAGTTCGGCGACGGTTCCGCTGACTTCACGCAGTCCGCGCTCGAGGAACGCTTTTTCGGCGTCGTCGCTGGCCGCCCGCTTCGCGTCGCTCAACGACATCAGATTCGCGACGCTGATCGGCTGCTCGCCGCTCGCCTGTCCGCCCTCCGCCTGCGCCGCCGAACCGGGTGCGGCGGGTCGCATATCGAGCGGCAAATGCTCGACGTCGGCCATGTCTGCAGCCAGACATGAGATGCGGTACATCACGTTGCGCAATTCGCGAATGTTGCCCGGATACGCGTAGCTCAATAGAAAGTCCCGCAAACGCGGCGTCAACCTGACTGGCCGGCGTTTCAGCGTGCCCGCCGCTTCGTCGCCGAACCACGCAATCAGCAACGGAATTTCGTCGCGCCGTTCGCGCAGCGGCGGCAACGTCACGTGAATCACGCTGAGCCGGTAGAACAGATCCTCGCGAAACCGGCCTTCCTCGCTGAGCTTGCGCAGATTGCGATTGGTCGCCGCGACGATGCGCGTATCAACCGCGATCGTTTCGTCGGAGCCGACGCGTTGAATCTCGTGCGCCTCCAGCACACGCAGCAGCTTGACCTGGCCCGCGAGCGGCAACTCGCCGATTTCGTCGAGAAAGATCGTACCCGTATGCGCGCTTTCGAATTTGCCCTTGCGGTCGTTCGACGCGCCGGTGAATGCGCCCTTGCGATGCCCGAATAGTTCGGATTCGAGCAGATTGTCCGGAATCGCGCCGCAGTTCACCGAAATGAACGGCTTGTCCGCACGCGCGCCGTTCGCGTGAATCACTTTCGCCATCAGCTCCTTGCCGGTGCCGCTTTCTCCATCGATCAACACCGGCAAATCGGTTGGCGCCGCTTTTTCCGCGATTTCGAGCGATTCGAGCAAACGCGGGTTGTCGCCGAACGTGCCCTCGAAAATGAAGCTGCGTTCGAGTAGTGCCTTGCGGCGCGCACCGCGCGATTGCTCCGCGCTCGTCTGCGGCTCGCCCGCGGTGGCCGCCTGCACGAAGCGCTCCTTGTGCGAAAGCTGCATCACTTCGTCGCGCAACGACGTGGCCTGCCTCAGCAGCTTGTCGATATCGGCGCGTTCGAGCCGCGACGACCAGCGCAACGTGGAGCGCAGGATCTCGATCCGCTCGATCAGTCCCGCGTACGATATCGCGGGACTCGCCTCTTCAATCTGGTCGAGTATCTTCATCATGATGCACTCAACTGTTTCTGCACGAGCTGATAGTACATGCCGCCGCGCTGGATCAGCTCCTCGTGACGGCCCTGTTCGACGATCGCGCCTTCATACAGCACGAGAATCTTGTCCGCGCGCATGATCGTGCTGAGCCGATGCGCGATGATCACCGCCGTGCGGCCCTTCAGGATGTCGTGCATGTTGCCGAGAATATTGCTTTCCGATTGCGAGTCGAGCGCCGACGTCGCCTCGTCGAACACGAGCAGACGCGGATCGTGATACAACGCACGCGCAATGCAAAGCCGCTGGATTTGACCGCCCGACAAACCGATGCCGCGCTCGCCGACGATCTGCTCATAACCGAGCGGCATCTTGCTGATGAAGCCATGCGCGTCGGCCATTTTCGCGACTTCCTCGATGCGGCGGCGCTCCGGCGCGTCGTCCCCGCTTGCGATGTTCTCGGCGATCGTGCCCGAGAACAGCAGATTGCTTTGCATCACGTAGCCGATTTGCGCGCGGAAATAAGTCTTGTCGATCACGCCGGAGTCATAGCCGTCGATCGTCATTTTCCCTTCGCTCGGCTGATAGAAGCCAACCAGCAGCTTCGCGAGCGTGGTTTTTCCCGACCCGCTGCGCCCGACGATCGCGACCAGTTCACCCGGCTTGATATCGAAGCTGATGTTCTCCAGCACATAAGCGGAATCCTCCTCGCCATAGCGGAAGTACACGCCTTGCAGGCTGATTTCGCCTTGCAGCTCCGGCAGCATCACGCGCGAGGGCAAATCCTGCGGCTTCTGTTCGGGCTCGATATCGAGCACATCGCCGAGCCGTTCCATCGCGACACCCGCATCGTTGAGCATGCTCCACAAGCCGACGAGACCCATCAGCGGACTCAATACGCTGCCCATGAATGCATTGAACGCGATCAGCTGACCGATCGTCAATTCACGCGCGAGTACCAGATTCGCGCCGACCCAAAGAATCGCAATCGTCGTTGCCGCATTCAGCAACTGACTGCCAAAGCCGACCAGAATATTGAATGCGTGAGCGCGATACTGCAATTCGAGCGCCTTTGCGTATTTCTTCTCCCAGCGCAACCGTACCGGCCGCTCGATGCCCATGCCCTTGACGGTCTCGACGCCGGCCAGAGCTTCCATCAGGAACGACTTCGCCTCGGTCGACGCCGTGAACACCTCGCGTGCGTAGCCCTTGATCTTCGGCGTCGCGATCACCGTGAGCCCCATGATCGGAATGACGAACGCGATCAACACCAGCGTCATCTTCACGTTGTACACGAACATGATCGTGAAGTAGATGAAGATCATCAGCAGATTCAGCGCGGTCGTCACGGTGGATTCGGTCAGGAACGCGCGGATCGTCTGGTTTTCCTGAAAGCGCGCGAAGATATCGCCGGTCTTGCGCTTCGCGAAGAACGAGAACGGCAGCGACAACGTATGCTTGAAGAACTGCGACATCATCGCGAAGTCCATGTTGCGAACCATGAAGTTCGCCAGATACGCGCGAATCGTCGACATCAGCTGCGTGAAGACATTGGAGATGATGAGCCCGCCGATCAGCATATGCAGCAGACTGACGTTCTGATGCACGATCACGCCGTCCAGAATGTTCTGAATGATCAGCGGTGGAATCACGCCGAGCACCTGAATCACGAAGGTCGCCAGAAACAGATAGCCGAGTATCTTGCGGTACGGCTTCAGATAGCCGACAAAGCGAATCCACGGCGAGCGCTCGGCCGACATCTGCAGCAGCTGCGATCCGCCGGTAAACAATAGGCAGGTGCCGCTCCACCCGCGTTCGAAATCTTCGACGCTCAGCTTTCTGAAACCGAGTGCCGGGTCCGCCACCCAGACATGGTCTTTCGACAGCCCGTACACGACCACATAGTGATAGCCCTCCCAATGCACGATGAACGGCAGATCGAAGCCGCGCAGCGAATCGAACGTGCATTGCACGCCGCGCGTCGTGAAGCCGAGCGACTCGCCCGCGCGCGCGAGGCTGTCGAGCGTCGCACCCTGCGTCGTCACGTTCGCGAGTTCGCGCAATTTGCCGAGCGTGATCGGAATGCCGTAATGGCGGCAGATCATCGCGAGACACGCGGCGCCGCAATCCATCTCCTCGGCCTGCTCGACGAGCGCGAAACGCCGGATGATCTTCTCGCCGAGTTCCGGTTTGCTCTGCAGGTCGAGCATCAACGGCAGCTTGCGCCGCTGCTCGAGCCGCTTTTGCCGCTGTAATTCGCGGTCGCCATAGCGGATGCGCTCGTCGAGCACTTCTCGCAGTTTCGGATTGCGCTCGAGAATCAAATGAACGGTGCGCTCGGGGATGACCAGCAGCCGCGTGTCGGTGGTTGCAACGACCGATGCCATCTGTTCCTGGCGCATCAGGCACGCCTTCTCGCCGAATATCTCCCCTTTGCCGAGCGTCGCGAGCGTATAGTCGTGGCCCTCCTCCTGCCGCACGATGCGCACCTGGCCTTGCCGCACCACATAAAGCCGCCTGTCGTCGCGGCCGTCCTGTTTCAGAATCTCCTTGCCGGCAGCGACCCGTTTTGCGCCGACGCTGCGCACGTACTCTTCGAGTTCCGCCTTGTTCAGCTTGCCGCGCAGATCGAACAATTGCGCGACGAAGCCCCCGGCCGAATTGATCGCCACATAGCTGGCGACGAACGCCAACGCGGCGGCGTTGCCCGCCATCACCGGTTCGATCGCGCTGCGCGGAATGAACAGCACTTCGGTCTTGCCCGACGAACGTACCGACGCTTCGTGAACGTACGAGCGCAACATCGCAATGTCGGCAAAGATCTCGCCCGACTTGCGCACGCCCATGCTGGATTCCTTGCCGTGCTCCTCGGTGAAGATTCGTACCGTGCCCGAGCGGATCACGTAGAGACCTTCGGCCACTTCACCGGCCGAGCACACCGTTTCGCCGAACGAATAGAACTTTGCCTGCGCGTACTCGGCAAGCCGCTCGATTTCGTCGCGCGAGAACGGCGACAGGATCTCCACCGAAGCGAGAAAATCGGCGGTAGAAGGCGCGGATGGCGCGGTCTGGAGGGCGTCCATGTATCGGTGAGCCTCGCTTTATCGGGCGCTAGTCGGGCACTAGCGCGCTTCGATCACGTGTTCCTGGGCGCGGGCAATGAGCCAGCTCTCGCGCAGCAAACGGCGGATTTCGGTGGCCACGTCGGCATCGAGCGTGGCCGGATATTTGGCCGTGACCGCGAAGATCTCGAAACACGAACGGTCGGCCGACGGAAACGGCCCAAGCAGATCGCCGACCGCCGCATTGAAGATCTTCGCCTCGATATCGGGCTTCAGCGAACCGCGCAGTACCTTGCCGATCACGCCGCCCGACTCGCGCGTATCGGCAATCGAATGCTCGCGCGCCATCTCGCCGAAGGCGTCGGGGTCGTCGTGCAGGTACGAGATCATTTCCTTCGCCTTGCCTTCGCTATCGAGCACGATATGGCTGACTTCGATCGCGTCGAACTTCGGTGAATTCAGCGCGAAGTAATCATGGATCGCAGCGTCGTTACCGATGTCGTCGAGCATCTTCTCCTGATAGAGCCCGTCGGTAATGAACGCCTCGAATTCGTCGAGGCTCACGTGCAGCGCGTCGAGATAATGATTCATGTCCGCCGCGCGATGCAGCCCGCGCACGCGGCGAAACTGGTCCGCGCGCTGCTGGATTTCGTCGGCGCTGACGGCGACGCCCTGCTTCTTCGCCGCATGGACGGTAAGCTTGTCGCGCACGATCTGCTCGACCAGGCTCTCGAACTGGCCGGTCAGTTTCAGAAGACGAATGAACTCGTCCACGTCCACGACTTCGTCATCGATACGCACTATCGCGGTCATTTGCTCGGCTCCTTTCGTGGATGTTTGATTCGCGCGCTCAACCCGCCACCTCTCTGAACGGATCGAGACCGAGGTCGATCAGGCGCCGCTCGCGCACGACGATTTCCGCATTGGCGGTCATGCCGTAACGCAGCGGATAACGCGTGCCGGCCACCTGGTAGTAGTCCTTGTCCAGCGTGACACGGCCTTCGTAGACCGGTTGCTTGTCCTGCGCGGATGGCTTCGTGGCCGGCGAGATATATGCGAGCGTGCCGCTGATCAACCCGTAGCGCTGGTAAGGAAACGCGTTGAACTTCAATTTGACAGGCAGGCCCACGTGCAGAAAGGCGCGGTCGTGTTCGGAGATTTCGATCTTCAGCACGGGCCGCGCGTCTTTTGGCGCAATGCCGCCGAGCGGTGCATTCGCCTGAATCTTGTCGCCGCGCTGCGTCGACGTGACGTCGGTGATCACGCCTGAAACCGGCGCGAGAATCAGCAGAAAATTGTCTTTATCGATGTTCTCGAAACGCACCCGCGCGGCGGCATCGGCTTCGAGGCGCGCGCTTTGCAGTTGCACGCGCAGTTTGTCTTCCGCATCGGTGATGTCGCGCACCGCCTGATCGTATTGCAGCTGCAGGTCGGTGCTTTGCTGGCCGCTCGTCGCGAGTTGCGCATTGGCCTGCGCGTATTCATGGCTCAGACGAAAGTCGAGCTCGGCCAGCTTCGACTGCGCGACACGGTAAGCGTTATCCGCTTCGAGCGCGGCCGTGCGTTTCTGCTCGACCTGTAATTCGGCAATGCCACCGCCGCCCGGCTGCGCGAACAGCCGCGAATAGCGATCGAGTTCCTGATTCGCCGCTTCGCGCGTGCGGCGCGCGTTGTCGAGCGAGCTGCGCGCTTCGTCGAGTTCGGCCTTCTGCCCTTCGGCAAGCTTCGTCGTGCCTTCTGAAACGCGATTCTCGTGCAAGCGCTCCTCGACTTCGAGTTGCGCCTTCAACGACGCGGCCTTGCGTTCCATCAACGCCTTCTTCTCCGGGAACTGCTTCCATTCGCGTTCGGCGTCTTCGAGCTTCACTTGTGCCTGTAACGCGTTGCTCGCTGCCTCGATCGCGCCGCGCGCATTGAGCCGCGCGAGCACGTCGCCTTTCGACACCGGCTGCCCCTCGGCGATATACAGATCCGCGAGTTCGCCGTCGATTGGCGTATAGATGCGCCGCACCTCCGATTCCGGCGACAACGTGCCGGGCGCGCTGACGATCACATCCGCGCGGCCGACGAACGACCACAGCAAACCCGACACGACGAGCGCGACCATCGCCCAGATCAGCGCGCGCGCAAGCCGCACCGGCTCGGATGTCAGAATCGCAATGCCTTCGACGCTATGATCTTCGAGCGCCTCCGACAACGGTCTAGGGTGAGGATCGCGTTTCACTCTGATCGCCTCCAATCAACGCGAGCTTCGCTTTCAGCAGCCCAGGGTCCAGCACCATGCGCAACTCGGTCAACGAGCGGCGCTGCAAACTCGCTTCGGCTTCGATATCCGCGAGCAGGCGATCGAAGTCGGCGGGATGATCGGCCTTCAACTGCGTATAGATGCGCATGCCCTGGCGTGCCGCCGTCTGCGCCTCGCTCAGCAGACGCGCCTCGTTGCGAAAGCCCGGCGAGATGCCGGCTTCGAGCCGCTGCGTGCCGCCGATCGGGCCGTTCGCGCGGTACTCTTTCCACAGGCTTTGCGCGCGCACCAGCAGATCTTGCGCATGCGCGAGTGCCTTGTCATGCAATGCGGCCACGTCTTTCTGGAGCGCCTGCACGAACCATGCGTCGGTCCGCGGATCGAGGCTCGCGTAGAACGACAGCAGACGCTGGTCGTAATCTTTCCCGTCACGCGTTTTCCGCAGATCGTTGTATTGATCGGACAACGCCTTCTTGTGCGTCGCTTCGGCCGCGAGCACATCGGACCACGGGCTCGCCGGCATCGACTGCAAATCGTTCAGCGCCTGCTGCGCGTCGCCGCGCTGCCACGCGGCATCGACCGCGTCCTGCCGTTGAACGATATCCGGCGACGGCAAGCGCGTCGCCGCAAGCTGCTGGAATTGCGCCTGAAAAGGCGGCGTGCTGAAGCGCACCGTTTTCATCATCGCCAGCAATGACGTCAATTGACGGCTCAACGCGGCATTCAGCAACCCGGTGTATTGGCGCAAATCGTCGCGCACTCTATCGAGCCCCGCGAGCCGAGGATAACGCTGCGCGTAATCGTCGAGTACCGGCGGCAGCGCGTCGGGTTTGTCGCGCGAAAGTTCGGTATGAATTACGCCATTGAGCCGATCGATCGCGGCGACGTACACCGAATCGTCGCTTTCGAGCTTGCGCAGATGGCTGAGCGTGTGTGCGTAGGGCTCCGCGAAGGCCGGCACGTAACTCGCAATCCGATCGAGCGCGCGCTGGTGACTCGCCGCGTCGTCGTCCCAGCGGTGCAGCAGACCGTTGATCGTCGCTTCGTCCGTATACATGCGGATTGGCGCGTCGACGCCGCCACGCGCCGCGACGAAGCGTTCGAGATCGCCGACCCATTGCAATTCGCCGACCAGCGACGCGGCATCGGCGTCATTTCCGCTCAACGCCCTCATGTTCTTCAGCAGCGTGTCGGCCTGGTCGAACCGCGCTTTTTGCACGGCTTCGATCCAGCCCGGCAAGTTCGCTTTCAACAACGCCTCGCTCGCGAGCGAGCTGATTTTCGTGTCCGCCGGATGCGTGGCCAGATAGCCGCGCGCCATCGTGAGAGCGCTCGAGTAATCACCGCTCGCGAGCAGGCTCTTCAACTCCCGTTCCGATGAACCGTGCAGATAAAGGCCCACGCCAAGCGCAACCACGATCGCGATACCCGCTGCGCCCCATGCCGCCGCGCGCCGCACATTGGTGCGCTCGCCGTCCGCTAACGCCTTGTGGAGTTCGCCGGCGATCATCTTCCAGCGACGCGGCTTACCTCTTGCCGCGCTTTTAGCTTTGCCGCTTCTTTCGTTCGCGCCGTCTCTCGTATCGGCGGGATGCCCCGCCTGCGCACCTTTGGCGCCCTGCGCGCCATTTGCCGTCCCCACTCCGTCTCGCTTCGCGCGCGCGGAGCCCGGCTGCGCCGCGTCATTCACTTCGTCTTCGCGTTGCAGCGCCGGATCGACGCAAAAGATGTCGAGAAACGAATGCGCAGCGCCGACGAAGGTCGTCTTGTCGGCATCGGCGGCACTGTCGACAGCGGGCTGAAGAGAGAGCTGGGTCACGGTGGGTTCGCCGTCGGCGGAGTTCCGTAGCGACACCCTGTAGACGAAGTGGTCGCCGCCAAATGCAACGACGTCGCCCTCCGCTAGTGCAAGCGCCGATTCGCCGATCCGCTGTCCATTCACGAACGTGCCGTTGGTGCTGCCGAGATCCTCGACATACAGCTCGCCGCCCTTCAGAAACAGGTGCGCATGGCGCCGGGAAATGTAATTGACCTGGTGCGGATAACGGTCTTTGTAGCGCGAGAAAACCTCGTCCGTTTTACTGATCAGAAATGGAAAAGCCAGCACGTCGACCGGTTGCAGACCCAGGTCATCGCGCTGCGGCACCAGCAATAGATGAATGAGGGGAGAAGCGCTTCCACCGGTGACGACGCGCGCGCGCGGTTCGATGCCGACGCGATAGCGCAGTTCGCCGCCAAAGCAGAGTTCATCGCCGGCGCGTACACGCGCGGGGGTTTGTCGCACCGCGATGCCGTTGACCGTCGTGCCGTTCTTGCTGCCGAGATCGGCAACATAAATCGCGCCATGCTCGATGAAAACGCGCGCATGTCGGCGCGAGAGAGCGGCGGTCCATGGTGCGGGATAGTCGCTGAACGGCGCTTCGCTGCGGCCGATGGCGAACAGGTTGTCGACGATGCGAATGGCGTCGAGCGCGGGGCGCTGCGCGCAGGCAACCGGTGACAACACCACGTCGAAGGCAGCGTCCACTGTCACGCGCATTTCAGCAATCGGAGCTTCGCCGGTGGCCATTTTATCTGGATCGCTAAGCGTTTACCTGCCGCGGCGGGAACGCGGGGCGAACTGGACGAAGAACAACGGCGCAACGATATTGTCGTGAAGAGCCACGCAAACGCTGACCCCTAAAGGATTGTAAGTCACGCATCGAGAGTGTCAATTTGGATATCGCCGGATGAGAAGACCGCGGATAAGCCGTCAGCCGACGAAATACCCGCGCGGTACGCCAACTCGTGGATTAGCTCAATGTTTCGTTACTTCTCTTTGACCTGCGCTTGCACGTCGACACCTGGCCATCCGCCGCCGAGCGCCTTATAAAGCGTTACCGTGTCGGACAGAATCAATTGGTGGTTTTCCAGCAACGCCTGTTGCGCATCCAGCAAGGTCCGCTCGTCTTCGAATACTTCGAGTTGCGACACGACGCCAAGGCGCAGTTGCGACTGGATCTGATCAGCGACGATCTGCAGGCGCGACACCTGCTGCTGCAATTCCGCGTGCTGCGCCTTATGGGCACTCAGATTGACGAGCGCGTTCTCCACTTCCTCGAATGCGCCCATCACGGCCACGCGATATTGCTGCTCGGCGACTTTCGATTGCGCCTCGGTCACCTTCACATGTGCGCGCACGCCCGGATCGAACAGCGGAAAATTGATGCTCGGCATCAGGCCGAACGTGAACGACTTCAGCAACTGGTTAAGCGCGTAACTTGCCGTGCCGCCTTGCGCGGTGAGGCCGATGCTCGGCAATTGCGCGAGCTTCGACTGACCGACGAGGTCATAGGCCTCGAGCACCCTGAATTCGGCCGCCACCACGTCGGGGCGGCGCGACAGCAATTGCGCGGGCAAACCATCGGGCACGCCCGGCAATTTCACGCGCTCCTGTAAATGGCCCTGCGGCACATGGAATTCGCCGGCCGGCACGCCGAGCAACGTGCATAACGCGTTGTCGGAGACCGCCCGCGATCGGCGCAGATCATAGAGATCGTTGGTGAGCCGGTTGATCTCCGCCTGCTGGCGCAACACCTGCGTTTGCGGCACGAGCCCATTGCGCGCCTGGCCTTCGTAGATCGTCAGGATTTGCTTGTTCGTGGCGATGGTCTTTTGCTGCTGTGCGATCTGGTCGTCGAATTGCAGGATCTGGAAATAGGTACTGGCCACATTCGCGACGAGTTCGAGATACCCCGCGCGCCAATCCGCCTCGCTCGCGTGGAATTCGGCCTTTTGCGCCTGCACGCCTTTTTCGACCTTGCCCCAGATGTCGATGTCCCAGTTCACCTGCAGCGCGAGGTTGTACGTCTTCGTCAAAGGCTGGCCAGTCGTCTTCGTATAGTCGGCGCCGGCACCGAGGTCCACCGTCGGCAATGCGGCCGCGCCTGTCTCGCTGATCTGCGTGTGCGCGACTTCGATGCGTGCGGCCAGCACCCGGATATCGAAGTTGCCGTCAATCGCCTTGTCGATCAGCGTATCGAGGTACGGGTCCTGGAAGCCCTTCCACCAATCGCGCTCGATCGTCTCCGCGGCCGATACCGGCGCGCCCTTGCGATCCGACCACGATGTCTTGGCCGGCGTGTCCGGGCGTTGATAAGCCGGCATGCTGACGTCGACGCACGCGCTCACTGCCAAAGCGCACATCGTTGCCGCGCAGATCCCGCGCAGTACACGGGCTATGCGGCGAGGCGTCCTGGCTTCAGCAGGAACCCGCTGAAGGTCCAGCGAATCACACGACGAATCGAACGATGACTCCGGCAATGCTGACACGGTGGTCTCCAGTTGCACCCGCCTGTTTCGCGCGAGATGCCCGGTTTTTCAGCCCGAGCCGCTTCCGCGCGGCTTCGGCAATGAAGCGGCGGAAAAGTCGATGCGGGGAGCGGCGGATACGCGAAGGATGCGTGGAAAGGACGATTGGCTTAGCGGTCTTTTTGAGCGGTGCGCCTGTGGGGGCACGCACACGCGGCCGCCCGGGCCGCGCGTGCGCCGCTCACTACCCGTTGTTGACGTTGCTCGAGTAAATGGTCGGTTGGATGTAGGTGGTCGTACCGCTGACCAGCGCCGAGTCGTTGCCGTTCGCGCTCTGGATGTTCATTTCCGTGTTGATCATCTGCGTCGTGGAGACGTTCTTGATGCTGCTCGGCGCATAGACGGGCGCGTAGCTGAGGTACGACGGCATCGAATAGTAGCCGTTGCCACCGCGCACGGCGCTCATCGCCTTGCTGTCGAGTAGTTCGGTGTTGGACAGGTCCTTGATCATCAGCGTGTTCATGGCAAATCTCCTGGGAATGGGAAAGCGCATCGTGGTGCGTCGGGTTCGAGCAACTTGTCTGCTCGGGCGCTACTGATGCATGGGCTATGCCAGGAGTGCCTTGCTTTCGTCATTCGCGTCCTGAACGCCTTGTAGCAAAGGCCAGGAAGATCGCACCCGCTGTCCCGACGCTGACGAGCGGCAGAGCGAGACCGGTGAATGGTGGATCGCAGCCGACAGCGCGCGCGCCATTGTTGGCTGCTCGATGACAGTCAGCGCGCGATCACCGTGATCTTCTTCGAATACACCGGCGGGTTGTGCGGCATATGCATGTCGTCGCCCATCAACAGCTGCAGCGTATGCTTGCCTGGCGGCAATGAAATCATCGTTTCCGTTTCGCCGGCGCCGAAATGCAGATGATGGCGATCCGAGGGTATCTCCTGATCCATCGGCGGCAGATCGGTATCGATCAGAAGATGATGGTGGCCGGTGTTCGGGTACTTCACGCCTTTCGGCGCGACCCCCATGAAACGCAGACCGAACCACACGCGAAACGGTTTATTGGCGGGCACCACCTGGCCATCGTTCGGATAGCCGATATACGCGTAGGCGCCGGGCGGCGACGGCGTCGCTGCCCACGCGCCCTGCGGCGCGGTCGATACCGTCAGCGCCGCTGCGACGAATGCCGCGGCCGCAATGATCTTCTTCATCAGGACTCTCCGTTCCGGCTTGACCAGTTCGAACGAACGGACCGCGTTAGTTCTTTAGCACGGTGATGGTGATCTTCTTCGAATACACGGGCGGCACGTGCGGCACGTGATTATGGTCGCCGAGAATCAGCTGCAGCGTGTGCTTGCCGGGCGGCAACTCGATGCGCGCGTCGGTTTCGCCCGCGCCGAAATGCAGGTGCTGGCGATCCGATGGAATCTCCTGATCGAGCGCGGGCAAATCCGTGTCGATCAGAAGATGATGGTGGCCGGTATTCGGAAACGCGACGCCCTTCGGACACACGCCCATATTGCGCAGCCCCATGCGCACCCACAACTTTCCGCCGTGAATCACCGCGCCATCCGACGGCCAGATGATGTACTCCTCGGCCCCCGGCGGAGACGGTGTCCGCTCGGCGCGCGCAACGCCGCCAGTGCCGATACCAAGGCAGACCGCGACGAGCGTCGCGCACACCGCCGCGCGTAATCCGCCGCAACGCGCTTGCGCCGGATCACGACTGCCGAAAAGAAAGGAAACACGGGTTCTTCGCATAGCGCACTCTCCCGAACAGGAGTCATGGCTGGGGCCCGGCTATCGATGACCTTCCGGGTGTTCGAGCGGCATGTCGCGGGTCGAAACCGGCAGGCAGCCACCTAGTTAAAACGACCGTGTGACGTGACTTTGTGAATCAGCTTAGGACGTAACTTGCCAAAAAGATACGCAATGCTCGTTAACCGTATGACGCGTTAAGGACTCCCGGACAGTTGTGACGCAAAGCGCGTGCTATCGTTAATGAAGAGCGCAGGCAGCGCGAGCCTGGTGCACGAATGCCTGAACTCTGTCCGGTACAAACAGGATATAAAGATGTGGCGACGATTCCTGCTGGTGTGCATGGTTGGGGCAATCCAGGCGCAGTGGGACGGTGCCGCTGCCGCGACGCAACGTGAAAGCATCGAGCCGAGCCCGGCTTGGGTAGCGAGTCATCCGGCGCGGCCGGCGGACACCGCTTTGCTCCCTTCACCCTTTGCTTCGTCACGCGACGACACGCATTCGCGGCGTGTCGCGCTCGTGATCGGAAATGGCGAGTACGGTGACGCCACTAACCCGATCCGCGCCAACGCGCCGCGCGACGCCGAATCGATCGGCGCTGCGCTCCGTGCGCGTGGCTTCGAAGTCATCACGCGCACGAATGCTACGCCGCCGCAAATGCGCGCGGCCATCGACGAATTTCAACGACGATTGCAAACAGGCGATATCGGAGTGTTCTATTTCGCCGGACACGGCATGCAGGTAGGCGCACAAACGCTGCTTTTGCCGGCAGGACTCGATGCGCGAGCCGACATCCGTGCGCCGGTGTCGCTACTGAATAGCGGCGTCGATCTGAATACCGTTTTGCATGCGATGCAATCCGCCCGTGCCGGCCGGCTCAATCTCGTGATTCTCGATACGTGCCTCGACAATCCATTTGCCCCCGCCGCGGTTGCGATCGATAAACCGAGGATCGCTGCCAACACCGTGATTGCCTATGCAACCGCACCGGGCGGTTTCGCGGCGGACGGTCCGCGCCATGGCGTCTATACCGATGCCTTGCTGCAAGCGCTCAACGACGCCGACGCATCGTCCCGATCGCTCGCCGCGCTGTTCCGACAGGTCGACGCCGAAGTACGCGCCGCTACACGCGGAACGCAGCAACCGTGGCTCTCTGTCGCGCGTTCATCCATTCCCACAAGTGGCGAAGGCGCTATCGAGTCGTCGAATACGTCAGAGCGTCGCGCCATCACGCCGCGCAGTCGCGGCATCATGCCCAAGGAAAGCGGCGAACAATACGAAATCACGTTCTGGGATTCGATCAAGGACAGCAACTACCCAGCCGATTACGAGGCTTATCTGAAGGCCTATCCGAATGGCCGCTTCGCCACACTCGCGCATGCGCGTATCGATCGATTGCGCGCGGCGGCATCGACTCCCACGGTGAGTGCCGCGCCGGCTGCACCGCCAGCCGCGCCCGCGACGCAGAGCGGTCACGTCGCGCCACCCACGCCGCCTGCCCAGGTCACGCATCCCGCGACGCAAGCCAGCGCAGCCGCGCCGCCACCGCGCCCCGCTGCCGCGCCATCGCCAACGCCGCCCGCCACGGCCGCCGCGGCGCCATTCGCCGAAAAGACCGTCGCTCATCCCCCGACGGCCGGTGAAATCCGCGACTGCGCGGCCTGTCCGGTCATGGTCGCGGTACCCGCCGGCTCGTTCGCAATGGGCAGCAATACCGACGATCCGTCGGAAAAGCCCGTGCATCACGTGAGCATTGGCGCGCCCTTCGCGATCGGTAAATTCCCCGTGACGGTCGAGCAATGGAATGCGTGCGTCGCCGCCGGCGCCTGCCAGAAGCTGACGCCGCAGAGCAATAGCATCAAGACCGCACCCGCGCGTGATCTCAGTTGGGACGACGCGCAGCAGTACGTCAAGTGGCTCGCCAAAACGACCGGCAAACCGTACCGTCTGCCGACCGAAGCCGAATGGGAATACGCGGACCGCGCCGGCACCACGACCGCGTACTGGTGGGGCGAGCAGATGCGCAAGGGCAACGCCAATTGCAAGGACTGCGGCGACCCGTGGCACAAGGAAGGCCCGGAAAACGTCGGCACGTTCGCCGCGAATCCGCTGGGTCTGTACGACATGAACGGCGGTGTCTGGGAGTGGACCGCCGACTGCTGGCACAACACCTATCAGGGCGCGCCCGTCGATGGCCACGCGTGGGACTCGCCCGGCTGCGAGATGCGCGCGATTCGCGGCGGCTCATGGCGCGAAGGCGGCGACTACATGCTCAGCGCGACGCGCTTCAAATACAGCGCGGGCGTGCGCCAATCGCAGAACGGTTTTCGCGTCGTCAAGGATCTGCACTAAAAGCCGTGTCGATTGGCTCCCTGACGGATCATCGCGTCGCGGGTCTGGTCGTAATCGGGGCGAAGTCCGCCAACAGGCGATCCTGCCCGTATTGACCGCCAATCTGCTTGAGCCGGGTCTCGAGCGCGCGCAGATAATCGGCGCGCGCTTCGCTTTCCGGGCGCAGCTTGTCGAACAGCGGCACCGGCGTCACCACCAGCACCACCATTTCCGAGCCGAACGGCTTCGATACGGTCCAATCGCCCGCATTGCTGCCGATCGTGTACGGACCGCCGTTCTCCTGCATCTGATTGTCCGGCCACAGACGACTGGGCACCATGTGCACGACGTGGCCATCTAGCTGGTAGTAGTCGACGGTCGCAAAGGAATCGAACGGCGGGGCTTTCAGGTCGACCACCAGCGAGTCGTTCTCGGTGAGAAAACCGCTTGGCGGACGCATCTGCAGCGACGCCACGCGCCCCGCCTGCCAGTTGCGCACCAGAAACGGCGCGAGCGTTTTGACGAAGTCGCATTTATCGTCGGCGAGCGGCCGCACGTCTAGCGAAACCGTATCGACGCCAGGCAGCGCCGCCAACGTCTCCTTCAGATGCGCGGCACCGTATCGCTGCGACAGGAAACCGCGTACCGTCAGTGCGTGGTCCTGCACCGCGCCCGATAAAGCCGAACACGGCACCTGGGCAAGCGTGGGCGTGATCGCGGCGAGCGTCAACGCGGGCTTCGGCGCGGGCGCCGGAGGAGGCGTTGTCTGCGCGACATTCGTTGCAGGCGCGACAGCGGACGCCCCAGCCGCCCGATCGACCTGATCGCCCTGCGATCGCGCCGCCTCGGTTTGTGCGGCGTGCTGCCGGCTGGACCCCGAGCGAAAAGCGAACACGCCCACGGTGACCGCGCACACGATGGCGAGGCCAGCGAGCCCGACCCACGCGAGCGTCCCGGACTTCTCCGCGCGCGCTTCATTGTCGAACTCGGCGATAAAGCGCACGACGCTCGGTATCCGCGTATTGCGATCGAACGACAACGCGGCACGCAACGCGCGCCACTGTCGCGCATCGAGATTCGCCGGACGCTGCGGCTT
Source organism: Paraburkholderia sp. UCT31 (assembly GCF_014397655.1). NCBI lineage: Bacteria > Pseudomonadati > Pseudomonadota > Betaproteobacteria > Burkholderiales > Burkholderiaceae > Paraburkholderia > Paraburkholderia sp. UCT31. The sequence goes on from NZ_VZQP01000006.1 coordinate 38,202, forward strand.
GAAATCGGCATTGCGCGCCTGCGTGGCCGACAGGCGATCGAACGGATGATGTCCCGTCAACAGCTCGTACGTGATGCAGCCAAGCGCGTAGATATCGTCGCGCGGGTCCGGCTCGCGATGCTCGATCATCTCCGGGCTCGCATAGGCCGGCGTCAACGCGCCGAGACTGCCGGGATCGAACACCGTCGCGTCGCTCTCCTCTTCAGGCCGCTGGAATACGCGCGCGATGCCGAAGTCGATCACTTTCACTTCGGCATTCGTGGTCAAAAACACGTTCGCGGGTTTGAAATCGCAATGGACGAAGCCGCGTTCGTGCGCGTACGCGAGCGCCGCGCACATGCCGCGCACGATCGGCAGCGCGGCCCGCACCGGCATGCCCTGATAGCCCGGCGTGCGCAGCAGCTGGCTCAAGGGTTTGCCGCTCAGGTACTCCATCGTCAGATAGACGATCGGCCCGTCGCGGTCGAAGTCGTAGACGGTGATGATGTTGCGATGCGCGAGTACCTGCGCCTTGCGCGCCTCGCGCTGCAGCGCGACCAGCGAATTCGGATTGCCGCGAAACTGGACGTTCAGCACCTTGATCGCGAGATAGGGCTTGCGATCCGACGCTTCGAGCTTGCGCAGATCGAGCGCCTTGTACACGGTGCCCATGCCGCCCACGCCGAGGCACTCCTCGAGCACGAAGCGGTTGTTCAGCGTATCGCCGATGCCTTTGATGGTCTCGTGCGCGGCGCTGCCGGCAGTACTCGCGGCGCCCGCACTGCCAGCGCTCGACGAACGCAGCGACGGTAGATCGACCGTGGTCTGGATGCCGGTTTCCTCGCCACCCGCCGCGACGTTCGACACGCGCAGCAGCTCGATGCGCCGCCGCACTTCCAGGTAGAGATCGTCGGGCAACGGCGACCGATGATGCGCGGCGTACAGCATCTCCAGCAGCCGCGTCGGACCGAGTTGCTCGGTCGCCAACGCGCTGTCGAGCTGCGCGACGAACTCGTCACGCGACAGCTCGCCGCTCTGGAAGTCGAGAATCACACGCGCAAGGCTAGCCATTTGTGCGAAGCACCACCGTTGCCGCTGGACCGTGTCGCATGCGACCGACGCCACGCGGGTCGATAGAAAACCTGTCATATCCAGTTACATGTGCCGTTTCGATACTAGCTCCCGGTCCGCGCTTTCGCAAACCAGGCATGAGCCGCGCGCCGCGCCGCGTGCTGGCTCGGGCAATGTCGTGCGCCATCCAACAGGGTCCGCCGCGATGTCGGACCGCGGCCACCGCTCCGAGCGCGTCAGCGTGTTTCGAGCTGACCGGCACGGTGGTCCCTCCACGCGCAAAACCCTTATACGACAGGGCTTCGCCGATTTCCTCAGGATCCTTGATTAATACTGGCACAGCCCGTGCATTAGTGATGTCCGAGCAAACGAATTGCTCGAAACCACTCGCAACACTGCGAAAACTTCTTTCAGGAGACTCACCATGAAAACGCTGATGATCAAAGACCTGTCCGTCACCGAACAACTCGACAGCAAAGCCATGCAAGCCGTACGCGGCGGCTTCGGCCCGAGCAAGTACTACAGCTTCGCCCCGGTCTATGCGCCGACCAGCGTCAAGAACAGCACCACCACGCAACTGATCAGTAACGAACTGAACTTCCAGAACGCCAACGGCAACGATGTTGCGCTCGCCAGCGGCATCACGTCGGACTTCTCGCCGTATATCAATTCGAGCAACAGCAACCACTAATAGTGCGTGGTGCGGCGAGGCGCCCGCAGCCGCGGGCCGCTTCGCCGCGAGCCATTCATGTCCGCTTTCCGTACGTCTTTGGAGAAACGCCATGTCATCCCTCATGATTCGCGATCTGTCCGGCACGCGCGAACTCGACCGCCGGGCCATGTCCGGGATCGCCGGCGGCACCGGCAGCAACGTGCCCATGCCCTCGGGCCTTGGTGGTCTCGGCAGCCTTGCCGGCATCGCCAACGTCAACGTCAACGTCAACGTCACTCAGAATCTGGCTCAGCAGCAAATCGTCAACGTCGCAGCGCTCAATGACATCGGTTCGATCGGCCCAGGCGTCGTGCTGCCGCTGAAGCTGAAAGTCGACCCTATCCTGTCGGGCGCCAATTACTCCGCCGTGTAAGCCGGGGCAGCAGCGGGGGACTGGGGGTTCCTTCACTGCCGCGGCAACACCACGGCCATGCGCGCCGCGAATGGATTTCCTATACTGATAGTGCGTTGAGACCTCTATACAACGAATGACACGCCGAACACATTCCGAGCACGGCGGCCGGCACCCGAACGGGTCTGGCCGCCGGAGCGTCTTTCTGGAGCCATCATGGCCAAGCTGAGCATCAAGGATCTGACCGAAAGCGTCGAACTGGACCGCGAGGCGATGGCCGCGATCGTCGGCGGCGCCCGTGTCGGCGCGCGCTCGAGTCTCGCCGCGCCGCTGGTGCCGGCCGCGATGCGAGTCGTCGAGTACCCGCCGGGCTTTCCGGCCGCGCATCTGCGTATCGCGGAAGCAGCCTCGCCGCGTAGACGCCAGCGCCGCTAGCATTCCTCGCCGGGGCGTTTCACCATCACGGCACGCGCATATGGCGCGTGCCGTTTCTGTTTGCGCTTGCGATTGAGTGTTGGACGCCTGAGTTCGCCACGCGCGACGCTGCGCTGCACTCCAACCATTCGCTCGTGACTCGTGGGACGCGCGCAAACACATCGACGCGCAATCGCGATCGTGTTCAGTGCGATTCAACGCGGCTATCGCGCGGAACCTTGCCAGGCTTCGCATCGCGGCCCCCGCTCCATGTTGCGGCGCACGTTCCCTCACATTGGCATAGGCCTTGCAGAAATCGATGCGGGCGCCGCACTGTGCTCGCCTTTCCACCTCAAGGAGAAATGCCATGAAAGCCACTGTGATCATCAAAGACCTGCCGCCCGGCGCGGGCGAGCCATCCGACGAGAAAACGCTGAGCGCCGAACAGATGAAGACGCTGCGCGGCGGCCGCTCGGTAGTCGTCAAGGTGGACGGTGGCGGCACGGGTACCGTCGACGATTGGGACATCAACACCGCGATCTTCGAAGGCCGCATCAGCGGAACCTATCTATAGGACGCGCGACGTGTCCGCAATTGGAAAAACGGCACCCGGCTCAGGTTTTGAGCGCGACGGGTGCCGTTTCAATTGGCTCGAGAATCTCCGCACGCACCGCGCGCCGTCCCGGTGATCTGATTAAAGGATCGACCTTGGGCACAAGGTTTGCTCCCTAGGGATTACCCTGCGGCCTTGTGGCCAACGTAGATAAAGCAGGTCTCTCAACCAGGCGGAGGTCATAACATGCTAGGAACCATTCTTCTAATCGTGCTGATTCTGCTGCTGATCGGCGCATTTCCAGCATGGCCACACAGCCGATCGTGGGGCTATGGTCCGACCGGTGGACTCGGCATCGTACTGATCGTGGTGATCGTTCTGCTGGTTGCCGGTGTGATATAGACCACGCGTAGTGGACTGGAACATGAGGCGGGCCGCCGTCTATCCGCGCGATGTCGCGTGCCCGTAGTTGGCGGCTGCGCTTTTTCGTCGTTGCCGAAGCACTCGATGGAAAAGTTACTGGCCAATCAGGTCGCGCTTATTACCGGCGCAAGTTCGGGAATCGGCTATGGCATCGATATCGTGGTCGCGAATGCCAGGCTACAGAAGGACGGCAAATTCGCCGACATGACGCTCGGCTTTTCGAACAATGGCTAAAGCCCGATACGCGGACCATCGGGGTTGCCGTCGTTCGATTGCCCGAATAGATCGACATCTTCGAGCCAGGCACGCTACCTGCTGAAACTCCTGCGTATTCGAACTTCAATACGAAAGGAGATGACATCATGCCTTACCTACTTGGCTGGCTGCTCGGCGTTCCAGTGATCGTACTGATCATCCTGTACCTCATTTTCCATTGATATCGCGCGGTACAGACGATAAGGATGACGTTGTTCCCCGCGGCGGCGGTATGCGGATCGTTTCATGGTCAGCGTACCGCCGCCATCAGCGTGCCCATCCCTACCAGCAAGCTCCCCATCAGACGGTTCACGATGCGCAGCCGCGTCGGCCGCTGTAGAACCGTACGCAGACGGTGCGGGAAGATTGCCGCCGATGCCACGCCCAACGCGAATATCAGCGCAAAAGTACTGCCCAGCAAAAGGTACTGATGATTGGCCGACCAAGGCGCTTCATTCGACGAGGTACTGATGGGACAGAACCGGTGAAGCCGCAAACGTGCCGTATCTCCATTCTCTGAAGCCTCGAAAACGAAGGGTATATCCGCGGCTATGTCGCATTGCTCGATCAGCAAAAACAAGATCGCAGGCATTCGCCATAGCCGCTCGATGTTCGCGCTGCGCTGCATGAAGAGCATCCCGTCAATCGCAATCTGATTGACAAGACTGCTCGCGCTTCAATGCGCGGCCCGCGAGGCGGCGATGATCGCGTCGGCCACGGCCTGCGGCTGGCTCAGCATCGCAGCGTGGCTCGTGGCGACGCGCGTGATCTTCGCGTCGATGTGTTTCGCCATCTCCAGTTGCAAGGACGGATCGATCATGCGGTCGCGGCCCGACACCACGAAGTACGACGGCTTGCCATGCCACGCGGCGTTCGTCACCTTGTCGTCGATACAGCCGGCGGCCCAAGGCTGCTGGGTCGCCGCGATCAGGCGCTTCTGCGACAGCGGCAGATCCTGCGCGAAGTCGTCCAGCACCGCCTGGGTCGATAGCGTCAGATAACCCGCCGAGTCCTTGCGCAATTCGCTCGCCCAGACTGGCGCGGGTTGGTCCTTCGTGATGTCGGCAATGGACTGACTGTTGTCCGGCGCAAATGCCGCGACGTACACGAGGCTCTTCACCTTGTCGTCGTTGCCGGCCTCGCTGACCACCACGCCGCCCCATGAATGGCCGACCAGAATCACAGGCCCGTTCTGCTGCGCGATCACGCGCCGGGTTGCCGCCACGTCGTCGGCGAGCGAGCTCAGCGGATTCTGCACGGCCACCACGTGCAGGCCGCGCGCTTCGAGCAATGGGATCACTTTGTCCCAGCTGGACCCGTCAGCGAAAGCGCCGTGTACGAGAACGACGTTCTTGCCCTTCAGGTCATCGGACGGCGCGGCCTGCGCAGACTCCGTGGCCTGCAACGCGAACAGTCCGCCCAGCAACAGAACGGAGCCCAGAATTTTTTTCAGCAGCGTGGTCATCGTTTTTGTCTCGACAGGTTGAGTTAAACAAGGAGTCCGCGCGTCGACGTGAGCCGATGCACGCGGACGGCCTGCTCATTTGCATCGATCACGAATGCGCGTAGATGGAACCGAGGCCGACGATGTGGGAGCCGTCGTACACGCGATCCGCCGCCGCATGCTTCATCGGCACGTGCGAGCCCGAAGCGGAACTGCCGTTCGCGACGCCACCGTAGGCGGCCGCGTCATGGCCCGCACTGATTCGCGCCTCGGCCGCTTCGATGTTCTGCGGGTATTGCGTGTTGTCGCTGGCCGGGTTGTAGCCGGCCTTTTCCAACTGGACCAGTTCCGCGCGGACTTCGGCACGTGTGAGTGCCTGTTGCGGCTGCGATTGCGCAAACGAAACGACGGGAACGGCAACGAGTGCGGCGACGATCAGCGATTGAACGAGTTTCATGAGTCTTCTCCGGGTATCAAAACATTCAGGGATCAACGAATCAGGAGTGCGCGTAGATCGCGCCGAGGCCGACGACGTTCGAGCCGTCGTTGGCGCCATTCGCGGCCGCATGCTTCATCGGCACATGCGAGCTGGAAGCCGAGCTGCCATTCGCGACACCGCCGTAGGCGGTAGCGCCGTTGCCGGCGCTGACGCGCGCTTCTGCCGCTTCGATGTTCCGCGGGTATTGCGTGTTGTCGCTGGCCGGGTTGTAGCCGGCCTTTTCCAACTGGACCAGTTGCGCGCGGACTTCGGCACGTGTGAGTGCCTGTTGCGGCTGCGATTGCGCGAACGAAACGACGGGAACGGCGACGAGTGCGGCGACGATCAGCGATTGAACGAGTTTCATGAGTCTTCTCCGGGTATCAAACCATCAGGGATAAGGATTGAGCGGGACGCGAAGCCATCAACGCAGATACACTGTGACGTCCCGCCTGATTCACACGCAACGTTGTGAATCAACCTTGCGTGAAGACATTAGAACGCTCCAACGTATCTGCAATGTTTTCGTCACCCCCCATTTCTGCAAGCGTGTTTGTCTGCGTATGCCGTTGATACATTGCGATACAAAGACCCACTTCCGAACCTGCCGTGCAGGGCCGGCGTCGCATGCGTCGTGCGGGTTGCAGGTGGGTTGCAAATGGCCCGCTCATGAAAAAACCCCAGCAGCCGTACGTTCGACTGCTGGGGTTCCGTTCAGAAGAAGCCGGCGCGCGCCGGCTCCATCAAAGGCGGGTGACGTCGAGAATCGCATCCGCAAAGGCTTTCGGCGCTTCCTGCGGCAGGTTATGGCCGATGCCGCCGCTGATATTGCGGTGCTGATACTTGCCGGTAAACTTCTTCGCGTATGCTGCGGGCTCGGGATGCGCGGCGCCGTTCGCATCGCCTTCGAGTGTGATGGTCGGCACCGCGATCGTCGGTCCGGAGGCGAGGCGCTTTTCGAGTTCGTCGTATTGCGGCTCGCCCTGCGCGAGTCCCAGACGCCAGCGATAGTTGTGAATCACCACGGCAACATGGTCCGGGTTATTGAACGATTCGGCGGAGCGCTCGAACGTGGCGTCGTCGAAGTTCCATTTCGGCGAGGCGGTATGCCAGATCAGCTTGTTGAAGTCATGACGGTTCGCTTCATAGCCCGCGCGGCCGCGCTCCGTGGCGAAATAGAACTGATACCACCACGCGAGCTCGGCCTTCGGCGGCAACGGCGCGCGGTTCGCGTCCTGGCTGCCGATCAGATAGCCGCTCACCGACACCATCGCCTTCACGCGTTGCGGCCACAGCGCGGCGACGATGTTCACCGTGCGCGCCCCCCAGTCGAAGCCGCCGAGCACGGCCTTGTCGATTTTCAGCGCGTCCATCAGGTTGATGATGTCGACTGCGACCACCGCCTGTTGACCGTTGCGCGGCGTATCCGCCGACAGAAAACGCGTGCCGCCGTAGCCGCGCAGGTAAGGCACGATCACGCGATAACCGGCCGCCGTCAGCAACGGCGTCACTTCGGTGAAGCTGTAGATGTCGTAAGGCCAGCCATGCAGCAGAATGACCACCGGTCCGTTCTGCGGGCCCGCTTCCGCGTAGCTGACGTTCAGCGTGCCCGCATTGATCGAGCGAATGTTCTCGAACGACGCCACGCGCGCGCCCGCTTTCGCATTGCCGGCCGCGTCGGCCGATTGCGCATGCGCGAGTCCGCCCAGTCCCAATTCGAGCAGGCTGATACCGGCAACCGCCGTTCCGAGAAAGCGGCGGCGGCGACTATTGATCTGATCCGACATGGTTGTTCTCCTTCACGCAAAGGCTTTGATACGGAATTGATCGGGTCCGCTCGCGCGCGATATCACACAGCCGCATGCGGGCACCGTGCAGGCAGAGCAGACTTCAATGGCAATCTGAAACGAATCGAACGAGACGAGATGCCTTGACGACTGAACCACTGGCTTACCGCTGTCGCACCGCTTGAGATAGATAGTGACAGCGCAAGCCTTCATCAGCAAGAGCAACTAAGTTCACAAATCGTTGCCTTGTAGGCAACACATTAATCGCAATCGACAAATCACATGCGCGAGATCAACCAGCAACGCCTTCGCTACTTCAACGAGGTGCTCACGCACGGCACCATCCGCGGCGCCGCCGAAAGCATCAATACGTCACCCTCCGTGATCACGCGGCAGATCAAGCTGCTCGAGGACGAACTCGGCGCGGTGCTGTTCGAGCGGCAGCCGCGCGGAGTCAGGCCGACCGAAGCGGCCACGCATCTGCTCGAATTCTGGCGCGGCTACCGTTCGCAGCAGGAGAAGCTCGAAGATCAATTGCATGCGTTGAAAGGCCTGCAGCGAGGGCAGATCCGGCTCGCGGTCAGCGAAGGCTTCGTCGATACGCTGGTCGACGATGTGCTCGCGCCATTCTGCGTCCAATATCCAGAACTCGAAATCGGCCTCGATATGCTCGCGGTCGACGCGATCCAGGAAGAAGTCGCCGAAAGTCGTGCCCATATTGGGCTTGCGTACAATCCGCCGCCTCATGCGCGCCTCGAGCATCGCGCGAGTTCGCCGCAGCCGGTCGTGTTGTTGCTAAGAAGCGACCATCCGCTCGCGAAGCGCAAGCGACCCGCGACGCTCGACGACCTGCGCGCGTGGCCGCTCGCGTTGATGCCACCCACCTTTGGGATCGGTCATGTCGTCAAGATGACGGAACTCGCCGAAAACGTGTCGATTCCCGCGACGCTGACCACCAACTCACTGAGCGCATTGAAGCGCTTCGTCACGGTCGACAACTTCATGACGCTGATCGGCGAATTCGCTGCCTACCGCGAAATCGCGAGCGGCGAATTGACGACGATACCGATCGCGCATCCGCTGTTTTCCGGCGCGCAGGCGCGTGTGCTCGTCAAGACCGGCCGTCCGCTCGCACCGGGACCTCTCGAATTGCTGCGCTGGATCGAGGAGCGTATGCCGATGTTCTCCACGTCCAGCGCAAACAGCGTCGAAGCCGCGACCGGAACCGCGGTGCGTAAGCGCAGGGCGCGCTGAGCCAGCGTTCGGCTACCGCCGCCTCGCCCCCGGCGCGCATCGGTTCCTCACCGATTTGTGTCGCAATGTATCCGCGCCATACGCAGACACACTACATTGCAAGCGCGCCTGACCCCGACATAAACCAGATACGTGCGGGCGTTCCAATACGGCCATCCCAGCCAACGGAACGCCCATCATGCACAGTACGCTCGAAACTCCGCTCGCCCTGCTCGCCGGGCTGCTGACGATTGCCTCTCCCTGCGTGCTGCCGGTGATGCCGATCCTGCTCGGCACTTCCGTCGAACGACCGAGCCGCACGCGGCCACTGTTCATCGTCGCCGGCTTCATTCTGACTTTTGCGTCTTTCGCGCTGCTATTGGGCGCGGTGTCGAGCACCGTGCACGTCGCGCAACAGGTACTGCGCAATACCGGCATTGCGTTGCTCGCGCTGTCCGGGCTTCTGCGTATCTGGCCGCGCCCTTACGACTGGCTCGCCGCGCAACTGCAAGGGCCGCTCGAGCGCATCGGCGCGGCCATTGCGCCAGGTACGCAACCCGGCAGCGGCAACGCGGGCGGCTTCGTGCTCGGCATGTCGCTCGGCGCGGTATGGACGCCCTGCGCCGGCCCCGTGCTCGCGTCGATTCTGGTGCTCGTCGTGAAGGCTCAGGATCTCGGTTGGTCGGCTCTGCTGCTCACGCTGTATGCGATTGGCGCAGCGATTCCGATGCTCGCGATCATCTACGGCGGCCATTACGTGACGCGTCATGTACGTGTGGTCTCACGTCACGCGGAGCGCCTGCAACAGGTATTCGGCGTACTGGTGATGCTGACCGCCCTCGCCATCTATTTGCAGTACGACGTGCTGCTGTACGCGCGGCTCGCCGGTCTTTTCCCCTCACTCAAAGGACTTTGACATGACTACCCGCTTGAAAACCTTCGCACTGTCCACCGCGTTTGCCGCCTGCGCGTTGATCGCGACGAGTACGGTCGCCATCGCCGCGCCGCCGGAAAGCGGCTCGCCCGCACCCGAGCTCACAGGCATCACGCAATGGCTCAATAGCGAGCCGCTCAAATTGCAGCAATTGCGCGGCAAAGTGGTACTCGTCGACTTCTGGACCTATAGCTGCATCAATTGCGCCAACACGCTGCCTTACGTAAAAAGCTGGAACCAGAAGTACAAGGATCAGGGGCTCACGGTGATCGGCGTGCATACGCCGGAATATCCGTTCGAACGCGACACCGGCAACGTGAAGACCGCGCTGAAACGGTTCGGTATCAGCTATCCGGTTGCGCAGGACAACCAGTACGCGACCTGGAATGCCTATAACAATCAGTACTGGCCCGCGTTCTATCTGATCGACAAGCAAGGTCATATCGTCTACACGCACTTTGGAGAAGGCGCCTATGCGCAGACCGAAGCCAGGATTCAGGCGCTGCTCGCGCAGAAGAATTGACGAAGCGCTTGCTGACTCGTAGAACGGGAAAGCCCGCTGCACCCACGCGATCGGGTGCAGCGGGCCTTCGTATTTGGCGGACGACTAAAAGAGGTAATTGGCGAAAAGGCCGTACGTAATCTGACTCGTCTTTTCGGTGATGGGGCTGTCGGTCGCGTCGCCGCGCAGCCACGCGAACGACACGCTCGCGCCAACGTTCCAACGCGTTGCGATCCGGTAAACCCCGTTGACTGAGAAGCGCAACTGGTTCAAACCGGAGCTGGCCGAGTAGGTCGGCAATCCCGAGCGCGCGCTCTGCTCGGAATTCACGCCAAAATAGGTTTCGTTGTACTTGTCGCTTCCCCACGTCAGGCCCGGGCCTGCGCTGAGCGTCAGTTGCGCAATGGGTTGATAGCGTCCCAACAGATCGAAAGTCGCGACGGTGCCGCGATCGTTGCCGGCAATATCGGTCAAAACGCTCGCGCGCGCCGTGACGAACTCCCACGTATAAACACCGAACAGCTCCGCGTGCGCGGTGCGTTTGACGTCGCCGAGTCCGTGCAGCCGCGAGTCGTCGGACTCGCTGCGCGGTTCGATGAAATCGTAGGTCAACGCCGCGCCGACGCGCCAGTTACTATCACGATACAGATATGCGCCCAGCGATAGCACCGAGCCCGCGTCTGGATTCGCGCCGATAAAGAAGCGGTCGTAATTCACGCTCACCGACGGCACCACCTCCCATTTCGTGCCACTCGCGCCCGGAAATTTCGGCATGTTCACGACCCCTGCGCCAACCGCAAAGCGCCACGGGCTCGCGCTCGCGCCAGGCGCCTGCGTCACTTCCGGCGCGCCGATGGAGAACAGGCTTTCCGACAAGCCGAGCGTATCGTCGGCCATCGCCGTGACGGCAAACAGCGACAAGCCAGCCCCCGCCAGCACCTTGAGCATACGCGGCTTTGACACATCGATCATTTCTGTTTCTCCGTGAAAAAATTAAAAAAGACTGAATGCGATTTTTCCGATCCCGGCATTCATGGAGTGGCGGCGAAATTGTGAAATAGTTGAGTTTCTAATTGCAGCGGCGTTAAAAGAATGACCGATCGCCTCGCTCGATAATCGCGATGATAGAAAATACGTTTGTAATAGCCGATGCATCCGCTTTATTGGGACGTTTGTTTGGCACATCTCTCCCCCCAAGCAGGGTAGGGAATCGTGCCTTATTTCGGGGGATTCACATACAGAATACGTGGCGTGAGCATAGCCCGTTCTTTTCGCCCGTCGCAAGCATATTTTTCCAATTACATGCTGCAACCGCGTAATCGAGTAATAGATGCAATTTCAATGCTTGTATCAAGCGACGCGGAATTTGCCATCCTCGTTCGTAGGCGATAATCTGTGCGGGCTTGACTTTCGCGTCGCCAGGTGTGAAATGTAGTCAGATGGCGGCTTTCGATGCGCGGTGATCTACGTTACGGGTGAGCTATGCCTTCAGGAAAGTACATCGGCGATAAAACAGTCAGTCCGTCGTTTTCATGTCTTTGTGACAAGTCTCAAGCGCAGTATGCCAACCGCCGTATCAGTGCCGATCTGTCGCGGCGCGGCTTCGTCACCGGTCTCGCCGCTTCGATGCTGAGCCTGGTTCTGCCCGGTCTCGGCAATGCTCAAACCACCCAACCGCCAGCACCGCCGGACAAGCCGGTGCTGTTCACGAACTTCCGCTTGTTCGACGGCAAATCGTCGACGTTGCGTGACGGCCTCTATATGGTTGTCGAGGGTGACAGCATCAGCCAGTTGGGTCGGGGTCAACCGGCTTCGATCGACGGCAAAACGCTCGTCGATTGCGGTGGCAAGGTGATGATGCCCGGCATGATCGACATGCACTGGCACGCGCTGCTCGCGGCAGTGCCGATTCAGGTCATCCTTCAATCCGACATTGCATTCGTCCATCTTGCGGCAAGCGCTGAAGCCGAACGTACGCTACTGCGCGGCTTCACAACGATACGCGACGCGGGCGGCCCGTCATTCGCGCTGAAGCAGGCAATCGACAGCGGCATGATTTCCGGGCCGCGAATCTATCCGTCCGGCGCGATGATCACGACCACCGGGGGTCACGGCGATTTTCGTGCGCTGAGCGATCTGCCGCGCGCCGGCAACCAGGTCACCCAACTGGAACGGGACGGTGGCTTCGCGATCGCCGACAGCGAAGACGAAGTCCGCTTGCGGGTGCGCGAGCAGTTCATTCAGGGCGCGACGCAGATCAAGCTGGTCGGAGCCGGTGGGGTATCGACGCCGCGCAGCCCGCTCGACATGCTCACGTTTACCGAAAAGCAGTTGCGCGCGGCCGTCGAAACAGCGGCCGACTGGGGCACCTATATCCTCTCGCATGCGTACACGTCCGAAGCGGTTCAGCGCTCCGTTGCGGCAGGCGTGCAGTGCATCGAGCACGGTCATCTGATGGACGACAGGACTGCGGCGTTGATGGCGAAGAACGGCACGTGGTTGAGCACGCAGCCGTTCGTCAACGAAGACGACGCGGGTCCGCTCGCCCCACCGATCCGCGAAAAATTTCTTCAGGTGATCGCGGGCACCGACAGGGTTTTCAAGCTCGCGCGCAAGCATGGCATCAAGGTCGCGTTCGGCACGGACCTGATCTTTTCGCAGGCCGTGGCCGCACGGCAAGGCACGATGCTCACGCATATGAAGGCGTGGTATAGCGCAGCCGAAGCATTGGGCATCGCAACGGGCACCAATGGCCAGCTACTCGCGCTGTCCGGGCACCGCAATCCGTACCCGCGCAAGCTCGGTGTACTCGAGGAAGGTGCGTACGCCGATCTGCTGCTCGTCGACGGCAATCCGCTCGAGAATCTCGACCTGATCGCGAAGCCGGAGCAGAACCTGCGCATCGTGATGAAGGATGGAAAGTTCTACAAGAACACGCTGAAAGCGTAAACAACAATACAGGCGGGCGCGCAACCTGGCGCGCCCGCATTCGCTACACCGTCACACTATTTAGCCCTGCCCCTGCAGACGGATGTCGCGCGACGATGCGCCGACGTACACCGAGCTGCCCGGCACATAGAGCCAACGGTTGCTCGTCGTATCCCACACGCTCTGCATGCGCTGCGTCACGACGACGTGCACACGACGCGATTCGCCCGGGTTCAGACCCACCTTGTCCCAGCCGACGAGACGCCGCGGCGGTTCACCCTGATACGGCACGCCGAGGTACACCTGCGGCACTTCCGCACCGGCGACGCGACCATCGTTACGCACGTCGAACGACACGTCGATCAGGCCGCCCGGCAGATGCTGAACCGACAGACCCGAGTATGCGAAGTGCGTGTACGACAGGCCATAGCCAAACTCGAACATCGGCGTGATGTTCTGCGAGTCGTACCAGCGATAGCCCATATCGAGCTTCTCGGCGTACACCGGGTTCGCCGCAAACGCGCCATTCGTGCCCCACGTCGGCGTATCCTGGTCGCGCACCGGGAACGTGACGGGCAGCTTGCCGGAAGGATTGACCTTGCCGAACAGCACGTTCGCAATCGCATTGCCGCCGCCTTCGCCCGGATACCATGCTTCGATGATCGCCGACACGCTATCCTTCCACGGCATCAGCACCGGGTTGCCGCTTTCGACGACGACGATCGTGTGCGGATTGGCCGCCGCAACCGCTTCGACGAGTGCATCCTGGTTGGTCGGATTCGCGAGGCCGAGGCTCGGCAGATCGCCGATATCCTCACCGGCCGGCTGCGCGACCACGACGATCGCGACGTCGGAGTTGGCCGCCAGCGTGGCCGCCTGGGTGATCTGCTGCTGCGTGTAGGCGGCAAACGGCGACTGCTGATCGCTGTTGCCGGCGAAGGTCACGGTGGCCTGCGGCGCGAGCGCCTTGATCGCCGACACGATCGGCGTGTTCAGCTTCAGCCACGGGTTGGTCCACCAGCTGCAGCCCGTCTCCGTGCCGAACGTCAAGCCGCCGCAACCGGCGAACGCGCCCGTCACCGGATCGCGCGTGTTGCCTGAACCGCCGCCCGTCAGCACCGCCGCGTCGGCATGGCCGCCGATCACCGCGATACGCGACAGCGAACCAGCGGCGAGCGGCAACTGATTGCTGGCGTTCTTCAGCAGTACCATCGACTGCTCTTCGACCGACTGCGTGAAGGCTCTCGCGGCCGAGAAGTCGATGGTCGCGCCACCCTTCGGCGGATCGTCCATCACGCCCGTGCGGATCATCACATACAGCTTGCGCTCGACCATGTCGTCGAGGCGCGCGGTCGACACCGAGCCGTTCGCGATCGCCTGTTTGACCAGCGTGGGCGTCAGATAGACGGTCGAACCGACGTCTTCCTCCTCGTCGAGACCCGCATTGATCGCCGGTGCCGTGCTATGCGTCGCGCCCCAGTCCGACTGCACCTGACCTTCGAAGTGCCAGTCGTTCTTCAGCACGTCGTTGAGAATATGCGGGTTCTCGCAGGCCTGGATGCCGTTGACCTCGTTGTAGCTGCACATCACGCTGCCGGGCTGCGCGCGACGCGCGGCGATTTCGAACGGCAGCAGATAGAGCTCGCGCATCGTGCGCTCGTCGATCTGGCTATTGCCGCCGCCGCGGTTATGTTCCTGCTCGTTGCCCATGTAGTGCTTGATCGTCGCGATGACCTTCTGGCTTTGCGTGCCGTCGGTGCGCTCGGCGAGCATCTCGCCGGCAAGCACCGGATCTTCGCCGAGATACTCGAAGAGCCGGCCACCGCGTGGCTCACGCGCGAGGTTGGTGCCACCGCCGAGCCCCATGCCGAAGCCCTGCTGACGCAACTGGATCGCGATCTGCTTGCCGAAGTTCCACGACAGCGCGCGGTCCCAGCTCGCCGCTACCGCGAGCGTCGCCGGGAAGGTCGTCGATGGCTGGTTGGTGCTGCCCGAACCCGTGGCTGAGTCGACCATGTTCAGGTCGGGAATGCCGAGACGCGGCACGCCCTGAATGTAGCCCGCGCCGCCGCCCGGCACGGCGGACATTGCATACTCCGAGTGAATGAACTGCAGCTTTTCGTCGATCGTCATCTTGTTGACGAGCGTTTGCGCGCGCCGATGCGCCGCGGCCGACGCAAACGCGTTCAGCACCGTCGACATGGGCGCGAAGTCGAGACCAGGAGTGGGAATTACCGCGTGCGCAGCGGCGCTCACGGCCGCCGCTATCGCGACGGCCGGCCATAGTTTCTTCTGCATAGGTGTCTCTCCGAAATTGTGCTTTTCTGGGGCAACGGAGCGCGTCGGGGGATGGAAAACGGACGCGAAAACAGGCATGCAGCGATGACTGCAAACGTTTGCCTGTGGGAAGAAGAATCGGCGCAACTGGATGGGCTGTAGCGACTCTCCGTGGTGAGTAATGTAAGAATGTAGTCTGACTACAGCATCGGTATTTATACCAATACGTGTAATTTTATGCGTAATGGGGCGTAAGGCTTTTCCGACACAGGCTAATTGAAAGTTATCGAATCAAAGCGAATAAAGAGTTGGCAATTTTGTGCGGGTTTTTATTCAAATTGGTGAGTGGGCATTTGCGCATTGACAACAAAAAAGCCGCTGTCTAGTTTACTGGAAACTGCATCCCTTAAACTGGATTACATGGACATCAACGCCCAGATCGCGCGCCGGATCAAAGAACTGCGCGACGCTCAAAATTGGTCGCTCGATGCACTGGCCGAGCGCAGCAAAGTCAGCCGCTCGAATATCTCGCTGATCGAGCGCGGCCAGAGCAGCCCTACCGCGACCGTGCTCGACAAACTCGCGAGCGCGTTGAACGTGCCGCTCGCGTCGCTATTCGAGCAGGATGGCGCGCCGGCTGCCGAGCCATCGCCGGTCAGTCGCGCGACCGAGCAGGCGATGTGGACCGATCCGAGCTCGGGGTATGTGCGACGTCATCTGTCGCCGACCGCGCGCTCGGCAATCCAGTTGGTCGAGGTCAACTTTCCCGCCGGTCAGCGCGTCAGTTACGAAACCGGCGCGCGCGACGCGGACATTCATCAACAGGTGTGGATGCTCGACGGGTCGATGGAAATCACGGTCGGCGACACCAGCTGGCGGCTCAAGACCGGCGACTGCCTGGCGATGCGGCTCGACAGCCCGATCGTGTTCCGTAACCCCACTCGCAAACGCGCGCGCTATCTCGTCGCGCTGACCACATCGCCAGTCAACGAACGGAGAAACGGATGAGCGATAACGTGACCATACGGCGCGTGGGCGCGAACGAAGCTTCGGCCTGCATCGAAGCGCTCGCCGACGTGCTGATCGACTGCGTGGAAGGCGGAGCATCGGTCAGCTTCATGCTGCCGATCTCGCGTAACACGGCGCTCGCGTTCTGGTGCAACGTCGTGGAGAGCGTCGCGCGTGGCGAGCGCGTATTGCTGATCGCCGAAGATCACAGCGGCGATATCGTGGGCACCGTGCAGCTGATTACCGCGCAACCCGAAAATCAGCCACATCGCGCCGACGTCGCGAAGATGCTCGTGCACAGAAAAGCACGCCGGCGCGGCGTCGCGCACGCTCTGATGCGCGAACTCGATCGCATCGCGCGGGAAGAGAGAAAGTGGGTTCTCGTGCTCGACACCGTAACCGGTGGCGATGCCGAACGGCTTTATCAGCGCGCCGGCTGGCAACGCGTCGGCAGCGTGCCGAATTACGCGCTGATGCCCGACGGGGCGTTCTGCGCGACGACGTTCTATTGCAAGCAACTTTGACCCGCACCAGCGCTCATTCGCTTACTGCGACTGACGCGACCTCGCGTCCCAATCGCTGCACGCGAATCAGCGGCACGAGCGACACGGCGAGGCATGCGAGCACCATTGCCGCGCTCACCGCGAGCAACGCGTGGTCGATGGCTTGCACGAGCGCGACGCGCGCCGCGGCGATCAGCGCGTCGCCGTCGAACCCTGCGGCGTGGGCATCGCGAATGAAGGTCGCGACGTCGCGAGACGTCAGCAGTACTTGCGGGCTGTGCGCGGCGGGCGCAACCCACGGCGCGTCTGTATCGATACCGTGCCCTTGCAAAACATCGGCCACGCGTTGGCGATACAGCACGTGCACGATTGTGCCGACCACGGCCGTTCCAATCATGCCGCCCACCATCCGCGCCGACTGGATCATAGCGGTCGCAATGCCAAGCTGACGCTTGCCCGCCACCTGCTGCGCAAACACGGTCAGATTCGGCATCACGAGACCGATCCCTACGCCGCCCGCAGTCAATGCGGCCATCAACGCATGACCGGTCTCCATGCGTTCGGCCGCGACGCCCCAACACGCCACGCCCAGCAACGCGAAGCCGACGTACAGCAGCAAGTTGGGCTTACGCAGACGCGTGACGACGCGCGTATTCGCGATCGTGCCGACGGTGATGCATAGCACGAGCGGCGTCACCATCACGCCGGCGCGATCCGCGTTGAGACCCATGCCGCCTTGCAGCAGCAACGGCACATAGAACAGCAGCGCGAACATCGCCAAGCCCATCAGCATCGACAACGCGAGCAACGCGATGATGGCCCGCTCGCGCAGCAACGCCGGCGGCAGAATCGGATCGGCCGCGCGCAGTTCCTCGCGCACGAGCAGCGCGCCCGCGCTCAATGCCACCACGCCGAACGCGATCGTCGAAACCTTCAGCGTCTGCTGCGCGAGCGATTCGACGAGCAGTTGCAACGCACCGAGTCCGGCTGCGATCAACAATGCGCCGCGCCAGTCCGGGTTCAGCTTGCCGCGCAGTTGATGGCGAATGTTCGGTAGATGTCGGGCAGTCAGATAAAGACTGAGCACGCCGACCGGAAGGTTGACGAGAAACGCGGAGCGCCAGCCGTAGTGCTCGCTCAGAAAGCCGCCCAGCGAAGGCCCTACCGCATTCGCGACGCCGAACGCGCTCGAAAACAGCACCTGCCAGCGCAGACGCACGACGGGATCGGGAAACAGATCGGGAATCGACGCGAAGCAGGTGCCCACCAGCATGCCGCCACCGATCCCTTGCAACGCGCGAAACAGCACCAGCGCCTGCATGCTGTGCGCGGCACCGCACAGCACCGACGCGGCCGTGAACACGACGATCGCGATCACGATCAACGGCTTGCGTCCGAACCAGTCACCGAGCCGCCCGAAGATCGGCACCGTGATGACCGAGGCGAGCAGATACGCAGTCGCGACCCACGCATAGAGATTAAAGCCCTTCAGCTCGGCGACGATGGTAGGCAACGCGGTGCCGACCACGGTCTGATCGATCGCGACCATCATCACGACGCTCGACAAGCCAAGCATCGCAAAGAGCGACTGACGGAACGAACGGGCCGTGTTGGGCGGCGATGTCCCGTGCGGTATGGCGCCGGGTGGCGTGCCGTTGCTCATCGGCGTTCAGGCGCGCTGTGCGGCCGCTTCGCGAGCGACATGCTTGCGCCACGCGAGCCCGGCGAGCGCAACGTCCTGCAAGCCGATGCCGACCGCCTTGTAGACAACGATGTCTTCGGACCGCACGCGTGCGCTGGCGCGCCCTTCCAGCACGTCGCCGAGTTCGACTACGTTGCGCCAGTCGAACGTGCCGGGCGCGGCCTGCACCAGGTCGCCGGCCTCTTCCCTTGCCTGTTCATGCAGTTCAACCACGATGCGCGACGCGCGCGCGAGCGTCGTGTCGTCGAGCTCGCGCGTGTAGGGCAGGCTCGACCCGATGGCCGCGACCATCGCACCGGGCGCAAGCGTCGCGCCGTCGAACAGCGCACCGGTCGCGCGCGTCGCGGTGACGATCACGTCGGCATCACGCACCGCCTCGGCGGCTTCGCCTGCGGTGGCCTTCACGCCGCGCGCACGGTGACGCGCGTTGAGTTCGTCGACGACCTGCTCCACGTTATCGAGGCCGACGATTCTGAACGACTGCAAACCGGTATGCGCGGCGAGCGCCTGCGCATGCGCGCGCCCCTGCACGCCGGTGCCGAAAATCGCGACGGCGCGCGCATCTTCGCGCGCGAGCGCTCGCACCGCGAGCACCGTGGTCGCGGCCGTGCGGATTCGCGTGAGCGCGTTCGCGTCGAGCGTGGCGAGCGGGCGGCCGTCGTCGGTCGAAAACAGCACGATCGAGAACGAGAAGCGGCCGTTGATCGTCGTGTACACCTTCGCGCCGGTCACGCCAGCTTCGGGCAACACGGCGCCGAGCGTCGATAGCTTCACGCCGCCCGCTTCGGTGCGCACGCGCCGCTGCACCGCCGCGCGTCCCCGCGACAGTGCGCGAAACGCCTGCTCGAGCGTCGGGATCGCTTCGTCGAAACCCACGAGCGCATCGATCTGCGCGTCGTTCAGATGAATCATGGAGAATGCTTCCTTGTGCGAATCTGATGACTGGATGGCGCGCGTGCCGCGCGCTACACGAGCGCCGCTGCGGCGTGCTGGAACGTAAAGCTGTCCGAGTACAGATGATCGACGCTCGCGCCCTTCGCGATGAAGGCGGCCTTCGCCTCTGCGATCATCGCGGGCGAGCCGCACAGATAGACCGCGTGCTCCGACAGGTCCGCATGGTCTTCGCACACCGCATGCTGCACATAGCCGCGCCGCCCGCTCCATGCTGTGTCCGCGCGCGACAACACCGGCACATAGCGGAACTCGTAGAGACGCTCCGCCCAGCGGCCGATTTCGTCATGCAGATACAGGCCGTCGGCCGTTCTCGCGCCCCAGTACAGCGTGACGGGCGGGCAATTGGGATCGTCCATCAGCGATTCGAGCATCGCTTTCACCGGCGCCAGGCCGGTGCCGGTCGCGACCATCAGCAACGGACGATAGTCCTCTTCGTGCAGTCGGAATCCGCCGAGCGGCAGCTCCACGTCGAGGCGGTCGCCCGGTTTGAGCTGCGCCACCACACGATCGGTGAACCGGCCGCCCGCGATCTTCCGCACATGAAAGTCGACGAGGCCGCCCGCGCGCGCGGCGGATGCCATCGAGAAGCTGCGATGACTACCGTCTTCGAGCATCACGTTCATGTACTGACCGGGCCGGTAAATCATTTCGGCATCCTCTGGAAGCGCGAGCGTGAGGTGCGTGACGTCGTGCGCCAGCAAGCGTACCGCCTCGACGCGCACCGTATGACGCGCCGGCTCCGATGTCGGCGCACCGGCGTGGCCCGCGCCGATCACAATGTCGCTGCGCGGCTGCGCCTGACACGCGAGCGCAAATCCCGCCTGCGCCTCCTCCTCGGTGAGTCCGAGCGGAAACTCCTCGTAGTCGAGCGTGCCCTCGTGCACTTTCACGCGGCACGTGCCGCAACCGCCGAACTGACAATCGTGCGCAAGCGGCACGTCCGCGCGTAGCGCGGCGGCGAGCAGCGATTCGTCGCGCTCGGCGCTGAAGCACGCTCCTGTTTCGAGCACCTGAATCCGGTATGACATGACGCCACCTCATGACGATGCAATGCGAACGACAGGACCGCCGGCATGCACAGGCGGCCCGTTGCGTCATTTCTTGATGTCGGCTTCCACGAGCACGCTATGCCCCTGCGCCGCGAGCAGATCGTGCAGCCCCTGCAATGCGGCGAGGCCGCACTGCGTGTCCTGCTCGCCGTTGCCGCCGCTCAGGCCCACACCACCCACCACCTGGCCATCGACGACAACAGGAAAGCCGCCGACGAATGCCGCGAACTTACCCTCGAAGCTCCATTGAATGCCGAACGCTTCGTTGCCCGGCAACGCGGGACCGTTGGGCCGCTGGGTGAACAGATGCGTCGAGCGCTTGTGGCCGGCTGCCGTGAACGCCTTGTTCCACGCAATCTGCGGCCCAGTGATGCGCGCGCCGTCCATCCGTTCGAGCGCGAGCGGATAGCCGCCCTCGTCGACGATGCAGACCGATTCGAGCACGTCGATCTGCTGCGCCCGGCCGATGGCCGCGCGGATCATTTCGCGCGCTTCGGCCAGTTCCAGGCGAAATATCTGTTTCATTGCAACCCCCTCATTGTTGATTGATTCATTGATTCGGAAAGCTGATCTCGCCGCGCTCAGATGCCGCGATAGACCGTCTTGATCTGCGTATAGAACTCGAGACCGCCACGCCCCGATTCGCGAAACGTCGACGTGCTCGAACGCTTGAGCCCCCCGAACGGCGCGTTGATCGCGTTGCCCGTCGTCGTGCGGTTGATCTTCACGGTGCCCGCCTCGATGTCGTCCGCGAAGCGATGCATGTGGCGTGGATTCGACGTGACGATCGCGGCGCAGAGCCCATACTCGGTGTCGTTCGCCTTCGCGATCGCGTCCTCGTAGCTGGTCACGGTGACGATCGCGATCACCGGCCCAAAGATTTCTTCGCGGCAGATACGCATGTCCTGCGTCACGTCGGTGAAGATCGCCGGCGTGACGTAATAGCCGTGCTCGTAATCGGGACCGCTCAGGCGCTCGCCGCCGTACAGATGCGTGGCCTGTGCCTTGCCGGAGGCCACGTAGTCGAGCACGGTGTCGAGCTGCGTCCGGGTCGCGAGCGGACCGATGTCCATGCCGGGCGTGAGGCCGCTGCCGATCTTGAGCGTCTTCACTTTAGCGAGCAGTTTCTCGCTGAACGCATCGCGCACGCTCTGCATGACCAGCACGCGGCTCGTGCCGGTGCAGGCCTGGCCCGTCAGCGAGAAGCCGCCCTTGATCGTCAGATCGACGGCGCGGTCGAGATCCGCGTCGTCCATCACGATCAGCGGGTTCTTGCCGCCGAGTTCCATCTGCGTGCGCGTGGTCAGCGGTAGGGAGCGATGAATCTGTTCGCCAGCGGCGGTCGAACCGGTGAACGACACGGCCCTGACGACCGGCGACGCGGTAATGACGGAGCCGATTTCCGACGCGCGTCCCGTGATGAAATTCAGTACACCCGATGGAATGCCCGCCTGCGCGAATGCTTCGGCGAGCCGGTAGCCGATCAGCGGCGCATCCGACGACGGTTTGAAGATCACCGTATTACCGGCGATCAGCGCCGGCGCGATCTTGCGCGCCGGGATCGAGATCGGAAAATTCCACGGTGTAATCACGGCGACGACGCCGAGGGGTTCGCGCTGCGTGTGGACGGTCATGTCGGGATCGTCGCTAGGGAACGTCTCGCCGGAATACGACTGACCTTCCACCGCATAGAAACGCAGCACCTGCGCCGAGCGCAGAATTTCGTCCCTGCTCTGCGCGAACGGCTTGCCTTCTTCGCGCGTGAGTTCGTTCGCGAATCCGTCCGCATGCTGTTCGAGCCACGCCGCCGCGCGATTGAGAACGGCCGCGCGCTGCGCGACCGGCGTGCGCCGCCACGCGGCGAACGCGCCAGCCGCCGCGGCCAGCGCGGCGCGCGCGTCCTCGGCCGAAGACGCCTGGAAGCGGCCGACGATGTCGCGCGTATCGGCGGGATTCACGTTGTCGAACGTGCCGCCGCTCACGCTGGCGGTCCACTCGCCCGCGATGAGATTCTTGAACTCTGGTGTTGCCGGATTGCTCATGACGGATACCTGTGCTGTTGCCGCAATGGCCGGCGCCATGCCGGCCGGCTGGCTCGCGGCGATGCCAACGGAAGACGGCGCCGCGTTGCGCGCGCCGCCGCGGGTTCAACTCGCGAGTTCGAGTTCGGGCAGCGCCAGGTCCTGCTCGACGTAGTCGTAATAGAGCGCGGTCGTATAAAGCAGACGCATCTGCGCACCGATCTCGCAGATCTTCAGGCAGCGTTGCTGCAACTCGGGCGTGTCGGCATGTTCGAGCACGATCTGATAGCCGCGCTCGCCATGAATCTCGTCCGACACGATGTGCAGATCGAAGAACTCCACTTCCTCGTCGGTGAACTGGTATTTGTCGCGCAGCGTCGGCGTCTGCTTGCGATAGATCGACGGCACCTGCGATTCCAGACCCACGACGAGCGCCGCGACCGCGACGATCGGGTCCTCGCGCATCGCCACCGAATAACACCATGCCTGCAGGCCTCGCGTGGTCGGCGACATGTTGTCGGGATCTATCACGCGCTCGCGCGTCGTGCCGCACGCTTCGGCGAAACGGATCAGCAGATCGGTATGACGGTCACCGCCGATTTCCTCTTCGTACATGTTGGCGAGCAGAAAGTCCTTGGCCTCGGTGAAGCGGTCCGGCGTGCGCGCATAGATGTAGGCCAGATAGTCGGCGAACGGGCCCACGTAGTGATAGTGGTTCTCGGCCCAGCGCGCGAGATGCGCGCGGCTCAGCTTGCCGCTCGCCCATGCGATGCTGAACGGCGCCTTGTTCGCACTCTTGCCTTTGATGGCGTCCTCGAGCGCGGCGCGGAAGTCATCACGGTTCATCAATTCAGCCATTTCAAGCTCCTGACAGGTAGGTAAAAGGTTGGCGTTGTCGAAAGCCCGAATGCCGTCGGGCACGGAAGGAACAGTTGAGCTAGTGTAGCGCCTTAGTTGAATACTGTATACCGCTATAGCTGAATTGCGCAAACCGTTCGAGGAAAGAGCGCTCCGTCTACGCGCCGTTTCATTGCGGCCTGACCGCGGAAAACCTAGGAAAATGGACCTATATGCACGCCAACTGCCGCTGTCTTCGGCCCTAGCCGAGGCACCATCCGGCAGTAGACGGTATACTATATCCTTTTATTCAACTACACTAGATCCGAGTGAATCACGGAGAGCGTTATGCCAACAGTGGTATTTCACAAAAATGGCGCGACCCATCAGGGCGAGGTCAAGGAGAACACCAACCTCGTCGTGCGCGCCGGCATCAAGCAATTCCCGTTTCCGCATCTGCGCTACGAATGCGGCATGGGCAAGTGCTCGAAGTGCGCGTGCCGCGTGATGTCCGGCGCGCAGTATCTGCCCGAGCCCAACTGGAAGGAAAAAAAACAGCTCGGCGAGCGGCTTGCGCAGGGTTATCGCCTCGCGTGCCAACTATGGATCGAGCACGACATCGAACTCGCGCAGGACGATCTGGAGCAGGCAGCATGAATACGCGCTCCGTCGCGGCCGGCACGCACGTGATCCTGACGAGCAAGCCCGGTCAGTACCGCACCGAGGCGACCGAAGGCATCGTGCCGCTCGCCACCTTCGACTACCTCTACGGCGGCCGGCATATCGCCACGTTCGTCATCGCCGCGCTCATGAAAGAAACGAAGATCAGGGTGATCGACGAAGCCACACCGTCGGCGGTCAATCTCGTTCCCACCAGGTTCCTCGAAAAATTCGCGACGCCTGAAGCCGCGCTCGAGTCGCTGCGGCGGCTCGCGGGCCACGCCAACGGCGCCGCGCAACTGACCCCGCGCTAGTTGCCGCGCCGTTTCATCCCCTCCTCTCCGAACCCAATACGTAAGCCTCCGAATGATCCAGATTACTTTCCTCAGCAACGACAGCAAGTCGGTCAGCGCGCCGCCCAACAGCAATCTGCTGCGCGTCTCGCTGCGCGAAAAAGGCGGCATTCCGTTCAAATGCGGCGGCGGCTTGTGCGGCACCTGCAAATGCAAGGTCGAACACGGCATCGAACATACCGATAACGTGAAGGACAAGGAAAAACGCCATCTGAGCGAAGACGAAATCAAAGCTGGCTATCGGATGGCCTGTCAGACTTTCGTCAATGGCAATGTCAGCGTGTCATGGTGAGTTAGCAACACAATAGTGAGTCAAACTGGGACGCCGGCTTCGATGCACTGAAGCCGGCGTTTTTGCTTGTCGCTGCGAGGCGTAAAACGTAGGCCGCAACTCGCGGGCAAAGCGCGCCGACGATCAAACCGCCAAGGCCTTGCGCATCGGCAAACCAACGCGCAAGGCCCGGCAAAAACCGCGCGGACGACACGCGCGTCCCGCCCCCCCATCACCAGATCAGAATCGCCACCAACGTCGACACCACCAGGCCGGACACCACCGGCAGCAACAGATAGCGCACCGCCTGCAACACCGGCACACGCGCGAAGCTCGCCACCGCCGCGAGCGCCGACCATGCGGTCAGCGTCTTGCCGGTCCACACCGAACCCATCTGGCCGATCGCCGCGAGCGTCGACACGTCGAAGCCCACCGTGCGACCGAGCGCGCCCGCCAGCGCGCCGGTCAACGGCAAACCGGCGAAGCCCGAGCCGTCGATGCCCGTCACCATGCCGGCCAGCAGAATGCCGTACGAGACGAAGAACACGTTGTGCGGAATGTAGACCTCGCCCGCTTTCACGAGATCGGCAAGCAGGCCAGGGGCATGGGTACCGGCGGGCAAGCCGAGGATCGGCGCCGCGGTGCCGGCCACGCCGATGAAGAAGAAGCCCGCAATCGGCAGCACCGAGCTCATCGCGCGAAACGAAAACACCAAGCCCTCGGTGACGTGCTCGGCCGTGCTGCGGCACATCGCGCGATAGTCGCGCGCAGCGGCTACCGCCACCATCAGCAACGCGGAGACGCCGCCGACGAGCGCCGCGGCCGCTGCGCCGCTCGCGCCCTTGAAGCCGGGGATCAGATGCGGCAACACCATGTAGACGACGATCGCGAGAAAGGCGACGGGGATCACGATCGCGAAGCAGCGGGACCAGCGCTCCTGCCACGGCGTCAACAGGTCGCGCGACGACAACAACAACGCCCGCGAGCCGCTCGCGCCGCTGACCTGGCCGCCGTCGCCGACCGACGCATGCTGCGGTTTGCCGCGCCGGATGCGCGCGCGACTCGTGCCGGCCGCGGGCGTGACAACGGCATTCGCCGTGACCTGGGTCGCTTCCCAGCGTTCGAGATGGCGCGCATCGGGCGCCTGGATCTGCTTGCGGATACGCAGATAGGCGATCAGGAACGCGATGCCGCCCGTGATCAGCGACAGCAGCAGCGCCTTGTCGGCAACGTCCGGCATCGCGACCGCGGCCGCTTTCGCGCTGATGCCCGGCGCGACCTTCATCACGTAATCCGACGACAAGGCCGTGCCGAGTCCCGCGATGCCGATGCACAACGCCGCGCCCAGCGGCGGCACGCCCGCGTAAATCGCGGCCGGCAGCAGAATGCCGGCGATCAACGGCACGGCCGGCGTCGGCCAGAAGAACAGCGACAACACGTAGCTCACGAAGCCGAGCACGAAGAAGCCGACGTGCCCGTTGACCATGACCGCGCGAAACGGCTGGACCATGCGCACATCCGCGTTGATCCGTTTCAGCGCGTTGAGCAACGCGGTCATCAGCGAAATCACGAGGAAGATATTGAACAGCTCGCGCGCCGCCGTAAGCGGCGCGAAGAACACCGCTTCGATCGCGGTCGACACCTGGCCGGAAAAAGCGAAGACGGTGGCGAAGGTCGCGAGAATCGCGGGCGCGACGACATTGGCGCGAAACACCAGCGTCGCGATGATAGAGACGACACCACACAGATAAACCCAGTGCGCCGACGTTAGAACGACGTGAGATTCCATTGCTTCTCCTGACTGCGCGGACCTGCGAGCGTGGGTGGAATGCGGCTGATTTGAGATAACCGCTTGGTATACTATGTACTAAATAAAACTGGATCAACGGCTGTTTGCTTGAGGTTTACCCGCATTCGTCGGGGCATTTCAAAGAAGAAGAATCGAGCGGCAGCAGAACTCCCGCCGTTCCCGGTAGTTACGAGGAAGCGGGGCGCGTGCTTCAATGCCCCGCCAGACAAGGCCGAGCCGGATATGTCCGTATAAGGTCTACAGTATTCGCGACGTGCACTGAGGTAAAATCGCTTGCATCACACGCCATCAGCAACACAGGTTGGAGATCCTTATGAAGACCGAAGCGGACACGACCGCGGCAAGCGGCGCACAGGGGCAATCGAGCGCGCCGATCATGCATCAGCAGCTGTCGCATCTCGTCACCGCGCGGCTGCGCGAAGCAATCGTCTCGGGCACGTACGCGCCCGGCGAGCGGCTGGTCGAAGGACGCATCGCCCAGGAGCTCGACGTCTCGCGCGTGCCGGTACGCGAAGCGCTGCGCGCGCTCGCCTCGGAAGGCCTCGTCGAAGTGCGGCCGCGGCACGGCGCGGTGGTCGCGTCGCTGCAGCCGTCGGCGGCACGCGAAATGATCCAGATCCGCGCGACGCTCGAGGGACTCAACGCCCGGCTCGCCGCCGAACATCGAACGCCCGAGTTGGTCGGCCAGATCGAACAGGTGCTCGCCGAAGGCAAGGCAAAAGTCGACGCCGGCGAGACGGCCGGCCTGCTCGAACTCAACGCGCGTTTTCACGACCTGCTCTACGCGGCCGGGGCCAATAC
Source organism: Paraburkholderia sp. UCT31 (assembly GCF_014397655.1). Classification (NCBI taxonomy): domain Bacteria; kingdom Pseudomonadati; phylum Pseudomonadota; class Betaproteobacteria; order Burkholderiales; family Burkholderiaceae; genus Paraburkholderia; species Paraburkholderia sp. UCT31. The sequence goes on from NZ_VZQP01000006.1 coordinate 65,513, forward strand.
GATTCTGAGCGACCTGATGCGCTCGTTGCGCGACCGCACGCGCATGCTGTTCACGAACGCGAGCGAGGCGGAAGTCCGCCAGACCTGGGACGAACACGCCGCGATCCTGCGCGCGGTGCAGTCGGGCGATGCGACGCTGTCGGCGCTGCTCGCCGAGCGGCATGTGATGCGCGCCGCCCAGCACTATCTGGCGAACAATGCGCGTTGAAACGGCCTTTGAAACGGCCTTTGAAACGCGCGGCATAGGAAGCGAGGCGCGGCACACGCCACCGCGCTCGCCTTACGCCACCCGATAATTTCGTCGACTACGCTGCAAGCCACTTGACAGGCTGAATTTGGCGATAGACGGTATACAACATACCGATCATCAATCGCCCTCTCAGGCCTTTCATGACACCAAGCTCCTCCCCACCCGCCGCCACTCAGGCGGAGCGCTACCGTTACGCCACTGTCCAGCAGGCCGCGCACGACATGCGCGCCGGCGAGATCGACGCCGCCTCGCTCGTCGCCGCGTGCGAAGCCGCATTCGAGGCCGACAACGGCCTGCTGAACGCGGTCGTCGTATCCGATTTCGACGCCGCCTACGCCACCGCCGAAGCACGCGACGAGGAACGGCGCGCGGGGCGGCTGCGCGGCCCCTTGCACGGCATTCCGTTTACGATCAAGGAATCTTTCGACGTCCGCGGCTGGCCGACGGCCCTTGGCGACCCCGCGCATCGCGAGAACATCGCGAGTGCCAATGCGGACGTCGTGCAACGCCTGCTCGACGCGGGCGCGGTGCTGCTCGGCAAGACCAACGTGCCGATCTATCTGCGCGACTGGCAAAGCTATAACGACCTCTACGGCACGACCCGCAATCCGCGCGATCCGTCCCGCACGCCGGGCGGTTCGTCGGGTGGCAGCGCGGCGGCCGTCTGCGCGGGCATGTCATTCTTCGACGTCGGCTCGGATGTCGGCTCATCGATCCGCAACCCCGCGCATTTCTGCGGCGTCTTCTCGCACAAGACCACGCATGGCATCGTGTCGCTGAAAGGCCATGGCATCGGCGGCGGCATGGCGCAGCCCGACATCAACGTCGCGGGTCCGCTCGCGCGCTCGGCGCGCGACCTCGAACTCGTGCTCGGCGCGATCGCCGGTCCGGCCGGCGAAGCCGCGAGCGCGCTGAGGCTCGCACTGCCACCCTGCGAGCGCACGGACCTGCGTGAATTCCGCTTCGGCGTACTGACCAATCATCCGCTCGCCGACGTCGACGGCCCGGTAGAGGCGTGCCTCACGCGTCTTGGCCGGCAGCTCGAAGACGCCGGTGCGACGGTGGTTTGGGACGCGCGCCCCGCGCTCGACGCCGCGCAACTGATGCGCGCCTACGTGCTGCTGCTGCGCGCGTCGACCTCGCACTATCTCGACGACGACGCCTTCGCCGCCGCGCTCACAGCAAGCGCCGCCGAGGCCGCCGACGCGTCGTCGTACGCCGCCTTGCAATACGCGGGCACCGCGTTGCGTCACCGCGACTGGCTGCTGCTGCAAAAGCAGCGCGACGCGTTTTGCGAAGCATGGCGCGAGCTGTTCGGCACGATCGACGTGCTGCTGTGCCCCGCCGCCGCGACCGCCGCCTTCACGCTCGACGAAACCGGGGCGCCGTGGCAGCGCACGCTCGACGTCAACGGCCGCCCGCAGCCGATGACGACCCAGCTGTTCTGGGCCGGCCACTCGGGTCTGTGCGGCCTGCCATCGACGGTGGCCCGCGCCGGCACGACCGCGGACGGCCTGCCGATCGGCGTGCAGATCGTCGGGCCGCTCTATCACGACCTGCGTTCGCTGCGGGTGGCCGCGCTGCTCGAGCAGGCGGGACTGTCGTTCGTCGCGCCACCGCTATAACACCCACTCGCATTCTCGAGGCGCCAGCCGCCACCTCATCCTCGCCCGGAGTCCTCCATCATGGTCTGGTTCGAATCGCTGTCGAAGAACGAGAAGAAAGCCTTTGCGGGAGCGTTCATGGGTCATGCCGTCGATGTGTACGACTTCATGATCTACTCGTTCCTGATCCCCGTGCTCGCCGCGACCTGGCACATGAACAAGGCCGTCGCGGGCAGCATCGTCACCTACACGCTGATCGCGTCGCTCGTCGGTGCGATCGGCGCGGGCCTGCTCGCCGACCGCTTCGGGCGCGTGCGCATTCTGCGCTGGACCATCGTGCTATTCGCGCTCGCATGTTTCGCGTGCGGTTTCGCCAACTCGCCGCTACAGCTCGCGCTGTTTCGCATGCTGCAGGGGCTCGGCTTCGGTGGCGAATCGTCGCTATGCATGGTGCTCGTGACCGAGATCATCAGGAATCCCGCGCATCGCGGCAAATTCTCCGGCTTCGCGGCGAGCAGTTATTCGTTTGGCTGGGCCGCCGCGGCGATCGTCTATAGCGTGCTGTTTTCGTGGCTGCCGGCGGAGTGGGCGTGGCGCGGCTGCTTTTTTATCGGCATCGTGCCGGCGCTGCTGGTTGTGTATCTTCGGCGCGATCTAAAGGAGCCCGAAGCGTTCTCGCGCGCGCTCGGAAGACAGCACTCGCCCGCCGCGTTGGAAGGACTACGCCGTGTCTGCGCGCGGCCGCTCGCCGGCAAGACGATCCTGTGCAGTCTGCTGTCGGGCGGCATGCTCGGCAGCTACTATGCGATCGCGACGTGGATGCCGACCTATCTGAAGCTCGAACGCGGCCTGTCGATCTTCGGCACGAGCACCTATCTCGCGATCATGATCCTCGGCTCGTTCGTGGGCTACGTGCTCGGTGCGTATTCGTCGGACCGCATCGGCCGACGCCTCACGTATATCGTGTTCGCGGCGGGCGCGTTTTCCATGGCGCTCGCCTATATGGCGATTCCCGCGTCGAACGGCGCGATGCTCGTGCTCGGCTTCCTGCTCGGCGTGCTGATGCAGGGAACGTTCTCGGGCATCGCCGCGACGATCTCGGAGAGCTACCCGAACGAAATCCGCGCGACCGGCTACGGCGTGGCCTACAACATGGGGCGCGTCATCGGCTCGCTGTTCCCGCTTGGCGTGGGCTGGCTCAGCACCGGTCATATGGCGCTCGACTCCGCGATTCCGCTGGTCGCGGGCGTCGGTTATCTGTGCGTGATCGTCACCGCGTGGATTCTGCCCGAGACCAACGGCATCAGCCTCGATTCGCTCGGCGGCGAGCAGACCGATTCAAGCGCTTCGATCGAACCGATGGGTGTCGCCGCCCGCGTGGCCCAATCCGGCTCCGGGCGCGACGCTCGCTAACACTTCCCCTGTCTCGCACCAGGGCGGCGTCCGCGCAAGTATTTGAAAATTTCAACTACTTGCCTATAATGCTTGCACTGCGTATGACGCGGACAGCGGAGCAAATTCTTGTATTCGGACTTCCTGACTTTCAGGCTCGACCTGACCAGCGCGTTGCTGATCAACCGCGCGAACCTGGTCTACCGCGAGCGCTGGGATCTCGACGTGCGTGCGTTGCGCGTGCTGCGCCTCGTCTGCGCGGAGCCCGACATCACGCCCAAATCCGTTTCACAGCGCGCGCTGATCGAAAAAACGCTGCTTTCCAAAGTCCTCGCCGAGCTTGAAACGCGCGGCCTGATCACGCGCAACATGCATGCGTCTGACCGCCGTAGCATCGCGTTGCGCGCCACGGCGCAAGGCCTCGGAGTTGCGCAGGCATCCGAAACGGTCGGCACCGAACTCGAGGTCGAGCTCGCGAAGGCGCTCAGCGAGAACGAGCGCAAGACGCTCGAGCGTCTGCTCCGCAAGCTTTCGCACAGCCTGCTCGAAAGCGAGTCCGCAAGCGCGCCGCCTGCGAGATCCTGACGGACGATCCGCATTGCGCCGCTTTCCCTTGCGCTCACGCTAACAAGGAGCCCTCCATGTCAAAGCTGATCGAAACGATGGCGACCGCGATCGACGCGTTGCTGCCTGAACTCGAAGTGATCTACAAAGATCTGCACGCGCACCCCGAGCTGTCAATGCAGGAGGTGCGCACCGCGGGCATCGTCGCGGACTACGTGGAAAAGCTCGGTTACGAGGTGACGCGCAACGTCGGCGTGACAGGCGTCGTCGCGTTGCTGCGCAACGGCGACGGTCCCACCGTGATGCTGCGCGCCGACATGGACGCGCTGCCGATGGCCGAAGCGACCGGCCTGCCCTATGCGAGCACGGTGAGGGCGAAAGACGAAGACGGGCTCGAAGTCGGCGTCGCGCATTCGTGCGGCCACGACATGCACGTCACGTGGCTGCTCGGCGTCGCGCGTCTGATGGCAGGGCATCGCGACGCATGGCGCGGCACGCTGATGGCCGTGTTCCAGCCCGGTGAGGAAGTCGGCCGCGGCGCGCGCAGCATGCTCGACGACGGCATGACCACGCGCTTTCCGAAGCCCGACGTGATTCTCGGCCAGCACGTGATGGTCGGCGCGGCGGGCTCGGTCGGCTATCGCAGCGGCACGATCCTGTCGGCCGGCGACAGCATCAAGATCAAGCTGTTCGGGCGCGGCGCGCACGGCTCGCAGCCGCAGACGTCGATTGATCCCGTGATCATGGCAGCGTCGACGACCTTGCGTCTGCAAACCATCGTGTCGCGCGAAATCGCGCCGAGCGACAGCGCCGTGCTGACCATCGGTTCGCTGCAAGCCGGCACGAAAGAGAACATCATCCCCGACGACGCGACGCTGAAGCTCAACATGCGCACCTACGACGAAGACGTGCGCGAGTACATGCTCGGCGCGATCCGCCGCATCTGCTGCGCCGAATGCGCGGCGTCGAACGCGCCGCGCGAACCCGAATTCACGACGCTATCGAGCTATCCGCTGACGATCAACGACGCCGCGACCACCGAGCGTGTGCGCAACGCGTTCGAGGCGCAGTTCGGCGAGCGCGCGTACGAATCGCCGCCGGCCGCCGCGAGCGAAGACTTCAGCGTGTTCGGCCGCGAATGGAACGTGCCGTACTCGTTCTGGTTCGTCGGCGGCACGGACCCCGAGGTGTTCCGCAAAGCGCTCGCCGCGAAAAAACTCAACGAGATTCCGAGCAATCACTCTCCGAAGTTCGCACCGGTGCTCGACCCGACCCTGCGCACGGGTCTCGAAGCCATGTTGTGCGCGGCCGGTGCGTGGCTCGACCAACACGAAACCACTCAGTGAATTCACACGCCGTCTATACCATTCTCGATCTGATCGGCACCTTCGTGTTCGCGATCAGCGGCGCGGTCGCCGCGCGTCAACGACGGCTCGACCTGTTCGGCATCGTCGTGATCGCCTTCATGGTCGCGTGCGGCGGCGGCATCGTGCGCGACCTGTGCATCGGCGCGATCCCGCCTGCGGGGCTGTCGAACTGGCGCTATCTGGCGACCGCGCTCGCCGCGTCGGCGGTGACGATTCTCGCGTATCCGCAGGTGCGCCGGCTGCGTCAGCCGGTGCTGTTCTTCGACGCGATCGGGCTCGGTCTGTTCGCGGTGTCGGGCGCGCAGAAAGCGCTCACGTACGGCCACAATGCCGAACTCGCGATTCTGCTCGGCGTCGTCAGCGCGGTGGGCGGCGGAGTGATGCGCGACGTCGTGCTCTCGCGCGTGCCCGCGATTCTCGAGCGCGAGATCTATGCGTCGGCCGCGCTGTTCGGTGCGGCGGTGCAGGTCGGTTTTTCGTACGCGGGCTGGACGGACTGGTGGACGCCGTGGTTCGCAACGTTGGCTTGCGTGTTGGCGCGGCTCGCGTCGCTGCGCTATGGCTGGCGGCTGCCGGTCTTCCAGGGCAGACGCACGGCCGAGACGCGCGACAACTCATAACGAGCCCTTCGCGCTTCAGCTCGCGGTTTGCGGAATCAGCCGCGGCTTGGTCAGGCTGTACGCGATCTGGCTGAACAACGTATTGAGGCTATTGGTGCCGCCTGCCGCATTCGAGCAGGTGTCCGAGTAGAAATACGACGGACCGGACGCGATCGACTGCATCGTATTGCACGCGGTGAGCTTGTCGTTACCGTCGCCGCAGCTCGGCGCCGACGCGGCCTCCCCGCCCAGATACGCGACGGTATAGATCAACGTGCCGGTGCTGGTTTTGATCGTCGACGCCGCATTGATCGCGGCCTGGCACTCGCTTCCATAAGTGCTGCTGTACGTGCTGCCGAGTTGACTCGTCGACGACGACGCAACACCGTCGCTCAACAGAATGATCACGTTCTGCCCAGCCGGACTCTGCGTCGACGACTTCGCGACGAGCGCCGATTGCGCAGCCGTAAGCGCCTGCGCGTAGAACGTGCCGAGACCGCCCGGCGCCGACATGCCGCCGCAACTGCCGCCGCCCAGCGCCTGCACGATACCCGAGCTCGTGCTGACCGAACCGTTGCTGCCGAGATAGCCGGTGTTCAGCGACGAAACCTGGTAAGTCGCGCCCGACGCCGAATAGCTGCCCGCGATGGTCGGCGCCTTGCCGGAGCACGTGAAGTTATAGGTGGACGACGTTTGCGGCGGAAACGCCATCAAGCCGACGTTGTCTCCCGCATTGGTCAAGCCTGTCAGCAGCGTCAACGCGCCCGCCTGAGCGCACGCCAGCCGCGTCTGCGCGACGCCCTTCGAGTTCTTGCAGTTGCTGTCCGTCGTCGTGGCCATCGATTTCGTGGCGTCGAGCACGATCATCACGTTGTAGAGCGCGGGCTCCGCGCCGCCGCCCGCCCCGGCTCGCGAGGTCGCGGAAACGGTCTGCGAACTCTTGCCGAACACGCGCGCGAAATAGAGCGGCACGGTCGCCGTTTGCGTGACCTGGATGCCGTTATAGCCCGAGGTCGCCTGCTTATATGGCAATGTGACGCTCGACAACGTGAGACCGGTGATCGTCGCGCTGGCGGGCACGACGGCGGCAGGCAGCCTGTTGTTGTACCCCGCCGTGAACGCCTGCGCGTCGCTTGCCGCGGTGGTCCACGATTGCGTCCAAAGGTCGACCGCGCCCGACAGCGCCGCGGCATCGGTTGCGCTTTGCAGGCGCCGCTGGCTATACGCCAGGTAGCCGAAGTCGACGCTGATTGCGACAAAGCCCAATAGCGCGACCATCGATACCGCCACGAGAACGGAAACGGCGCCGCGCTGACGCCGACGCGAGCCACGCGAACTACGGTATGTCGTTTTCATGATTTCACGCCCCTCCCAAACGGTCGCACCGCTTTTGTTATTCATGCGTCGTCATTGCACCCGCTCCACCGCGCTCGCATTGAGCGCGGTCGGCATCATCGCGTACAGACCCGACAGGCTGCCCTTGAACAGCGGCGCGAACGTGTAGGTGACGGTCACGGTCGCCGTGCCGACCGCGCTCGTGCCGCCGGCGCTGCTCAGATCGGCGGCGCAGCTCGAATCGCTGCTGCACGCGACGCCGTTCACCGACGTCGCGATCGACAGATTCGACGTATTCAGAAGCGCCGCCGAGGTGCTTACCTGACCTTGCGTGGCCGAGTACGGCGTGCTGGTGCCGCGTTGCGACGCGAAATAGCGCGCGCCCGACGAGGCCGCATTGACGACCATCACGTAGTTGCCGAGCAGCCAGCCAAACTGCGCGATGCCGAGCAGCACCAGCAGCAGCAGCGGCGCGACCAGCGCAAACTCGACCGCGGCGACGCCCTTCTGTTGCTTGTGACCGATTGGCGGTGTCGTTCTCCGCTTCGGACGAATGGCTGCACTCATTGCACGACCTCCGACATGGTGGCGCTCAAGCTGGGGGGCATGATGCCTTTGAGGTTATCGAGCGTGCCGCCGAAGAGCGGCGCGAACGTATAACCGAGCTGCACCTTCGCCTGCGTACCCGCAGCCGGCGCCGGCGTGCTCGACCCCAGTGCGCTGGCGCACGCGCTATCGCTCGTGCAGGACGTGCCGCCGACGCTCATCGAAATCGTCAACGTGCCGTTCAGCGCACCGGTCTGCGAATGAATCGCGGCAGTCGCGTCGGAGTATGGCGATGCGTAACCGCGCTCCGCCGCGAGCTGATGTGCGCCGAGCGAGGCCGCGTTGGTCAGTACCAGATAGTTGTTGATCAGCCAGCCGAACTGCACGATGCCGAAGATCAGCGCAAGCAGCAGCGGCAGCACGAGCGCGAGTTCGACCGCTGCCGCGCCACGTTGTTTTGTGCGTTTCACCGGCTCCCTCCGTTCGTTCCACATGTCGGTCCACCCGCGACGAAGTGCGTGGTCATGCACCACCCGCCATGCTCGGCAGCAGATCGCGATAGATATGAATCATCGCGGGCCCCATCAGCACGACGAGCAGCGCCGGAAAAATGCAGAACATCAACGGAAACAGCAACTTCAGCGCGATCTTCGCGGCCCGCTCCTCGGCGCGCATCCGTCGGCGCGTGCGCAGCGTATCGGACAGCACACGCAGCGACGCGCCGATGCTGGTGCCGAAGCGCTCGGCCTGGATCAGCATCGCGCTGAACGAGTCGATGTCTTCCACACTGGTGCGCAGCGAAAAATTGCGCAGTGCCTTTTCCTTCGAGAAACCTGAACGCATTTCGAGCAGCATCAGTTCGAGCTCGCTCGCGACCACCGCGCTGCGAAGGCGGATTTCCTCGCCGACTTTCATCAGCGACGCATCGAGGCCCAGACCCGCTTCGACACACACGGTCAGCAGATCGAGCGCATCGGGAAAGTCCTCGACGATGCTGCGCTTGCGCGCTGCGATGCGGCGCGACAGCACGACGTTCGGCAGGTAGTAGCCGAGCGCGGCCAGCACGACCAGCACGATCGCGCGTTCGAGCAGCGAATTCGCGAACGACAAGCCGTACAGCGCGAGCATCGCCACGAGCGGCAACGTCAGCGCGAGCGCGGTCTTCGCCGCCAGATAGATCGGCGCGGCGTTGGCCGAGCGCCAGCCGGCGGTCATCAATTGCAGGCGCAGTGCGGATTGCTCCCAGCCGTCCTTCGGCACCGACAGCTTCGAGATCGGCTGCGAAATCTCGACGAGCTTTTCGTACCACGGCGTCTGCGCGGCGGCGGCGAGTTGCTCCGGCGCCGGGACGGCATTCGCGCCGCCCGCCTGCTCGATACGGCGGCTCATGTCGCGCGGCGTGCTTAGATGCATCGCGCCGAACGCGGCCGCGAAAACGATCGCGAATACGCCGGCAAGCAACAGAATCTGCGTGATGTTCAGTGTTTGCATGGTCCTTCTCCGATGAGCTCTCGCCCGCTCAGACGCGAATCTTCACGATGTGCCGCATCCACAGAATGCCGAACAGCATGGCCACGCTCGCCACCGCGATCATCTTGACGCCCGCCGGGTCCTGCCACAGAACGTTCAGGAACCCGGGGTTGATCGCCATCATCGCGGCGCCGACGCCGAACGGCAGCAGGCCGAGCACCCACGCGGACATCTTGCCTTCGGCGGCGAGCACGCGAACCTTGTCGAATAGCTTGAAGCGGTCGCGGATCAGCGCGGTGATGCCGTCGAGCACTTCGGCGAGATTGCCGCCCGTCTCGCGCTGGATCACGACGGCGATCACGAAGTAACGCAGATCGCGAATCGGCACGCGCGTCGCGAGATTGGTCAGCGCCTCGCTGATCGACACGCCGTAGTTGATCTCGTCGAACACGATGCGGAACTCGCCGCTCATCGGCTCGGCGAACTCGGTGCCGACCATATCGATCGCGCCGGTGAACGCATGGCCCGAACGCAACGCGCGCGACAGCATGTCGCAAACGTCCGGCAGTTGCCGTTCGAGTTGACGGATGCGCCGGTTGCGCCGCCGCTGCACGTAGGCGAGCGGCAGCAATCCGGACAGCGCCGCGGCGCCCGCGATGAAGACCCACGGCATCGCGAGGCTCGCGCCCGCCATCAGCACGAACGGCGGCCACACCGCGCAGGTGCCGACGAGTCGCCCGACCGACCACGATAGCCCCGACTGCTGCAGAAACAGATCGAGCGCATGCACGCGCGGAATGCGCAGCAGCAGCCGCGTGAGCACCGCCGAGTCGGCCATCGTGCGCGTCTTCAGAATCGAAAGACGCTGCCTGCTCAACGCGCCGCCGGCGGATACCGCGCGAATCCGCGAATCGACGCGGCGCGCGACCGGGCCGTGCCGGCTGTTCCAATACTCGTAGACGCCGCTCGTCGCGAGCACCACGGCCGCGAACAGCAGAATGATCGACGCGTAGAAAATCGGGCTCATGCAAGTCTCCTGAAACACCGGGCGAGCGGTCGGTGCGCGTTGCCCATACTCGTCATGTCGTTTCGAAGCGACGCGCCGGATCGTAGACCTGCTCCGAGGGCGCCACGCCGAATGCCTGCAAGCGCTCGGCGAATTTGGGCCGCACGCCGGTCGCGCAAAAATGGCCGCGCACGTTGCCCTTCGTATCGACGCCGGAGCGGCGGAACACGAAGATCTCCTGCATGTTGATCATGTCGCCCTCCATGCCGGTCAGCTCCGAAATACTGACGATCTTGCGGCGGCCATCGGTCAGACGCGTGGCTTGCACGACCACCGAAATCGCCGACGAAATCTGCTGGCGCATCGTGCGCGTCGGCAGCGACAGGCCGCCGAGCGTCATCATGTTTTCGAGGCGCGTCAGCGCATCGCGCGGTGTGTTCGCGTGGATCGTCGACAGCGAGCCTTCGTGACCGGTGTTCATCGCGTTCAGCATGTCGAGCGCTTCGGCGCCGCGCACCTCGCCCAGAATGATGCGGTCGGGCCGCATCCGCAGCGCGTTGCGCACCAGCGTGCGTTGTGTAATCTCGCCGCGTCCCTCGATGTTCGGCGAACGCGTCTCCAGCCGCAGCACGTGTTGCTGGCGCAGTTGCAGCTCGGCCGCGTCCTCGATCGTGACGATGCGCTCGTCGCCCGGAATGAAGCCCGACAGCACGTTCAGCAGCGTGGTCTTGCCGCTGCCCGTGCCGCCCGACACGAGGATGTTCACCTTCGCGCGCGCGAGCGCATCGAGCACTTCGGCCATCGGCGGCGTCAGGCTCTGCAATTCGATCAGGTCGGCAACCTGCAACGGATTGGCGGCGAAACGGCGGATCGACAGCAACGGACCATCGATCGCACAGGGCCGGATGATCGCGTTCACGCGCGAGCCGTCCGGCAAGCGCGCGTCGACCATCGGGCTCGATTCGTCGATATGGCGGCCGACGCCGGAGACGATCTTCTCGATGACCTTCATCAGATGCGCGTCGTCGTAGAAGGTCACATCGGTCGCTTCGAGACGGCCACGGCGCTCGACGTACGTATGACGATGCGTATTCACCAGAATGTCGGACACGGTCGGGTCGCGCAGCAGCACTTCGAGCGGACCGAAGCCGAACATTTCGTCGTGCACGTCGCCGACGAGTTGCCGGCGTTCGAGATCGTTGGCGGGCGCCTTCTGATCTTCGAGAATGCGCCCGATCAGCGTCGCGATCTCCTGGCGGACCTGCTCGGGCGGCAGGCGCGACAGCCGTTCGAGCTCGACGCGTTCGAGCACCGCCTGATGAATCTCGCGTTTCAGTTTCTGGTAGGCGCCGCGCAACATGCCGGCGCCCGCCGGGTCCTGGCGTTCGCCCAGCGGCTGCACGCGTTGCGCGGAAATCTGCTCACGAAGCGACATGACGTTCCCCTGTTCTGATCGTGTAGCGTTGCAGCACGGTTAAAGCGTTTCGAGTTTCGGCGACGGCTGGCGGCCCAGCAGCCGCCCGAACAGCGACTCGCCCTTCGCGCGCGAACGCCCCGGTTGGGTCGCGCGTGCCGCGATGTTTTCGGCGAGCGCCTGCAGGCTGCGCGCAACCCCGCTGCCGCGCGCGGTCTTCGACACCGGCAGTCCCTGGTTCATCGCATCGGTCACCGTTTCGGCATCCTCGGGGATCACCTGATACGCGCTCATGCCGAGCACGGATTCGAGCGCCGCGCGCGGCCGCTCGCCGTGACGTGTATAGCGGTTCAGGATCAGCCGCATCTGCTCCTGCGCGTAGCCGAGCGAGCAGAGAATCTCCTGCAGCCGGCGGCCGGCCCGCACGTGCGGCATGCTCGCCTGCAGCACGAGATGAATCTGGTCGCTGCGATCGAGCGCGAGCATCGACAGCTGGTTCAGCGTCTGGCCGAGATCGAACAGCACGAAGTCGTAATGCGGCGCGGCGACGCCGAGCAACCACTCGAGACGGTCTTCCTTGATCTCGGCCGCCTTCACCGGGTCGCCCGCGCCGGCGAGAATATGGAAGCTGTCGCTCACGTGCACGAGGCTCGTGTCGAAGAACGCGGCATCCATGCGTTCGATCTGCGCGCAGATTTGCGGCAGTGTCGACGGCGGCGTCTGGTCGGAGACCAGAAACGCGGCATCGGCGAACTGCTGGTTCAGATCGATCAGCAAAACGCGCTTTTTCTGCGGCAGAGTCGCGATCGCATGCGCGACGTTCGCGGCGATGAAGCTGGTGCCGGCGCCGCCCTTGCACGACATGAACGACAGAATCCGCGTATCGCGCGTGCCGCCTTGCAGGCTCTGCGCCTGCGCGCGCTGCAGCGCGTCGCCGAACTGGCGCGAATCGAGCGGCCAGTTCAGCACGTCGCGAAAGCCCGCGCGCATCGCGGCGATCAGCGTCTGCGGCGATGCGTCGGGAATCAGCAGGATGCAGGTGAGCCGCCCATGCTCGCGATGCAGGCGCTCCACCACCGCGAGCTCCGCATCCTTCAGCGACGCGGCGTCGACGATCAGCACGTCGAACGCGTCGAGCGTGTCGCCGCGTTCGCCGAGCAGCGACGGCGTGCCCATCGCGCGCGTGATCCGGTAGTCGCCGGCTTCGCCGCTCAGATGCGCGATCTGCGCGAGCCGTGCGCCGTCTTCAGAGAGAGCCAGGATGTTGATCATGATGTTCCCAACCGAGCTGTCGAATTAACCGGCGGACGGCGCGTCCGCCCCATGCGCCGCGTTCGCCATTACTGACTGCCGCCGCTGCTGCCGATACCCATCACGAACGGATTGAACGTCGTGACCGGCGTCTGGAACGACTTGTCGTACTGCTGCTGCGCGGCGACCGCGGCCTTGCCGTCGACGCCCGGTGTGGATGGCGTGTGCTCGCCCGCATGGGGATCGATGATCTGCATCTGCGTCACGGTGCGCACGGCGTCGCCGACGTGTGCGTCCCAGATCGGCGAGCTCGACATGCAGCCGCTCAACGAGCCGCCCAGCATCAGCAGCAACGCCGCGCGGCGCGGGATCAGAAGATGTTCGGGTTTCATGAGAGTCTCCTTCGCGGCGCGTTATGGGTTGGGCTGGGCGGCCTTGATCGTCGGATAGCCCGGGCTCACGGCGTCGGCTTTGGCGAGTGCGGGTTCGGCGTCGGTGTGCGCTTGCGCTGCCGACGCTGCCGTTGCTGTCGTCTTGTCCGGTGGCGGCACCGCCGCCGACGGTGCCGGCCGGTCCGCCTGGGTGTCACGCGGCAGCAGCGCGGCGGGCGCGGCCGAGCCTTCGGTCGGTGCCGGCGTCGGAACCGGTGCGGGCAACGCGGGTTGCGTTTGCGGTTGCGCGGGCATCTGCGGCGCATTCGGGTTCGCGGCGCCCGCTGCCTGCGCTGCGGGCCGGCGGCCTTCCATGTTGCCGGTCGCGTAGACCGTGCCGTCGGATACACCGGTGAAGCTATCGGTCGGCAGCGGATAGTCGCCCGCCGGCAGCGGCTTCACCAGATGCACGGTGACGATGAAGATCAGCTCCGTGCGATCCTGCTGGAACGACGTGCTGCGAAACAGCGCACCGAGCACCGGCACTTCGCCGATGCCGGGCAGCGCCTTCAGCGAGCCGGTGATGTTGTTCTGGATCAACCCGCCGATCGCGAAGCTCTCGCCGTCGTTCATCTGCACCGTCGTCGACGCGCGCCGCGTCGTGATCAGCGGCAGCACCGAGGTGTTGCTCGTGCCGCTCGCCGACACGGTGACGCCGGTCGGCGACAGTTCCGATACTTCCGGCGCGACCTTCAGATTCACGCGGCTACCCGCGAGCACGGTCGGCGTGAATTTGAGGCCGACGCCGAACTCTTCTTCCTGCAGCGTGATCGTCGAGCCGCCCGAGCCGTTGCTTTGCGACACCGGAATGAAGACCCGGCCGCCCGCGAGGAACGACGCTTCCTGGCCGCTCAGCGTGACGAGGTTCGGCTCCGCGAGAATCTTGCCGAGGCTGTCGCTCTTCTGCGCGTCGACGGCGATATTGAACGGCCTGTTGTTCGCCTTGCTCACCGCGATACCACTGCTGACACCGGCGAGCAGGCTGCTCACGAGCGCACCGGTCCACGAACCGAAGCCGCCCTGGATGTTGACCGCCGCGCCCAACTGATTGAGCAACGTCTTCGACACCTCGGCGACCTTTACTTCGAGCATCACTTGCTGCGGCGAATCGACCGTCATCATGTTGATGACTTCGGAACCCTTGCTAACACTCGAGCTTTGCTGCGAGATCGTGCCGCCGTTACCAAAGCTCGCGGTGCTCGCCTGGTCTTGCTGGGTGGGCTGCGCGCCTGCGTAAGCGCCGGCGATGGTCATCGCCTGCTGCGCAGCCTGCCCGCTCGACACGCGGCCCGCGAGCACGAGATTGCCGGCCGCGCTCGACACGCGAATGCCGCGCTCGTTCGGCAGCAATTGCGCGAGTGTGCGTTGCAGCCCTTCGGCATCGACGCCGACGCTCACGTCGATGATCTGGCATGCGCCGCTGCGGCCCTGCACGATCATGTTCGTGGTGCCGACGCTCATGCCGACCACGTACAGCGTGCGCTGCGACACGAGCGTCGCCTGCGCGACGACCGGATTGCCGAGCGTGCGGTTGCGCGCGGCCTCGACGAGCGGCACCAGAATCGACTTGCCGACTGCCACCGACACGCTCGATTCGTCGCGAATCTCGCCGGTGCAGTTCGGCCCGGTCAGCTGCGCGGGGGCGACCACCCTGCCGCTCGTCGCGCCGGTCGGCATCGGCGTGTTGCTCACCAGCATCGGCACGGCGCCCCGGCCGACCGGCAGCGGCGCTGTCTGCGCACCCCAGCCCGGCGGCATTTGCGCGGCGGCCATCGTTTGTGCCGCGCTGTCGTGTGCGGCCGTCAATCCGGCGCATAGCGCGGCGGCGAGCACCGTGCCGCCGAGCGAGCGGCAATGCTTGCCGCCACCGGATGAGAACCGTTGTGGTGTTTTCATGTTGCTGCCCCCGTCGCTCGATAGGTGTGAACCGAGACGTCTTTTAATGGCCTTCTGATTCAGATCGTGGCGCCTGACGTGAACTCGCGCAAACCCGCGCGCCGCGACCGCGCTAGAAACATTCGACGCTGCCCGTCACCCCCGACAGCACGCCGACGCAATCGCGCCTGAGCGCCGGACGCGCCGCATAGTGCGTGCGCACCGGATGCACATCGGGCGCCGCCGGCGCCGAAGCCGGCACGTCGAGCAAGGTCAGCTTGGTCGCGCCGCCGGTGCTCGGGGTCTGCTTGTCCACCTGATTGCGCAGCACCAGCGACAGCGTGCCGACGCTACGCGCGAGGTCGAGCTTCTCGGCTTGCTCGGGCGTCACCTCGAGCGTCACCGCGTTGACCACTTTCGGCGCGGTGTCATCGCGGCTGACCTGCTGCGCGACCGCTAGCACGAGGATCTTTTCGAGCACGATCTTCGAGATGCTTTGCGGCGTGTCGGTCTTATTCGTCTGCTGCGTATTGACGATCACGTCGACGTAGTTGCCCGGCAGCGCGAAGCCCGCGACGCCGACCACGTCGTTCACGCGCACGGTGATCGCGCGATTGCCTTCACCAATCACCGCTGACAAGCCACCCTTCGTGCCCTGCGGCGCGAGCTTCGATTCGAGCACCGGCTCGCCGGGCGCGAGACTCGTCAGCAGCACGCGCCCTTCAAGCGCCTTGCCGTCGGCGAACGCACCGGGCGGCACGCTCGAAGTCGGCCAACTGACCAGGTGGATCAGGTTCTGGTTCAGCGGCTGGCCGAGGCTGATTTCCGACGACGCCACCGCAACCGACGTCACCGCGCCCGATGAGGTCTGCAGCAGCCAGCGCGACGCGAAACTCACGGCCGCGAGGCCCGCCAGCACGGCGATCGTCAGCATCACTAAAGCCCGACTGTTTTTCATGGCAACACTCCCGCATCGTTCAGTGGAAACGTCCGGCTATAGCGCGGCCGCGAACAGCATTCCGAGGGTTCCGGCCGCGATCGCGACGCCGTAGGGAATCGACCCGACCGATCCGGACCGCGCATCGATCAGGTTTGGCTGTCCGAGCGGCGCGACGACGAGGCCGCCGAGCAGTTGCCGCAGATTCGCGAGCACGCGCGCGAAGCGGCCGCGGCGCAGCACGATCAGCAGAGACCAGAGCCCGCCGAGCAGAAAAGTGGCAACCGCGATCCGCCAGGTCAGCGCGGGTCCGACCCACGCGCCGATCATCATCAGCAGCTTCACGTCGCCGGCGGCCATGCCGCCCAGCAGATAGAACGGCAACAGCAAAGCGAGGCCGCACGCCGCCCCGATCAACCAGTCGAGCGCGCCGGCGAGCGGCCCGTGAATCGACATCTGCACGGCAAGCGCGACGGCGAGTCCGAGTGAGATCAGGCGATTCGGAATGCGCCGCGCGCTTATGTCCGTGCTCGCGGCCACGATCGCCAGCACGATCACGCACAGCGGTACAGGATGTGGCGGCAGAGGTGGCAGCGTCATGATGACCTCGTCAAGGATGATTGAGCCGCGTCAGACCGAGTCGGCGAGATTGTTGAAGATCGCGCTGAGGTTGGTGCCGAGCGTGGTCACGCCGCCGATGATCAGCAGTGCAATCAGGCCGGCGAGCAGGCCGTATTCGATGGCGGTCACACCGTCCTCGTCGTGAATGAAACGTGCTGCGCGAGCAATCAGGTTCTTCATGACAGACCTCCTTTTTCCAGTGGGAAGGGGACGGACGAATCGCGAGGTTCGTCCGTCGACTCGAGGACTCAGACCGAGTCAGCGAGGTTGTTGAAAATCGTCTGCAGATGCTGGCCGAGCGTGGTCACGCCGGTGATGATCAACAGCGCGATCAGGCCGGCGAGCAGCCCATATTCGATGGCGGTCACGCCGTCTTCGTCACGAACGAAACGGGCTGCGGCAGCGATGATGTTCTTCATGATTCGACTCCTCTGGAAGACTAACTAATGGAACCCGTTACCAGGATTGGCGTGGGCGATGGGACTGCGGGTACTGCAGGGAAATGCGGGAAGCTGCTGGCTAGTTTCGCCGCCCGATCAGCGTCGCGCGGTGTTTGATCCGCATGGTCGCAACGCTGGGCGACACGAACTGGAGGAAACGGGGAAAGTGAAGCGGCAGCTGCCGGGCGAGCCGCAGCATCGCGGCCGCGTGCCGCTGGCGCAGCATGGCCGCACGATGTGCGCGGCACACGGGCCTGGTATCGCCGCGCAGTCGCGTGATCTTGTTGTGCATACATCCCCCGTCTTTCGTGATTTTTTTCTTGGCGTCGGCTCGAGGCCGGCACCCGCTAGTCAGTCGACGTTGGCTCCCTCTCTCTCGCCATGGTGTGCTGCCTGTTCAGGTCCGCAGCATCGTGCCGTCGACTTCCGCGCACTCCCTATCGCAAGGACGGGACCAGCTTTGCGAGAACAGCGTAACGACGCGGGTTCGAGCCGACTGGCCTCCAGCCTCCCGCCGTATTCGCGTCCGAAATGTCCGAATGCGCAACGTTTTGCCTGACCCGCCGAACACTTCGCGGATCGCGTAATGCCCCGGCGGGCAAGGCTCGGCATTTTTTTCCCAGGACTTTCCCTACTCCGGTAAAAATGAAATTCCATCGAAAAATCGCCGTTCCCGAAGGGCGCGCCGGTCCAAAGCGTCTCATCGGCGAGACGGCTTGGTGCGTTGGCGCACATAAGACTGGCCGTTTGGCCCGCTATTTGGCGGAGTCGGCAGTGCGCGGCGCGCGGCCAGGAAAACGCGAGCTTGAAAGTCGCATCAATTTCCGCCAACAATGAGCTGACCGGTTCAGCGCAACGACACGGTTTTTAATTCGATGTCGCGCGCCGACACATACAAGACGGAACCTATAAACAGAACGAACGGCGGGTCGATAGACCCGATCCGGATCACGCGGGGGGCGGGGATCATGTACGCATCACAACTACGCATGCGCAGCGGCGACAGCGAGATTCACGGCTGGCTTACGCCCGAGCGCATCGTCTTCTACTGCTGTGGGATGTGCGTGCTGTACGTGGGGATCATCGCGTTGTGGGCCTATGCGAGCCACGGCTTCACCGACCCGCGGCTCACGCGTCCCGGTGAGGATTTTTCGATTTTCTGGTCGGCCTCGTATGGACTGCTGCACGGTTCGGCCATGCAGATCTATGACCACGCGTCGTTCGACAAGCTACAGCGCGCGCTATTCACGAACGTGAGCCACGACAGCGTGATGCCCTGGCTTTATCCGCCGACGTTCCTCGTGCTGATCGCGCCGCTCGCGCTGTTACCGCAGCTCGTCATGTACTTCGTGTTCGTCGGCGGCGGCATCGCGCTGCTCAGCGCGGGCACGCTGCGCGTGTCGGGCCTTGCCGACAGCTTCAGGGGCTCGCGCTTCGCATGGTTGGTCGTCGCGGCCTCGCCGTGCGTGTTCGTGCCAGCCATCTTCGGCCAGAACTCGCTGCTGACCGCCGGCATCGCCGCGCTCACGCTGCATTGGCTCCGGCGGCATCCGGTACGCGCGGGGCTGTGCCTCGGTCTGCTCGCGATCAAGCCGCAGATGGCCGTGCTGTTTCCGCTCGTGCTGATTGCCGCACGCGCATGGCGCACGCTGGCGGCCGCCGCGTTCAGCGCGGCGCTGTTCGGCGCGTTCAGCGTGCTGATATGCGGCGTGCAATCGGTGCGGCTCTTCTTCGTCAACACCGGCATTGCGCGTGAGACGCTGCTCGAGCAATGCCGCGGCTACTGGCTCGCGTCGCCGACCGCGTTCGCGGTGCTGCGCGAGGGCGGTGCGCCGATCGCCGCGGCCTTTGCGGCCCAGGCCTGCGTCGGGCTCATCGCCGCGGCAGCCGCATGGCAGGTGTGGCGAAACACGCGCGACACGCGGCTGCGCGCGGCAAGCCTCGTCGTCGCCACGCTGCTGACGAACCCCTACGTGTGGCACTACGAACTGGCGTGGCTCGGCATTGCGACGGCCTGCCTGACCGCGCTCGGCATCGGCGAAGGCTGGCTGCGCGGCGAGCAGAGTGTGATTGCGCTCGCGTGGCTGCTGCCGGTCTATGAACTTTTCAACCGCACGGCCGAGTTGCCGCAGATCGGCCCGATCGTTCTGCTGCTGGTGCTGCTGATGGTCGTGCGCCGCGTGCGCGTGATGGACGAAGAACGCGGCGAGCGCACCACCCTCGCCTATTCGCACGCGGTTCGAATCATTCGATAAACGGGGAAGCGTCATGCCAACTCATACAACCACGCCGCTGATCTCACTCGTCGTGCCGTTCTACAACGAGCAGGACGCGGTGGAACGCTTCTTCGCGGCGGTCGTGCCGGTGCTGGAATCGATCGACGGCACGCGCTTCGAGATCGTCTGCATCAACGATGGCAGCAGCGACGCGACGCTCGCTCGGCTGATCGCGCAGAGCGGCCGCGACCGGCGCATCCGCGTGATCGACCTGACGCGCAACTTCGGCAAGGAAGCGGCGCTGACCGCCGGCATCGACGAAGCGTTCGGCGATGCGGTGATTCCGATCGACGCGGACCTGCAGGACCCGCCGAGCCTGATCCCGGTGATGGTCGAGCATTGGCTCGCGGGCGCCGAAGTGGTTGCGGCCAAACGCACGAACCGCCTGTGCGATACGTTCGCCAAACGCACGGCGGCCGCGCTCTACTATCGCGTGCACAATGCGCTGTCCGAAGTGAAGCTGCCGGAGAATGTCGGCGACTTCAGGCTGATCGATCGGCAGGTCGTCAACGCGCTGCGCAGCCTGCCGGAGCGCCGTCGCTTCATGAAAGGCCTGTTCGCGTGGGTCGGCTACCGCACCGTGATCGTCGAATACGAACGCGAGCCGCGCAGTGCCGGTCACTCGAAGTTCTCCGGCTGGCGGCTGTGGAACTTCGCCCTCGAAGGCATCACGAGCTTCAGCACGGTACCGTTGCGCAGCTGGACTTATATCGGACTGTCGATCGCGACACTCGCGTTCGTCTACGGCGGGTTCGTGATCGGCCGCACGCTGTGGTCGGGCAATCCGGTGCCCGGTTACGCGTCCACGATCTCGGTGATGCTATTCATGGGCGGCATCGAGCTGATCGGCATCGGCGTGATCGGCGAATACGTCGGCCGCATTTACTACGAGTCGAAGGAACGGCCCGTTTATCTGGTGCGGCGTCGCTATCAGGCGAAGAGCAAGGTCAGCATGTTGCCGGGCGTGCGTCAGGATGCGCGCGCGGCGCACGTGGCGCGCGTCGAACTGACACGCAGGCGTGCCGCGCCGCGGTTTCGCGTAGTCGGCCACTGAAAACGGAGGAGTCCACCATGTCTCCCGATGCCTACCTCGAAATGGCCGAGACCGAAGCCGGGCACTGGTGGTTTCGCGCGCGGCGCGACGTGCTGCGCACGCTGCTCGAACGGCTCGCGTTACCGCGTCGCGCACGCGTGCTCGAAGTGGGCTCCGGCACCGGCGGCAACCTCGACATGCTGGCCGGCTTCGGCGCCGTCAGCGGCCTCGAGATGGACCCGACCGCTCGGGCGCTGAGCGCGCGCAAGACCGGCAACCAGTTCGACATCCGCGCGGGCCACTGCCCCGACGACGTGCCGTTCAACGGCGAACGCTTCGACCTGATCTGTTTCTTCGACTGCCTCGAACATATCGCCGACGACGCCGGCTCGCTCGCGCGCATGCGCGACCTGCTGACGCCGGGAGGCCGCATCATCGTGACGGTGCCGGCCGGACAAAGTCTCTGGAGTGCTCACGACGTTTTCCTGCACCACTACCGCCGCTATAGCCGCGGCTCGCTGATGCGCTGCGCGGCCGTGGCCGGCTACGAAGTCGAACGCATCAGCTATTTCAACACGCTGCTGTATCCGGTCGCGGTGGCCGCGCGCTGGGCCGACCGGCTGCTGCGTCGCAAACATTCGAGCGGCGACGCGATTCCGCCGTGGCTGCTCAACGCGGCGCTGTACCGCATCTTCAGCGCCGAGCGCCACTGGCTCGCGCATGCGCCGCTGCCTTATGGCGTATCGCTGTTCGCGATCCTGCGCAAGCGCGAGGGAGCGTCGCGATGATGCCGGTCGAACGGGTCAGGCTGATGCGCTTCGGCGCGAGCGGCGTCATCGCGACCGGCCTGCATGTATGCATTGCGCTGACGCTGATCGCGCACGCCGGCATGTCGCCGCCGTGGGCCAACGCGATCGCGTTCACCTGGGCGACGGCGGCCTCTTATCTGTTGAACACGTTCTGGAGTTTTTCTGCGCTGCCTGCGTTGCTGAACGCTGGGCGGTTCGTGGTCGTGTCGCTGGGCGGCCTGACGTCGACCGCGCTCGTATCGCACCTGACGCAGCTTGCGGGCGGGCCGCCCGCGCTCGGTATCGCGCTAGTCGTGTGCGTCGTGCCGCCGCTCACGTTCGTCGCGCATCGGTGCTGGACCTATCGCTGAATACGAAGCACGCATAAAGCGACTCACGGCGCGCGCAACGCCTTCTGACACGCCGCGAGTACCGCGCCGGCCGCCAGCAGCAGCGCCGAATACACGAACCCGCGCGCGAGCCCGGCGCCATCCGACACCCAGCCGATCACGACCGGCCCGACGATCTGCCCGAACGCGAACACGATCGTGAAGGCGCTGATGCCCTTCGCCCAGTGGCTCGCGGGGAGATTGTGGCGCACGAACGCGGTCGTCGACGCGACCGCCGACAGGAACGTCGCACCGAACAGCGCGCCCGAAACGAACGCGACCCACGGCTGCGTGAAGAGCGCGGGCAGCAGCGTCGCGATCGCCAGCAGCGCGTTGAGCAGGGCGAGCGCCTGGCCCCCGCGCATGCGATCGAGCAGCGTCGACCAGATCCGCGCCGACACCACGGTCGCCGCGCCGAGCAGTAGATAGAAACAGGTGACGACCGCCGCGCTCATGCCGGCGTTGCGCAGCAGCGCGACGATGAACGTCATGTAGCCGATATAGCCGACGCCGAACAGCCCGTAGCCCGCGAGCGCGGCCGCGAAGTGCGGCCAGCCCGGGGCAGGGGTGGCGGCGGCTGCATGCGCCGCAGCAGCCGCGCTCGAGTACGCGCGCTCGATTCTGCGCGCCGCGCCGATCGCGACCGCGGCGAACACCGCGCAGGCCGCCGCGAGCGCGAACCACGCGAATTGCCAGCCGTGGGCGGCATCAAGGATCGTCACCGGCACCAGCACCGACGAAGCGACGATCCCCCAGCCGGTACCGCCGTAATACAGACCGAGCACGAGTCCCGCGTCGCGCGGTCGCGCCGACGCGAGCCGCGCCGCAAGCACGCCGCCGCCGATGAAGATCGCCGCGCTGCTCGCACCGGTGATCACGCGCAGCGTCAGCAGCGCATGCGTGGCGGCGGTGAGGCCGCTGCCGGCCATCAGCAGCGCGGTCAGCACGCAACCGGCCGCGAACAGCGCGCCGGCCGACCAGCGGCGTGCGAGGCGCGGAAACACGAGCGCGCCGAGCAGATAGCCGAGCGCGTTGGCGGTGTTCATCGCGCCGGCCTGCGCGAAGCTCCAGCCGAGGTCGAGTTTCATCGACGGCAACAGCAGCGCGTACGCGAAGCGCGCGAAGCCGAGCGCTGCCGCGCTGCCGAGCGATAGCGCGGCGGCCAGCAGCAGGGTCGGCACACGTTCGGCGGTGGTCGTTGATGGGGCGTGCGATGCGGTGTCGGCGGAACGGGAGGACATGGGCGGACGGACGTAAACGGGAACGCTGCGAGCCGATTTTACCTGGAGCGACGACGAAAGTCGCGGAATGTGCGCGCCTTACCCGCCCGCCCCTTCCGGCTCATGCGGCGCGAGCCGCGCCTTTGCGTGGCGCATCTTTTCCAGCGTCTCGGGCCCGGCCTTCAGCGCGACGCCGATCGCGAGCGCATCCATGATGCACAGATGCACGAGGCGCGACACGCCCGGCGTGTTCGGATCGATCGGGCTCGCCACGCGCAGCAGCAGCGGAATATCGACGAGCCATGCGAGTCGCGAGCCGACGTTGGTCAGCGCGATCGTCGTCGCGCCGCGCTCCTTCGCGATCTGGATGCTTTCATTCACTTCGACGCTGCGCCCCGAATGCGAGATCGCAAACGCGACGTCGCCCGGCTCCATCAGACCCGCATATAGGCGCTGCAAATGACCATCGGTAAACGCGGCCGCCGCGATGTCGATGCGCAAAAAACGCAGCGCCGCGTCCTGCGCGACGAGCCCCGAGCCTGAGCCCACGCCGAAGAAAAACACCCGCCGGGCGCTCGAAAGCGCCGCGATCGCGCTTTCGACCACGGCAGGATCGAGCGCGCCGCGCGCATGCGTGATGCCGTCGATCGCCGCTTCGCCGACCTTGTCCATCAAGGTCTGCACGTCGTCGTCGCGCGCGACCGCGGTCGATGCATACGGCAGGCCGCCCGCGACGCTCTGCGCGAGCTGCATCTTGAAGTCGCGCAGACCGTGCGCACCGATCGCGCGGCAAAAACGCGTGACGGAAGGCTCGGACACGTCGGCGCGCTGCGCGAGTTCGGTGATGCTCGCGCGCATCGCGAAGTCGACGTCGGCGAGCACCATGTCGGCGACCTTGCGCTCGGCGGGCCGCAGACTCGCGAGTGCGCTGCGGATGTGGGGAATCAAGTTCGGTGCGGACACCCGGTGTTCCTTAGGGGCTGTTTCATATGGATCCGCGTCGCTCGCAGCTTGTTCGGCTTCAATCGGCCTGATCAAAGTTCAAGCCGCACGCGGTTCAGACCAGCCTGCGTCCACTCTCCGTATCGAACAGATGGATGTGTTCGGCCGGCAGACGCAGCGCGACACGCTGACCGGGCTCGATCTTCGAGCGCTCGCGCGTGGTCACGCACCATGAAGCGCCGCCTATTTTCCCGTACAAGTGCGTTTCGGCGCCAGTTGGCTCGATCACTTCGACGTCGAGCGCGGCATCCGGTATCTGCGTCGTGATCTCGACGTGCTCGGGCCGCACGCCGAGCGTGGCCTTCGCACCGACCACGGCCGACGCAGGCGTGCGTTCGAGCGCGACCTCGCTGCCGTCCGCGAGCTTCAATGCGAGGCCCGCACCCTGCGTGCGATTGACGATCACGCCCTCGGCGAAATTCATCGACGGCGAGCCGAGGAAGCTCGCGACGAACAGATTCGCCGGCCGGTCATAGAGTTCGAGCGGACGGCCGATCTGCTCGATACGTCCCGCGTTCATCACGACGATGCGATCGGCCATCGTCATCGCTTCGATCTGGTCGTGGGTGACGTAGATCACCGTGTTCTTCAAGCGCTGATGCAGGGCCTTGATTTCGGTGCGCATCTGCACGCGCAGCTTTGCGTCGAGATTCGACAGCGGTTCGTCGAACAGGAACAGCGACGGCTCGCGCACCACCGCGCGGCCCATCGCCACGCGTTGCCGCTGACCGCCCGACAATGCGCGCGGCAAGCGGTCCAGATAGTCACTGAGGTTCAGCATCTTCGCGGCCGCATCGATGCGCGGCTTGAATTTCTCCGAGGATTCCTTGCGGATTCTCGGACCGAACGCGATGTTTTCATACACCGACAGATGCGGATACAGCGCGTAGCTCTGGAACACCATCGAGATGTTGCGCTGCTGCGGCGCGAGCGTATTCGCGCGCGTGCCGCCGATCATCAGATCGCCGCCGCTGATTTCCTCGAGCCCGGCCACCATCCGCATCAGCGTGCTCTTGCCGCAGCCCGACGGACCGACCAGCACGACGAACTCGCCGTCGTCGATGTCGAGATCGATGCCGTGCACGACCTGGGTGTCGCCATAGCGTTTGAAGATGCCGCTCAGTTGCACTGCTGCCATGCTGTCCTCATTGTCTTGCTGTGTGTTGTATTGCCGATGTTGTATTGCCGGTATCGTAGTGCACGCGCCGCGCGCGGCTCAGAAAGACTCGAGCGTCAGCTCCTGCGCCATCAGGCGGTTGCCCGCCATCAAGCCGCCGTCGACCGGCAACGCGACGCCGGTGATCACGCGCGCTTGCGGCGATGCGAGGAACAGCACCGCATCGGCGATGTCGTCGGGCGTCGCGAAGTCGCGCAACGGGTACCACTTCTTCAGTTCCTCGAACACCTGCGGATTCTTCTCGACACGCGCCTGCCACGCCTGCGTCTTCACAGTGCCCGGACACACGATGTTCGCGCGAATGCCAAAGCGGCCCAGCTCGAGCGCGAGCGCCTTCGTATAGCTGATCAGGCCGGCCTTCGCGGCGCTATATGCCGGATGACCGAGCGCGGCGAGACCGTTCACCGAGCCGATCAGCACGAGCGCGCCGCGCTGCCGTTCGATCATCGACGCGCGCACCGCCTCCACCGTGTGATACGTGCCGTTCAGATTCAGATGGATGTCGCGCTGCCAGCTTGCGGCGTCGGTGGTCGCGAGCGACGCGCCGAGCGCCGCGCCCGCGTTCGCGACCAGCACGTCGACCGGTCCACGCTGCGCGACCGCCGCGGCCACCGCGTGCTGCACCGCAGCGGCGTCGCCGAGATCGACCGCGACGGGCACGACCTTGTCTGCGCCCTGTTGCGCGCCCCGTTGCGCGCCGAGTCGCGCGCTCAACAATTGCAGCGCGGTCGCGTCGATGTCGAGCGCGAGCACGGTGTCACCCGCCTCGACGAAGCGCTCGCATAACACGCTGCCGATACCGCCGCATGCGCCCGTTACCAATACGACACGATCCATGTGTTCCTCGCTCGTTGGCCTGGCCGTTTCGGCCGTTTCGGCCGTCTTGCCGTCGCCGTCCGCCACCCGGCTCGCGCTACGCGCAACGCTGTAAATTTCCTACATATCCGGCCCGCGACGACTGCTGTCATCCCGAAGAGTGGGTTTCCCATCCCGTTGCGCCGTGCAGAATACCCCATGCTTTACAGCATCTTAGGCACAAAACAGCTCGAAAAAAAATATCGCAGACCCTACGTGACAAGCTATTTTGCGTCATGTAGGATTTTTTCAAACAATTTACCCAAGGCGGCCGGCGACGGCGGCAAACCACCCACAGGAGAGAGAAAAATGTCGTTGCATGCCCGTGCTTCCCTCGCGCTAGGCAAAGTCGCCGTGGCGCTCGCGTTTGCAGGTATCGCCGTCTCGGCCCATGCCGAGACGGTCCGCGTGACGGTCGCTCACTACAGCGACGCGACCGCGCCGTACTTCGAGAAAATGGCCCGCAACTTCGAGAAGGCCAATCCCGGCACGACCATCAAGATCGAAGACGTGAACTGGGACACGCTGCAACAGAAGCTGCAAACGGACATCTCCGGCGGCGCCAACGCGGACCTCGCGATCGTCGGCACGCGCTGGCTGCTCGACTTCGTGAAGGACGACGTCGCCGAGCCGCTCGACGGTTATATGGACGCGAACTTCAAGGCCCGCTTCATCGGTCCGTTCCTCGCGCCTGGCCAGATCAACGGCAAGACCTACGGCCTGCCGATCGCCGCTTCCGCGCGCGCGCTGTACTACAACAAGGATCTGCTCGCGAAGGTCGGCTACCCCGACGGCCCGAAGACCTGGAATGAAGTGATCGATGCATCGAAGAAGCTGAAGGCGCAAGGCATCGCCGGCTTCGGTCTGCAAGGCAAGGAAATCGAAACCGACGTCTACTTTTACTACGCGCTGTGGACGATGGGCGGCGACGTGGTCGGCAAGGACGGCAAGGCCGCGTTCAATTCGCCGGCGGGCGTGAAGGCCGCGACGATGTACAAGCAGATGATCGACCAGGGCCTCACGCAACCGGGCGTCACCGGCTATAGCCGCGAAGACGTGCAGAACCTGTTCAAGCAGGGCCGCGTCGCGATGGTGATCTCCGCGCCGTTCCTCGCCAAGCAGATCAAGAAGGAAGCGCCGAACCTGAAGTACGGCATCGATCCGCTGCCGATGGGCACGACGCACGCCACCTACGCGGTCACCGACTCGATCGTGATGTTCAAGAACTCGAAGGTGAAGAAGACCGCGTGGAAGTTCCTCGACTATCTGTTCACGAAGGAACCGCGCGTCGAGTTCACGACGACCGAAGGCTTCCTGCCGACCACGAAGGCAGAAGCGACCGACCCGGCGTTCAACGATCCGGACGTCAAGGCATTCATCGCGTTGCTGCCCACCGCTCACTTCGCGCCGACCGTGACCGGCTGGGAAGACACCGCGAAGGCCGTGACCGACGCGATGCAGGCGATCTACCTGAACAAGGCGCAACCGGCGGAAGCGTTGAATGCGGCCGCTGCGCAGGCGAACAAGTCGCTCGGTCACTGATACGCGGCTTTTGACAGTAACGAGACGAACAGGGGACGCGCGGCGCCGTAGCTCAAGCGCCGCGCGTTGCGCCGCGCCACTCCCACATTCGAGCCTATGCAGCACGATGCACCCTCCGGCCCATTCCGTCGTGCCCGCCGCCAGAGAGCGGGCGCGTCTTACGATCGAGCACGCATGAGCCGTTCCGTTTCTTCGCGCGCGCAGGCGCCCTGGTTGCTGATTGCGCCGAGCCTCGTGCTCGCGCTGTTCATCATCAGCTATCCGATTTTCAACATCGTGTGGCAATCGCTGCATGAGGTATCGCGCTTCGGCGCGATCCGCGACTTCACCGGCGCGCAGAACTTCATCAACGTGTTTGAGGACCCGGTGTTTCTCGCTTCGGTACGCCGCACGATCATCTGGACCGTGTGCGTGGTGGGCGGCACGGTGCTGATCTCGGTACCTGTCGCACTGATTCTGAACCAGGATTTTCACGGTCGCGGCGTGGCGCGCACGATCGTGATGCTGCCGTGGTCCGTCTCTTTGACGATGACCGCCGTCGTCTGGCGCTGGGCCTTCAACGACGACTACGGCATGGTCAATGTCACGCTGCAGCGGCTCGGCTTGATCGGCGGCCCGATTCACTGGCTCGCGACGCCCGAGTTCGCGTTCCCCGTCGAAATCGCGGTCGGCATTCTGGTGTCGATTCCGTTCACGGTGACGATTTTTCTTGGCGGCCTGTCTTCGGTCCCAAGCGATATCTACGAAGCCGCGCGTATCGACGGCGCGAGCGCCTGGCAGCAGTTCCGTCAATTGACGATGCCGCTGCTGCGCCCGTTCATCAACATGGCGATTTTGCTGAACGTGATCTACGTGTTCAACTCGTTTCCGATCATCTGGGTGATGACGCAAGGCGGCCCCGACAACAGCACGCACATCCTCGTCACCTACCTGTACGAACTCGGCTTCCGACTCGGACGTCCCGGCGAAGCGGCCGCCGTTTCGCTGATCATGCTCGTGATGCTGTTCGTGTTCTCGATCGCTTATCTGCGTCTGCAACGCGCGAAAGAAGGAGTGCCATCATGAGTCTGAGCGCGAAAACGAAACGCTCGCTGTGGTGCTGGATCGCGCTGACGCCGCTCGTGATCGTCATCCTGTTTCCGTTCGCGGTGATGTTCTTCACCGCGGTCAAACCGGCCTCGGAGATCTTCGTCTATCCGGCGCGCTGGCTGCCGGTGCAGTGGCAGTGGCGCAATTTCATCGACATGTGGGACGCGGCCAACTTCGGCGTCGCGCTGCGCAACAGCACGATCATCAGTTTCCTGTCCACCGCGCTCGCACTCGCGGTGAGCCTGCCCGCCGCTTACGCGCTCGCGCGCTTCCCGTTTCGCGGACGCGGCCTGTATCGGCAGTTCCTGCTCGTCACGCAGATGCTGTCGCCGATCCTGCTGGTGGTCGGCCTATTCCGGCTCGCGGCGATGATTCCGTGGGGCGACGGCAACCTGGTCGATTCGAGGATCGGCGTGATCGTGTCGTACGCGGCGTTTAATATCGCGTTCGCGGTGTGGATGCTGTCGTCGTACTTTCAGACCGTGCCGCAGGATCTCGAGGAATCCGCGTGGCTCGAAGGCTGCAGCCGCACGCGCGCGGTGTTCAAGGTGTTTCTGCCGCTCGCGGTGCCGGCGATCGTCGTGACCGCCATCTTCACGTTCATCAATGCGTGGAACGAGTTCGCGATCGTCTATACGCTGATCCGCTCGCCGGAAAACAAGACGCTGACCGTGCAGGTGACCGATATGGTCGCGGGCAAGTACGTGGTCGAATGGCATCTGGTGATGGCCGCGACCTTGTGCGCGACGTTGCCGGTTTCGATCGTGTTTGCGTGGTTGCAGCGTTATATGGTGAAGGGGCTCGCGCTCGGCGCGGTGAAGTGAGTGACTGCGCGGCGCGTGCCGCGCAGTGTTCGCTTGCGGGTCGCGCGTCAGTCGGTGCCGCGCACGATGCGCAGATCGCGTTCGACGCCATCGCCCAATGCGGCCAGCGCCTTCTTGTACTCCTCGCTTTCGTAAGCGGCGACGGCCGCCTCGTACGTCGGAAACTCGATTACGACCGTGCGCTCCTTGAGGCCCTGCTCGCGCGCCTCGTCCGCCACGCCTCGCACGAGGAACTTGCCGCCCGCCGCCGCCACCGCGGCCGGGGCCAGTTGCGCGTACGCGGCCAGTTTCTGCGGATCGTTCGTCTTGCGGTACGACGACACCCAATAACCTTTGCTCATTCGAATCTCCTTGTGTGATGGACCAACGCGGGACTAAAGCGGACCTAAGCAGTCGCGGTCTTACATAGTAGCAAAGCGGGCTGGCTCGCGACGCCGAGCGGTACCGCGCCGCCGCGCGCCGCGACCTGGACAGCATCTGCCACCACCAGCACGTGATCGCGCATAACGGGAAGTGTCTCTTTCAGCATCGCCAAAACGATTTAGCCATTAAACGTTTTGTGCACTAGGCTTGCCTTTGCACACTTCAAGCGATGGACCAAAGGAGACAACGAATGAGCGAGCGATACGAGTCGTTTTGTGCATGCTGCGGCGGTCCCGACCACCGGGCGATGAGCCGACGGACTTTCATGAGCCTGCTTGCGGGTAGCGCCGCCGGACTCGCCATGCCGTCCGCGTTCGCCGCGGACACACCGGCCGTGCCCACGATTGCTTATGACTCGATTGCCAACCCCGTACGTTTGCCGAACGACAGGTACTTCGGCGAATGCTCGGGCGTCGCGCTCAATTCGCATGGCCATATCTTCGTGCTGTCGCGCGGCAACACCAGCGGCCCCGCATATGGCGCGGCCGCCGCGCAACTGCTCGAGTTCGCGCCCGATGGACGCTTCGTGCGCGAGATCGGCCACAACCTGTATGCGTGGTCGTTCGCGCACACGGTGAAGGTGGACCGGCACGACAACATCTGGGTCACCGACAAGGGCTCGGACATGGTGATCAAGTTCACGCCGGAAGGACGCGTCGCGATGGTGTTCGGCCGCAAGCAGGAAGCATCGGACGAGGAGACCGCGCCGCTCAAGCATCCGAATCCGCCGCTGCCCTCCGAACCCGGACGCTTTCGCCAGGTGACCGACGTCGCGTGGGACAAGGCGGGCAACACCTATATCAGCGACGGATACATCAACTCGCGCGTCGCGAAGGTCGATCGCGACGGCAACTGGCTGAAGTCATGGGGCGATCGCGGCACGGGACCGGGGCAGTTCCATACGCCGCATAGCATCGCGGTGGATGCGCACGACCACGTTTATGTGGCCGATCGCAGCAACCGGCGCATCCAGGTGTTCGATACCGAGGGCACGTTCCTGCGCCAGTTCACGATCGACGTACCGGTGCCGCCCGACGCGCGCCCCGCGATCGGCAACATGCCGAGCGAAGCGGACCTCGCCGCGGGCACGTTCGCGCCGGGCTCGCCCTGGGCGATCTGCATCTCGCCGGGACCGAATCAGGTGCTCTATAGCGCCGACGCGTTTCCGGGCCGCATCTACAAGATGACGCTCGACGGCAAAGTGCTCGGCGTACTAGGCAAAGCGGGCAAACAGCCGAAGCAGTTCGGCTGGATTCACGAGATGGCGTGTCCTTCGGAAAACGTATTATTCGTTGCCGAGTTGCTGAACTGGCGTATTCAGAAACTGGTTCTGCATGCGTGATGGACGAGGGCCGCCGCATTCGTCTGTGATGCGGACGCGGACCGGCCCTGTCGATGTCAAGCCGTCTCAGTCGTAACGACGATGCTTGTGATGGTGCTTGCCCGATTGGTGGCCGCGCGAGTAGTCGTTGGCATACGAGTTCGAGCGCGAGATGTTGCCGCCGAGCGCCGAACCCGCGCCGCCGCCGAGCGCGGCGCCGACCAGGCCGCCGGTGCGGCCGCCCATCGCGTTGCCGGCCGCGGTGCCCGCCCCGCCACCGAGCGCGCCGCCAATGATCGCGCCGGTACGTTCGCGACGATTCGACGTGACCGCGCCGCCCGCCCCGCCGCCCACTGCGCCGCCGATCACCGCGCCGGTGCTGCCGCCCACCGCGCCGCCGACTGCCGCGCCAGCGACGCCACCGAGCGCGCCGCCGAGCATGTTGTTCATATCACCGGCAAGTGCCGGCAACGACGCCGCGGCGCTCAATGCAGCCATGGCAACCATCTGGATGATTTTCTTCGACATATCGGGTCTTTGTTTTAGTGAGACGGCGCCGAGTATAGCGGGGCTTCGGAAAGGGCTTTGTAACCTCGACAGTCCGTGGCGGTAAGACGTGTAACAAAATGAATGGGGCGTTGTTTTTGCGGTGACCGTGAAAAAACAAGGGCCGCTCGTGATGAGCGGCCCCTGGAAATTGAATGCCGATCAGTGAATCAAATCTATCCTTCTACCCGCGCCGCTTCTTCTTCAATTCGATCGTCTCGAACAGATCGTATTCCGGTGTCGGCGTCTGATCCGCGCCCGGCGCGTGGTAGTAGTTCATCGTGATCGTGGTGTCGCCGCCGGGCTGCCCCGGATCGTAGTCGAACACCGCGATGCCGTAGCCGGTGCCGGTGTCGCGTTGGGCGGACCAGATTGCGTCTTCGACCGCGTCGGCGCTCGCGCGCACGAACGTGCCCGCGGTCGTCGACGGGATCGGGCGATTCGGCTTCGTGAAGATGCGCGCCTGCGGCAGGCCCGTGCCAGCATCGACGCCATACACGTCGAGCGGCGCGCTCGTGCCGCCGCCGCCGAGAATCAGGTGGATCGTGCCGTGGCTCGTATCGAACGTCGATGCACCCGCCGATACCGCCGACATGATCGGCTCGGGCTGCAACGTATCGACCGGGTGCCCCGTCGCGATGTCGGCGCCCTTGTTGTGATTGCAACCGCGCACCGGATAGCTGCGCTCGTAGTCGTGATCGTGACCACACAGCACGAGGTCCACGCCATAGCGATCGAACAGCGGCAGCCACGCTTCGCGAATGCCCTTGTCGGAACCGTTGCCGGTCTTCGACGAACTGAGCGCGTCCTGATGCATCTGCACGATGATCCAGTCCACGTCGTTATCGTGCGACGCATGCTGCAGCACTTTTTCGAGCCAGCGTGTCTGCTCGCCATTGCTATAGCCGCGCACGTACAGCGACGTGCCCGCCGGAATCGGCGGATTGCCGGTACTCGCGACCGGCGTCAGCGGCGCGGGCCCGGCGACGAAAGCGGCGGCATCCTGATAGACGACGTCGTCCGCATCGAGCGAAATGAACAGCACCGAGCCGACGCGGAAGCTGTACCAGCGGCCCGGAAAACGCGTGTGATTATCGGGCAGCACGTAGCGCGACAGATACGACGCAAGGCCCTGCTCGCCGTTGTTGAATTCGAGCTCGTGATTGCCGGGACACGGCATCCACGGCCGGTTCGACGCCGACGTCTGCGCGTTGTTGCCGAAGTCGCGCCACACCTCGGGCTGCTGCGTCGGATTCAGATTCGCATAGCAGAGGTCACCGTTCAGCAGATGGAAGAGCGGCTGAAAGCGCTCGACGGCCGCCACCGCAAAGCGGCTTTGCGGCGACGACAGCACCCAGTTCGTATTCGGCGTCGCGAGATCGCCGTAGCTCGTCCAGCGAAACGGCGCGCGGCCGCGCGGTGCGGTACGAAAACTCGCGGTGAAGGGTTGCGCTGCATTGCCGTCGTTATCGGCCGTCACTTCGTACTGATAGCTCGTGTCGGCCTTCAACTCGCGCACGCGCGCGTGATAGTTGAATACGACCTCGCCGTTGATGCCGTCGGTGTACGTGCTTTGCACCGCGTGCACCGTATGTTTCGCGTGGTCCCCGTTATTGGCGCCGTTTATGCGCACCTGCGGATTGACCGCGGGCGCGAGCGACGACCACGACACGGTAATTTCGCTCGTCGGGTCGCTGCCCCAGGTCAGATGGATCTGTTCGGGCGTGCCATCGGGTGTGCCGCTATTGGCGCCGCGCGCGGTCGATGCGAGCGCGCCCGCCGCCGTCGCGAGACTCGACGCGCCGGCGAACTTCAGAAAGCCGCGACGCGAGACGATCGATGCGCCTTGCTCATCGGCAGGCGTTGTCTTGACGATTTTTCTGTTCGACATGTCCGGTATGGTTGTTCAGGTGGAAGAATGCCAGCGCAAAACAACGCCCCGCGGGGCGAGCGCGGACGGAAAGTGACGGACGATCGTAGCCGGACGGCGATGACAGCCCGATGAAACATCGGGCGAATAGCGGAAGGAGGGTTCGATATCGAAAGGTTTATAAAAACAGATTGCCGGTGCAGCGCGTGATTCGATCGCGCGCATGCAACCGGCAATCCGCTTGACGTCCATTCAGGTCTGGGAGCTTGTATCGTCCGCGGCTTGAGCGTTGTCGGCGTCGTCCTGCTTCTCTTCTTCTTTCTTTTCCACCAGCGATTCCAGCTTTCCAGCGCCTTCGAAACCGGCGATAGCGGCCACGCCTTTGGTCAGCAGACCCGCTTCGGGATCGACTTTCTCCGCGGCTTCAACGGCGGCAACCGCACCGGCAATCTTGCCCACTTCGTCCAGAAGTCCCATGTCGCACTCCCACAAAAATAAGTGAAGCTGCATCGTCTCACGAACTTTATGGCATGTCGTCAAATGTTACATCGCTTAACGACGAAGCTTTCGGAGTGAAATTTAAACGGCTGCCTCACACGCGCGCGGGCGGCTGCGGATTGTTCCCGGGATTCGTGTCGTACCTCGAAACGCGAAGAACACCGTTCACGTCGATCAGCTTCGACAAGCCGGCCTCGAGGGCATCGGCGACGTCCTTGTCATACACTTCGTCGCCATTCACATGGAGCGTGAACGACTGCAGGTACTTCGCTTTCTTCTCCGGGTTCTCGATGGTTTGCCGTGTCCATTGATAAAGCGGGTAGTTCTCGATGCCCATTCTCTCCGCTTCGCTCACGTAGTCGGCGAATGCATCGAACTGGCATTTGAGCGTTGCGTGATGCGTTTGCAAAATGGCACGAAGCGCTGGATGCGCTGCGCACGAAGGGTCCGCGCGCAGCGAGTTGGCGAGTTCCATCGACGCGGTGAATCGCAGTTGAAATTGCAAGGGAGACGACATCACGACCTCGATCGCATCGGTAACGGATATCAAAAGTCCGCAGGCGCGGCCTTGTCGGCGACACGCGCGTCGAGCACCGCTTCGCACTGCTCGATTTCTTCGTTGCACATCGGCTTGCCGAGCAGATAACCCTGCGCATGCGTGCAACCGCATACGCGCACGAAATTGAGCTGCTCCTGGGTTTCGATGCCCTCGGCCGTGGTCGGCATGCCGATCTCGCGCGCCAGCGCGACGATGCCGCGCACCACGGCCGCCGATTCGCGCCGATGCACGGACTCGCGGACGAACGAACTGTCGATCTTCAGCTTGTCGAACGAGAAGCGCACGAGCGTGGACATCGTCGAAAAGCCGGTGCCGAAGTCGTCGAGCGCCAGCCCGATACCCAATGCGCGCAATCTGGTGATATTGCGGCGAGTCACTTCGTCGTCGTTCAGCAGTGCCGTTTCCGTGACCTCGAGATTGAGCCGCGTCGGCGGCAGCCTCGTTTTCCGAAGTATTGCCGTCACCGTCGATGCGAACGATTCCTCGCGCAATTGCACCGGCGATACATTGACCGCGACGATCACCTTGTCGCGCCACGCCGACGCCGCCATGCACGATTGCAGCAGCACCCATTCACCCAATGCGAGGATCAGGCCGGTGCGCTCGGCGGTCGGAATGAACGCGGACGGCGACAACTCGCCGCGCGTCGGATGGGCCCAGCGAATCAGCGCCTCGCGGCCCGCGACCGCGCCGGTATGCAGATCGATGATCGGCTGATACTCCATGCGCAAACCATTGAACGACTTCAGCGCGCCTTCGAGGTCGCTGCGCAGCAGGCTCAGGCTTTCGTCGGATACGTGCTTCTCGGCATCGAAAATCGCGAACGCGCTTTTGCCGCTGCGCTTGACGCCGTACAACGCGCGGTCCGCGCAGATCAGCAATTGCGGACCCGTTTTCGCATGTTCGGGATAGAGCGCGATGCCGACGCTCGCGCCGATATGCACGAGCGCTTCGCTCAACACGAACGGCCGCGCCAGCGTTCTGACGATGCGATCGGCCAGCACGCGCACGTCGCGAAGCTGCCCGGCGTCGTCCGAAATCGCGACGAACTCGTCGCCCGCCAGGCGGCCAACGTGGTCGCCGCTCGGCAGCAGATCGCGCAAACGGGAGGCCGCTTCCTGCAGAATCTGGTCGCCGGCGGCATGACCGAGACTGTCGTTGATCGCCTTGAAGCCGTCGAGGTCGATCAGCAGCACCGCGAACGCCTCGCCCTGCCGCGTCGAACTCTCGCCGGTGCGTTCGATCAGCAGCTCGTTGATACGCGCGCGATTCGGCAAACCGGTCAGGCTATCCTGGCGCGCGAGGCGATGACTGTTTTCCCGCGCGAGCAGCAACGCAACGGTGTCGCGATTACTACGCAGCGCGACCGTGAAGAAGCCGGCCGCGCAAAACGGAGCCTGAAATAGCAGCACGAGCTTGCCATTGCCCGGCGACATCGCCGCGCCGACACTCAGAAAGCCGAGAATAAAAACGATCTGCAATAACGCAAGCCGCGGCGTGCCCGCATTGCGTCCGGACAATCCGCCGATCACACCGACCGCACAGACGTTTCCAAGCAGAAAAAGCGTGGGACTTCCGCTGATATTGCACAGGAATGTGCCAAACCCGAATAACGCGCTCCACAACAGACTCGCGAAAATAAACGCGGAAGTCGGCGTGGGCAGCCCAAGGGCGGCCCGCGTGCGGCATAACCAGATCAGCGTGAGCCGCGCGATCAGCAATGCGACGACCGCGATACCCCACGCGGCATATAGAGGAATCGGATAAAGATAATACGCGGTTGCGCAAACGCTGATTTCGCAAATCGACGCGAAAACGATCGATGCGGTTCGCGTGAACAGGTTGGCAAGCAGGATCTGCCGGTTGTCCGGACTCAGTTTCTGGGCCGAGGACACGACCCACTTGAAAAATGGAGACCTTGGTTCGGTAAAAGCCATGACCTGCGCATTCGACGGTGGGTGGGTCCGAATCGGCATGCGAATGGACGGCTCGTGCAGCGATTATATAAACATAAAGTATCAGATTAATGCATGCAATGGCGTGAAATGACCGGCAGCCGTGGATCAAAAGCCCTGCATGAGCGCGAATCACGACTTGCTCGACGGAGTACGAGCGTTCGGATTACATGTTGTTGCGGCGCAACGGACCGCTCGGTATAGCGCGATTCCGAAGTTGCGGAACGGCAATAAAAAAGAGGAAGAGCGTGGCTCTCCCTCTTTGATGATTGTCGCAGCCTCGGCTTCCCGAGTCGCGATTGCCGGCCTCGCTTAGTCGTACAGCACGGCTGCGATCTTCGGATCGTTCATGTTGGTCTTGTCGTACCAGTAAAAACCGGTGTCGATCTTCTTCGGCAGCTTCTCGCCGTGCAGCGCCTTGACCGCCGAGTCGACCGTGCATTTGCCGATACCGACCGGATTCTGCGTAATCGCGCCGGCCATCAAGCCCGACATGATGTTCTCCTTCTGCTCCTTGCCGGAGTCGAAGCCGATCAGCACGAGTTTCTTGCCCGATTCCTTGACGCCGATCGCCGCGCCTTCCGCGGAACCTTCGTTTGCACCGAAGATACCTTTCAGGTTCGGATTCGCCTGGATCATGGTCTTGGCGATTTCCGCGGACTTCAGGTGATCGCCGGCGCCGTATTGCACGGACACGATCTTGATGTTCGGATGCTTCGACTTGATCTGATTGACGAAACCGTCGCGGCGATCGACACCGGTGCGGCTCGTCTGGTCGTGCACGATCACGCCGACTTCGCCGGAATTGCCGATCAGCGCGGCCATCTTGTCGGCGGCGAGCGCGGCGGCGGCGACGTTGTCCGTCGAGCAGGTCGTCAACGGAATATCGCTGTCGACGCCCGAGTCGAATGCAATCACCGGAATCTTTTCGTTCTGGGCGCGCTTGAGCAAGGGGATGGCCGCCTTACTGTCGAGCGCCGCGATGCCGAGCGCCTGCGGCTTCTTCGCGAGCGCGGCCGACAGCATGTCGATCTGCTTATCGACCATCGCTTCCGTTTCCGGTCCCTCGAACGTGATCCTGACGTTGTTCGCTTTCGCGGACTGCTCGGCGCCCGATTTGACGGCTTGCCAGAACTGATGCTGGAAGCCTTTCGAAATAAGCGGAATATACGGCTCGTCCGCATACGCGAGACTACTTCCGCCGACGAGCGCACCGACACCGACCACGATACCGATTAGTCTTCTCTTCAACATGGGGCCTCCTCCAATGGTTGGGCTATCAAGCCGCTATCGAGCTTTCGAGAAAGCCTTCACTTGCCCTCTCTCTCGTGCTCCTGCGTTCCCTGCTTATTTGCTGCTTCCTTGCTGCTGCGTCAACTTCTCCGGCTGCGCCGCAGGATGTCCGCATACACCGCCAGAATGATGATCAAACCGGTCACGACGATCTGCCACTCCTGCGCGACCGACATGATGCGCAGTCCGTTGGTCAGCACGCTCATGATGAAAGCGCCGATGATGGTGCCGAGTATCGTTCCCGAACCGCCGCTCAACGACGTGCCGCCGATCACGACCGCCGCGATCGCATCGAGCTCGTAGCCTTGACCGAGCGCCGGCTGCGCCGAATTGAGCCGCGACGCGATCAGCAGACCCGCGATGCCGCAGATAGCGCCGCCCACGCCGTAAATCGCGATCTTCCAGCGATCGACATTGACGCCCGAGAGCCGCACCGCTTCTTCATTGCTGCCGAGTGCGAACGTATAGCGGCCGAGCGCGGTGCGATTGAGCGTAATAGAACTGACGATCGCGAGAACGAACAGGATCAGTACCGCATTCGGAATCGGCACGCTCGGCAGGAAATAGCCGATCAGCGAATCCTGGGAAATACGGTAGAAGTTCTCGGTATCGGTGAAATAAATCGGCTTGTCCGCCGACACGACGAGTGAAAGACCTTTGAGCAGCATCATCATGCCGAGCGTCGCGATGAATGGCGGGATCTTCATTTTGGCGGTCAGCGTGCCCGATACCGTGCCGCATACCGCGCCCGTCGCGAGTGCCGCGAGCACGCCCATCCACATCGGCAGATGCCAGTACGTGAGAAACACTCCACAAATCACGGCGGTAAATGTCATCAACGTACCGACCGACAGATCGATGCCGCCCGTAATGATCACGAACGTGGCGGCAATCGCCAGCACGCCGTTCACAGCTGTCGCCTGAAAAATGCCGAGGATGTTGTCCATCTGCATGAAGGACGGCGACGCGAAACTGAAGAACACCAGCAGCAGGATGAGGCTCGCGAACGCGAGCATCTTTTGCACGGCGGTCGGCGCGAAAATTCGCGCTTTCAGCCCGGAAGTGCGCCTTTCGTCGTCCAGCGCCGCCGTATCCGTTCGCAATGTCATGTCGTAGACCTCTTCAGGCTTGTACCGTTTTCAGGGTTTCGCGCAGCGTCGCGAGATGCATGATGCGCTCCTGCGTCGCTTCGCTGGCGGACAGCTCGCCGGTAATGCGGCCTTCGCACATCACGACGATGCGGTCGCTCATGCGCAGAACTTCCGGCAGCTCGGAGGAGATCATCACGATCGCCTTGCCTTGCGCCGCCAGCGAGCGCAGCAGCTTGTAGATTTCGCTTTTCGCGCCGACGTCGATGCCGCGCGTCGGTTCATCGAAGAACAGTACGTCGCAATCGCGCTCGAGCCATTTCGCGATCACGATCTTCTGTTGATTGCCGCCCGAGAGGAGCCGCACCTGCTGCGTCGCCGAAGGCGTGCGAATCGCAAGCAGCTTGATGAAGTGCTGCGCTCTTTTGCGAATCTGCCCGCGGCGCAGAAACATATTGATTGACAGGAACTTGCCGAGATCGGCCATCACGATGTTCGATTCGACGTCCATTCCCGTAGCGAGACCGAAGCGCTTGCGATCTTCGGACAGGTAGCCGATGCCGCGCTTGACCGCATCACTGGGCCTCTTGATCGACGCCTTCACGCCTTTCACGAGTATCTCGCCCGATTCGACCGGATCGGCGCCGAACACCGCGCGCGCGACCTCCGTGCGGCCCGCCCCCATCAAGCCTGCGAAACCGAGTATTTCGCCCTTGCGCAATTCGAAACTGACGTCGCGCACGAGCGGACCTGCGACGAGATTTCTCACTTCGAGCGCGAGTTCGCCTTTCACCGGCGCCCTCTCGACCGGCGTCACGTCGCCCAGCGTGCGTCCGACCATCATGCCGATGATCGTCTCGACGCCGGTGCCCTCGGTCGGCACGGTGGCCACATACTCACCGTCGCGCACCACGGTCACGCGATCGGTGATCTGCTTCAACTCGTCCATCTTGTGCGAGATATAGACGACGCCGACGCCGCGCTCTCTCAATTGACGGATGATCCGGAACAGCTCGGCGATCTCGGCATCGTTGAGCGCGGACGTGGGTTCGTCCATGATCAGCACGCGCGAATCGAAAGACAGTGCTTTCGCGATCTCGACCATCTGCTGACTCGCGACGGTCAACGTGCCGACCATCGTGCGCGGATCGAGTTTCACGTGCATGCGGGCGAGGATCTCGCTTGCCTGTGCATTCAGTTTGTCTTCATCGAGAAAGAGACCCAGACCCTTGCGCGGCTCACGGCCGATAAAGATGTTCTGCGCGATGCTCAGATGATTCATCAGTTGCAGTTCCTGATGAATGATGCCGATGCCGACAGCTTGCGCGTCGCGCGGACCTTGAAAATCGACGGGCTTGCCGTCGAAGAGAATTTCGCCGGAATCGCGCGTATAGACGCCGGCGAGAATTTTCATCAGCGTCGACTTGCCCGCGCCGTTCTCGCCCATCAGCGCATGGACCTCGCCGGCCATGAGTTCGAACCGGACGTCATGAAGCGCTCTTACGCCCGGAAAGCTCTTGCAAAGATTGCTGACGGAAATGAGTGGGTTCATGTGCTGATCTGTTGACGGCTGCCTATATCACCAACGTTTTTACGGTGGAGCTTTTTACGGCTTGAACAACGGCTTTCATTCCAGCTTTCATTCAAGGCGCGAACAGGTCGGGCCGCTCTTTTGCGGATCGGTGCAATTCGGCGACGACCTGGTCGAGATGATCGTGCATCGCTTTCGCGGCCGCATCGCCGTCGCCGGCGCAAAGGGCCTTGAAGATGCTCTCGTGCTCTTCCAGCGTATGCGTGAGCCGTTCTGGACTCGCGAGCAATTGTCTCGCGCGGTCCAGCGCATTGCGCGACACCGCGACGATCTCCTTCACGCGCGGCAGCTTCACCGCGTCGAGCAGGATTTCATGGAAAGCCAGATCGAGCGCGTGAAACGCCAGACGTTCGCCACTTCCAGCCAGACTGCGCTGCTGATCGAGATTGCGTGCCAATGCGTCGAGCGTCGCCGTGTCGTGCATCAGCGCGACCCCACGCACCGTCTCGACTTCCAGTGCGCTGCGGATGAACAGATGCTGGCGGATGTCGTCGAGCGCGATCGGTTTGACGCGCGTGCCGCGTTGCGGCAAAACCTCGACGAGACCCGCATGCGCAAGCCTCGCCAATGCGGATGACACCGGAAAGCGCGACACGCCCATCCGTTTGCACACGGCCATCTTGTCGATCATCATGCCGGGTTCCAACGCCAACGTAACGATCGCTTCTCGCAACGCCGCCTCGACCGCGTCGGTCAAGCTGCCGCGCTCGCCGCCGCCGACTTTTTGCAGTGCGACATACGGGTCCCCGGCGGCATTCTCAAGTTCGGTCGAGGAATTCACGAAGGCCTTGATTTCGAGAAGACATGCTAGCATGCTAGAAAGTGAATGCCGTGTTGTCAACGCGTACAAATGCCTGGAAATACCTGGGGATGCCTGGTATCTGGCAACTCCGGGCTTACCCGTATGCGCAGCAGGAACGCGCACACAGAGAACGTGCGCACGAAACCGATCCGTCTGCGTCCGCAGACGACAAGCCGATAGCCACAGCCCCGGAGGGTGCGCAGATGACAACGATCACAAGGCTGTCCGTTCGGGACATCCGGTTCCCCACCTCACGTTCGCTGGACGGCTCCGACGCGATGAATGCCGCGCCGGACTACTCCGCCACTTACGTCACGCTCGAAACCGACACGCCGAATCTCACCGGCCACGGCCTCACGTTCACGATTGGCCGCGGCAATGAAATCTGCGTGACCGCCGTGAATGCACTCACGCCGTTGATCGTCGGCAAGAAGCTCGAAGATATCGCCGCGAATATGGGCGCTTTCTGGCGCGCATTTACTTCGGATAGCCAACTGCGCTGGATCGGCCCGGACAAAGGTGCGATTCATCTTGCCACCGCGGCGGTCGTCAACGCGGCGTGGGACCTGTGGGCGAAATCCGTCGGCAAGCCGGTCTGGAAGCTGCTGGTCGACATGAGCCCGGAAGAACTCGTGCGCTGCCTCGACTTTCGCTACGTGACTGACGCACTCACGCCGCACGAAGCGCTCGCGATGCTGCATCGTCATGCGAAGACCAAGGGCGAGCGTGAAAAGGAAATGCTCGCGCACGGCTATCCGGCCTATACGACATCGGCGGGCTGGCTCGGTTACGACGACGACAAGATTCGCCGTCTCGCGCGCGAAGGCGTCGCGCAGGGATGGACGCATTTCAAGCAGAAGGTCGGCGGAGATCTGGAGGAAGACGTACGGCGCGCGCGCATTCTGCGCGAAGAGATCGGCGAGAACCGGAAGCTGATGATGGACGCGAACCAGGTGTGGGACGTCGATGAGGCGATCGCGAACATGCGCCGTCTCGCCGAGTTCGACCCGTGGTGGATCGAGGAGCCCACGAGTCCCGACGACATCCTCGGTCATGCGGCGATTCGCCGGCGGCTCGGTTCGATTGGCGTCGCAACCGGCGAGCATTGCCACAATCGCGTGATGTTCAAGCAACTGCTGCAGGCGCAAGCCATCGACTTCTGCCAGATCGACAGTTGCCGGCTCGGCGGACTCAACGAAGTGATCGTCGTACTGCTGATGGCCGCGAAGTTCGGTGTGCCGGTGTGCCCGCATGCGGGTGGTGTCGGCTTGTGCGAGTACGTGCAGCATATTTCGCTGTTCGACTATATCTGCGTGTCGGCGTCGCTCGAGAATCGCGTGCTCGAATACGTCGATCATTTGCACGAGCATTTCGTGGATCCCGTCGCGATCCGCAACGGGCACTATATGCCGCCGCAAAGGGCCGGGTATAGCATCGAGATGCTGGAAGGGACGCTGGACAGGTACTGGTATCCGGAAGGAGAAGCGTGGCAGGAATGATGCTGGAGGGTAAGGGTTGGTGTCGTCGCGCAGATCGTCGCGGCGACGGGCGACCGGCTCGAGCGCGTGGCACGCATCGTGCGCCTGAACGTGTTCATCGCGAGCACGCCGGCATTCAGTGCTCAAAGCACGGTTGCCAATGGCGCGTCGGACGTGATCGTGCAGATCTTCGGTGACGCCGGCCGTCACGCGCGCAGCGCGGTGGGTGTTGCGTCGCTGCCGGCAGGGGTCGCCGTCGAAGTCGAAGCGGTTGTCGCCTTGAAGAACGTCTGAATTCAACTCATACACTCGGAGCCGCCAATGTCTTCTCCGCTGTCGCCTGCTGTCATCGACGCAATACGTGCCCGCACAGCCGGTGTGCGCAGTACCACGCACTTCAATCATGCGGGCGCGTCGCTGCCGTCGGCCGCCACGCTCGAAGCGATTCACGCGCATCTGTTGCGCGAAGCCTCGATGGGACCCATGGAAGCGGGCGCGGCTGCCCGCGAACAGACCGAACGGGCGCGCACGCTCGCCGCGCGACTGCTGAACGCTCAGCCCGCCGAGATCGCGTTGACGACGGGCAACTCGCCGGGCTGGGGCGCTGCTTTCGCGGCATTGGGTCCGTGGCGCGAGGGGCAACGCATCCTCGTTGCGCGGCACGAATGGGGCGGCAATCTCGCGACGATGCGTCTTCTGGCGCAGCGCGCGGGCGCATCGATAGAGACGATTCCTTCCGATGAGAGCGGCAGGGTCGATCCTCGCGCGCTCGAAGCGATGCTCGACGACCGGGTCCGACTGATTGCGCTGACGTGGCTGCCGGCCAATGGCGGACTGATCAATCCGGCCGCCGCGATTGGGCAGATAGCACGCCGTCACGGCATTCCGTATTTCATCGATGCGGCGCAAGCCGTCGGACAGCTTCCGATCGACGTCGTCGAAGTCGGCTGCGATGTACTGGCCGGCGCGGGCCGCAAGGCACTGCGTGGACCGCGCGGCACCGGGCTGCTATACGTCCGGCGGGATTTTCTGCCCCGCTTGACGCCGGCCTTCGTCGACACGTATTCCGCGCCGCTCGACGCCAACGGCGACCCTGTACTGCGCGACGATGCCGTGCGTTTCGAATCGTCGGAAGCGTCGCTTGCACTGCATTGCGGATTGGCGAATGCATTGGACGAAGCGCTGGAAATTGGCATCGACAACATCCGCGCGCAGATCGATCGGACCGCGCAGACATTGCGCGAGCGGTTGGCCGCGATGGAGGGCGTGTGGGTGCTCGACCAGGGTGTCGAGCGATCCGGTCTGGTGTCGTTCAACGTCGCCGGACTAGATGCCTTGTCGGTGCGACGCGCGTTGGCGGCACAGGGCATCACGATCGGCTCGAATGGCGTCGCGTACACGCCGTTCGATATGAACAGCAGAGGGCTGACACAGATCGCGCGCGCATCGGTCAGCTATCTGACCACCGACGCCGAAGTTGATAAATTACTGGCTGGGATTCGGACGTTGACGCATTGAGCACTCGAGTCAAAGAGAACTTTGCGTCAGTCAAATGAATGGAAACGTCTCTTTCAACTCAATCGCCCGCACACGACCATGAACTCCGCCTCATCGCACCGCCTCGATTTATCAAAGTTTCCGCGCCGTGCGCTTCTCGAAGGCCCGACGCCAATTCAGCACCTTGCGCGTCTGAGCGCTCGCCTCGGCGGGGCGGACATCTACGTCAAAAGAGAAGATCTGACGGGACTAGGTGGCGGCGGCAACAAGCTGCGCAAGCTCGAATTCCTGATTGGCGAAGCGCTCGCGCGCGGCGCGGACACCATCGTTACCGTCGGCGCGCGGCAATCGAATCATGCGCGCCTCACGGCGGCCGCGGCGGCTCGCGTCGGACTTCGATGCGAGCTGGTGCTGACGAGAACCGTGCAACGTTTCGACCACGACTACATGGAGAACGGCAACGTGCTGCTCGATGCGCTATTCGATGCGCGCGTGCATGATCTTCCCGGCACGGCCAACGCATTGCAATTCGCCGAGGAACGCGCGAACGAGTTGCGAGCGCAGGGCCGTAACGTCTATGTGTGTCCGTTGGGCGGTTCGAGCCCGGTCGGTTGTCTCGGCTACGCGGACTGCGCAGCTGAAATCGTCGCGCAATCGCAAGCGCAAAACGTGGCCTTCGATCGCGTCGT
Source organism: Paraburkholderia sp. UCT31 (assembly GCF_014397655.1). Taxonomy (NCBI): domain Bacteria; kingdom Pseudomonadati; phylum Pseudomonadota; class Betaproteobacteria; order Burkholderiales; family Burkholderiaceae; genus Paraburkholderia; species Paraburkholderia sp. UCT31. The sequence goes on from NZ_VZQP01000006.1 coordinate 110,420, forward strand.
GGTGCCGAATGGAAGCGGCGGCATGCATGCGGGGCTGGTCGCGGGTTTTGTTGCGCTGGGCCTGGATCCGTCGCGTGTTGCCGCATTCACGGTGTATGGGAATGCTGGCCACGCGCGCACGGTTACTTTGGATAAGGCGAATCAGACGGTCCGACTGATCGATCCGGGCCTAAGCGTGAGTGATGACGCGATCTCGATCGACGAAGCGCAGCTCGGACCCGGCTATGGCATTCCAACCGATAACATGCGCGCGGCTGTTCGGCTGATGGCATCGACGGAAGGTCTGTTGCTCGATCCCGTGTATAGCGGCAAAGCATTTGCGGGTCTTGTGGAAAACGTGAGCAACGGGAAGTACAGTGCCGGACAGAAAATTCTATTCGTGATGAGCGGCGGTCTTCCGGGGCTATTTGCCTATCGGAACGAGTTCTGAGCGCAGAAGCGGAGACAACGCGATGGTCTGATACGGCCGCCGTTGCCTGAAGAAAGCGCGAAGCGCTTGAAGATTCGAATCGACGACTCGAAATGGTGCCCAGGGCGGGATTTGAACCCACACGCCTTTCGGCGCTACCCCCTCAAGATAGTGCGTCTACCAATTTCGCCACCTGGGCAGAGGGGCGCCATTGTATCAGCCTGATTATTTTTTTGAAGCCCCTCGCGTGATTTTGTTCTGCAGTTGCAATACCGGTCGAAAGACCGACGAGGCGTTCTCCCCGTATCGCTGCCCGGCGACCGATTCGAGCGCGGCTCGGCGCCTCGCAAGAGCTCGTAAGGTCTGACGCTTGTCGCCCGCTACTCGGGTGAATGCGACGAATGATGGGCCGCTATGCTCGTACGCTGATGCGCTGAAAGAGCGCCCTTCACGGCGGACATATCATGTCACCACGACGCACATCTTCTTCGCGACTTCGGTATCGTCTTTTTCTCGCGTCGCTGCTGACGTCGATAACGCTGCTGCAGGGTTGCGCAACGACGGCGGAGAACCTTGCCGTAGGATTTGGTCTCGGCGCGGTCGGCACCGTGTCGGCGTTAGGCTGCCTGCTCGCCTGCGAGATGGCCAATCCGCACTGGTGAAAGGCTGCACGGCGCGCGACGAGCAGCTAGTATTCGAAGCTCGACATCGATGACTAACGAAAACGGAGCCCCTGTGGCACACCCGCCCTTCCACCTCTACACCGACGCCCAATTCGCCAGCCCCTACGCGATGTCCGTCTTCGTGACGCTTCGCGAGAAGCGCTTGCCGTTCGACCTTTCGACCGTCGATCTCGCGAACAAGGCGAATCACGCCACCGACTATGCGGCCCGCTCATTGACGCGGCGCGTGCCGACCCTGATACACGAAGACTTTGCGTTATCCGAGTCGTCGGCGATCACCGAGTACCTCGAAGAGACTTTCCCGGACACCCCGGTCTATCCTCAAGATCGGCGTCTGCGCGCGCGAGCGCGCCAGCTGCAGGCCTGGCTGCGCAGCGATCTGCTACCGGTTCGCGAGGAGCACTCCACCGAAGTCATTTTCTACGGATCGCGCGGCGGCCCGCTTTCCGCCAGCGCACAAGAAGCGGCACAAAAACTCTTCGCCGCCGCCGATGCATTGCTTCCGGCCAATTCGCCAAATCTGTTCGGCAAGTGGTGCATCGCCGATACGGACCTCGCATTGATGCTCAATCGCCTCGTGCTGAATGGCGATTCCGTTCCGCACAAGCTCAAGGAGTACGCCACGCAACAATGGCAACGCGCCAGCGTGCAGCAGTGGGTCCAACTGGAGCGTCCACCGCTATAAAGTCGACCGGCGCGGCTGTCGCCACGCCGAAAAGCCATCGATAGAAGTAACAAAGACCAGCAAAATAGCTGAATACGAAAGTCTTAAAAGATGCAGTAAACGCGAATATTACATTCGCGTTTTATCAGAGCTTCGCTGCTCCGCCATGGCCCGATTCCGCGCCCGCTCCCTTTGCCGCCTCGCGCGTACGATGCTGACAACGATCAGCACGATCGCAAGCAATGTCAATTCGATCATTGCGGGAATTCGGATGGGATCATGAAACATGGCGGGCCTCCGTCACATGATTTCATCATAGTACGCCGGGCAGGTCAGCCTGAAGTATTGCGCCGCACCATTGCAATCTTACCGCCGCCATTACACCGGCTTTTATTTTGCCGGCAAACGCCTCGAGTGACAAATTGAAAACATTCTGTCACGCAAAAACTTACAGGATTCAGATAGCCGTCCCTAAACAGTTTATTTGCGCTAGAGTACACGAGCGATCAGTTGGATCGTGAGCCGTCCCGACAATTCGAAGGCGTTATCTGTCACGCGTTTTCTTGCGTGTATTAAAGAAGCACCTGGACTCGTTGAAGACATCGCCCATGCCATATTTTCCTGTCGCCTACTGTGGTCCCGCGGCTGTTCCTGAAAGCTTGTGGCTGCGCTGGAACACGGATCCGCCATTGCTCGTCGGGCTCGCGGCGCTCGCATGGTTCGTGGCCAGCAACCGCTCGGCGAATGCACGGGCGGGATGGGGCGCCGTCGCATTGATGGCCCTCGTGTTCGTGTCGCCGCTCTGCGCGTTATCCTCGGCATTGTTCTCCGCACGCGTCACCCATCACATCATTCTGATCGCCGCCGTCGCGCCGCTGCTCGCACTCGCGTTTCCGCTGCCGCGCCTCGCGCATCCGCCGCTCGTGCCGGTAGTCGCCGCGCATGCGGTGATCATCTGGCTGTGGCATGCGCCGGGGCCGTATGCATGGGGACTGTCGACCGTACCCGGCTACTGGCTGATGCAGATCACTTTGCTTGGCAGTGCATGGCTCATGTGGCGCAGCATCTTCTCGCCGTCGCTGCCGACCGGCCCCGCGCTGATGGCGCTCGTCGCGACGATCGGCCATATGGGATTGCTCGGCGCGTTGATCGTGTTCGCGCCGGTGCCGCTCTACGTCGCGCACTTCGCGACCACCGCCGCGTGGGGGCTCACCCCGCTCGCCGACCAGCAACTCGCCGGACTGTTGATGTGGGTACTGGCGATGATCCCTTATCTCGCGGCAGGACTTTCGCTCGTCTGGTCAAGCCTGCGCGTCAGAGAGCCCGCGCTGTGACGACCTTGCTGAAGTTCATTCATCTGGCCGCGATCGCCGTCTGGTCGGGCGGTTTGATCGTGCTGCCGTATCTGTTCTGGCAGCGCCGCGGGCTCGCGGCGGGCACCGAACTCGACCGGCTGCACCGCATCACGCGTCTCGTGTTCGTGGAGTTGACCTCGCCCGCCGCTTTCGTCGCGATTGCGAGCGGCACCGCGCTGATTTTTCTGCAGGCCACCTTCGTCGAATGGTTCACCGCGAAGATGGTGTTCGTCGGCATCATGGCGATGCTGCATGTGCTGGCCGGCCTCGTACTGCACGATCTGTATCTGCCCGACGGCAGCTTCAGCCGTGCCTCGGCGATCGCGCTGACCATCGCTTATCTGATCGTGATCGTCGCGATCATCTGGATCGTGCTGGCCAAGCCTCACATCGACTCGAACCTGCTGGCACCGCATCTGTTCGAGCCCGGTGGACTTGGCCGCTGGCTGCATCACTCCTTCGGCGAAACGAGAATTCCGACGCCATGATCGAACACGAGCTTGCCCCCATGCCAGCCGGCGAAGCCCGTCATCACCGAGCTGAGCACCGACAGCACGAGCCCATGCGGCAGGATCTCATCGGGGTAATAAAGGCGCACGCCCCAGTTCGCACCCGCGAGCGCGACGAGCGTCATCGCGGCGACCGCATGCGACCAGCTCGCTTCCTTCAGGCGGATACCGCGCACCAGCAGCAGCTCGGCGGTACCGACCACGCTCGCAGCCACGCCGCTCCAGAACGCGAAGCCGGCGGCCCACAAGCCGGCGCGAATCCAGAACGGGTCGCCCGTCCACCAGTAGATTACGTCGACGCCCAACGTCGCGACGACGAACGCGATCGGGAAATGCACCATCATCACGTGAATCGGATGACCGACGAGCGCCACCACCGACCCCTTGTCGAGCCGCAACAGCTCGAGCATCACTTCGCTTCGCGTCTCGTTTCCAGCATTGCCTTTGTTTGCCATGATGGTGTGTCCTCGCATCGGATGCCTGGTGGTGCAAACCATCATAGCTGCTTGCGCCTGGCCGTCCAAGCCGGATCGCTCGCCGCGTTGTCCGGCTGCACCGGGCCGCTCTCGACGCTCGAGCCATCGGGTCCGGCCGCCGCATCGATCGCCGGGCTGTGGTGGGTGATGCTGGCGGGCGCCGCGATCCTGTTCGCGATGGTGCTCGTACTGTTTCTGATGACGGTCTTCCGGCCCGGCTGGGGCTCGCACGGGTCGCCCGCGCGCTGGATTGTGCTCGGCGGTCTCGTGCTGCCGGCAGTGATCCTGATCCCGTTGATCTGCTACGCGCTGTACGCGGGCGAGTTGCTGCTGCCGCTGCGCGCGCATGCGCCCGCGCGCATCGAGGCGATCGCGCAGCAATGGCGCTGGACCTTCCGCTATCCGGAACTCGGCAACGTCGAAACCGGGAACGTGCTGCACCTGCCCGCGGGCACGCCGGTCGACATCGTCGTGACCAGCATGGACGTCGTGCACGCATTCTGGATTCCGCGCTTCGCGGGCAAGATCGACGCGGTCCCTGGCCACCACAACCTGCTGCGTATCCAGGCCGATCAGCCCGGCGAGTACGCCGGACAATGCAACCAGTTTTGCGGCATCGGTCATGCGGGGATGCACTTCACCGTGATCGTCGATCGTCCGGAAGATTTTCCGGCTGCTGTCAAAAACGCCGCCGCCAACGGGGAGGTGAAGAAATGAGTGTGCCCGTCGAGCCGCCATCACAGGGCATCACCGCGCTGCGGCTGCATCGCCAGCTTGCCGCGATCTGGGCCACCGGGCCAGGCGTGCAGAGACTTACCTCGGTCAACCATACCGTCCTCGGCTTGCGCATCATGATCACTTCGTTCGTGTTCTTCGCGATCGCGGGCATCCTCGGCATGTTGACGCGCGTGCAGCTTGCGACGCCGCATGCGGCCTTCATGGACGTGGAAACCTACAACCAGGTCTTCACGATGCATGGGTCGATGATGTTGTTCCTGTTTGCGATCCCGATGGTGGAAAGCTTCGCGGTCTACCTGGTGCCGAAGTTGATCGGCGCGCGCGACCTCGCGTTTCCACGGCTGACCGCGTACGGGTACTGGTGCTATCTGTTCGGCGGCACGATCCTGACCGTGTCGCTGATCCTGCACTCCGCGCCGGACGGCGGCTGGTTCATGTACACGCCGCTCAGCTCGAACGTGTACACGCCCGGACTGAACGCCGACGTGTGGCTGCTTGGCATCACGTTCGTGGAGATTTCAGCGCTTTCGCTCGCGGTGGAACTCACCGTCTCGATCCTCAAGATACGCGCGCCGGGCATGTCGATCGATCGCATGCCGATCTTCGCGTGGTACATCCTCGTCACCGCGATGATGATGATCGTCGCGTTTCCGCCGCTGATTCTCGGCTCGATCCTGCTCGAGGTGGAGCGCGCGTTCAACCTGCCGTTCTTCGATCCGACGCGCGGCGGCGATCCGCTGCTGTGGCAGCATCTGTTCTGGCTGTTCGGCCACCCGGACGTGTACATCATCTTCCTGCCGATGGCCGGCGTGCTGTCGACGATGATCCCCGTGTTCGCGCGCCGCAAGCTCGTCGGCTATCGCACGATCGTCGTCGCGATCATCGCGCTCGCGTTCCTGAGCTTCGGCATCTGGGTGCATCACATGTTTACGGTGGGCATTCCGCATCTGGCGCTCGCGTTCTTCTCGGCGGGCTCGGCGATCGTCGCGGTGCCCACCGCGATCCAGTTCTTCGCGTGGCTCGCCACGCTGTCGCACGGCCGCCCGCGCTGGGACGTGCCGATGCTGTACATCTTCGGCTTCTTCTTCGTGTTCACGTGCGGCGGGCTGACCGGCGTGATGCTCGCGATCGTGCCGTTCGACTGGCAGGCGCACGACACCTACTTCGTCGTCGCGCACCTGCACTACGTGGTGGCCGGCGCGCTCGCGTTTCCGATGCTCGCGGCGTTCTATTACTGGTTGCCGCTGCTGACCGGGCGCACCGCCGTGCATAACCTTTCCGTGCCGGCGTTCTGGCTCGTGTTCGTCGGCTTCAACATGACGTTCTTCCTGATGCACCTGACCGGCCTGCTAGGCATGCCGCGGCGCGTCTTCACCTATAGCGGCGACGAAGGCTGGAACTGGCTCAATCTGCTGTCGTCGGTGGGCAGCTTCGTGATGACGATCGGCTTCGCGCTCGTCGTGATCGACATCATCGCGCAGCTGCGTTTCGGCCAGCGCGTGCGACGCAATCCGTGGGACTCGACCACGCTCGAATGGGCGATGCCGATTCCGCCCGCGCCGTACGCATTCGCGTCGATCCCGCACATGGACGCCGAAACCGAAAAGGTGCCCCCGGGCCAGCTAGCGACCTCTCTAGCGCGCGGCGAGGGTTACCTCGGTTTCACGCGCAACGGCTGGCAGGAGACGCTAGGCGTGCATATGACATCGGGCGAGCCCGAACAGCTGATCGTGCTGCCGAACTCGACGTATCTGCCGCTCGTCACCGCGCTCATGACCGCCGCCGCGGTGCTCGCGATGCTGTTCAAGTTCTATCTGCTGTCGGTCGCATTCGCATTCGTGACGTTTGGCCTCTTCATCTACGCGGGCCAGAGCGCGGGGCACGCGCGCGACTATGGCGCGCTGCCGGTCGGCCGAGGCGTCAGCGTGCCGCCGCATACCGAGGTCGCCGGTGCGCCGTCATGGCTTTCGATGATCTGCGCGCTGGTCGCGAACGGCACGCTGTTCACCTCGCTGATCTTCGGCACGTTCTATCTGTGGATTGCCGCGCCGAACTGGCCGGCAGCCGTGACGCCGCATCCGAACCGCGTGCTCGCGCTCGTCGCGGCCGTCGCGCTCGCGGTGGCCGCGGCCGCCACGCGTGGCTCGTTGCGCGCGGCCGCCGCCGAGCGCAAACCGCACGGCACGATCGGGCTGAGCGCGATCGCGCTGATCGTCGCGCTCATCGCCTGCGTGATGCTGATCAACGGCGTGACACCGAATCCGCGCGAGCACGCGCTCGGCGCGACGGCCGCGGCGCTGCTCACGTACATCGCAGTTCACGCGGGCGTCGGGTTGTTGTTCCTCGTCAGCAACGTGCTGCGCGTCGGCGCGGGCTTCGTTTCCGCGCGACGCCTGACCGATCTGCGCCTCACCCGCCTGTGGGTCGATTACACGCTGGCGACGGGCATCATCGCGCTTGGACTCGTGCTCGCGCTGCCGAGCCTCGTCGCCGTGCTGGGAGCCAGACCATGAATGCGCGTCCGCTTTCGCCGCGGCGGCTGTGGTGGCTCGCCGTCGGCTTCACGATCTGGTGTCTCGCGTTCGTGATCCTGTATGCGCTGCACGCGATCGGCTGCGCGTTCGCGTGGCCCACCGGCCCGCTGCGCGCGAGTCTCGCGATCATTCTGCTGCTGCATCTGATCGCGATCGGCTGGCTATGGCGCTATCGCGCCGCGACCCGCGACCCTGGTCCCGAACGCATCAGCTCGTTCATGCATACCGTCGTCGTCTGGACCCTGATCGCGGCGCTGGTCGCGACCGTGATCACGTTCGGGCCCGCGCTGCTGCTCACCACCTGCGTCTGAACTCGGACTGAGCGCGAGCGGGACCGCCGCACCCGGCATGGAGAAGCACCGATGCAGTCTCGAGATCTCGTGCGCAAGGCCGTCTGGTCGGTCATCTATCTACTGTTCATTCTCGCGCCGCTGTTTGCGCTGCTGACCGGCACGCTCCCGCCCGCGCGCAACTTCGGCACCGAATTCTCGGTGGCGCTCGGCTATTCCGGACTCGCGATGATGGGCCTGCAATTCGGCCTCACCGCGCGCTTTCGTCACGTGACCGAGCCGTGGGGCGAGGACGTTATCTATCATTTCCATCGACGCGTGTCGCTGCTCGCGGTCAGCCTGGTCGTCGTGCATCCGCTGATCCTGTTCGCGATCCGCTCGGACAAGGTCGCGATGCCCGACTCGCTGCTCGAGGTACCGTGGGGTGCGTGGTTCGCGTTCCTGTCGATCGGCTCGGTGATCCTGCTGGTGATCACCGCGCTATGGCGCAAGCAATTGAAGATTCGTTACGAGCTGTGGCATCTGTCGCATATCGGGCTCGCGCTCGTCGCGATCTTCGGCGGCGTGCTGCATATGATCGGCTGGGGCTTCTATCTGACCGATCCGTTCAAGCGCACGCTGTGGATCTGCATGACAGCATTCTGGGTAGCGCTGCTGCTGTACGTGCGTCTGTTCAAGCCGCTCTTCATGATCAGGCGTCCGTACCGGATCGCGGAAGTGCGCGCCGAACGCGGCGACACGACGACGCTCGTGATGCAGCCCGACGGCCACGCTGGCTTTCGCTTCAAGCCCGGCCAGTTCGGCTGGCTCAACGTGTGGGGCAGCCCGTTCAGGATCACCGGACATCCTTTTTCGTTCTCGTCGAGCGCCGAGGCCGCGAACGGCCGCGTTGAAATGACGATCCGCAATCTCGGCGATTTCACGAGCCAGGTGAAGACGATCGAAACAGGTCGGCGTGTGTATCTGGACGGACCGTATGGCGCGTTCACGATCGGGCATCCGACCGACATGCACGTGCTGATCGCGGGCGGTATCGGCATCACGCCGATGATGAGCATGATCCGCACGCTCGCCGATCGCGGCGACCAACGTCCGCTCGTGCTACTGTACAGCGGCAAGACTTGGGACTCGCTGACATTCCGCGAGGAGCTCGATGCGCTGAAAGCGCGGCTCGATCTGCGCATCGTCTATGTGCTGTCGGACCCGCCCGAAGGCTGGAGCGGGGAAGTCGGGCGCATCGACGCCGCGATGTTCCGGCGACATCTACCGCCCGAGTTCGCCGATCACGAGTATTTCATCTGCGGCCCGGACTCCATGATGGATGCGATCGAAACGGCGCTCGGCGAAATGAAAGTGCCGCGCATCCGCTACCATTCCGAACGCTACAGTTTCGTCTAGGAGACTTGCGATGCGCCGACTGTTGGCCAACCGTCTCGTCATTGCCACCGGCGTGATCGTCGTGGCGTTGTCGCTTCTATTCGCGTATCTGCGGGTCGGTTCGCTGCATTAGGGCCCGGTTACGCCAATGACGGGCTCGCGGCGCGCTTTTCCTCATGCTCGAAGGTTGAATCGATATGCCCTACTTTTTTGGAATTGGTCTTCACGTTTTCATCGCGATCTTTTTCGCCGTCCACGCGATGCGCAATAACCAGGGCATCTACTGGCTATTCATTCTGTTTGCTTTTCCGCTGCTCGGCAGTGTCGTGTACTTCTTCGCGATCTATCTGCCGGATCTGCGCCACTCGCGTGGCGCGCGGGTGGCCACGCAGGCGATCACGCAATTCGTCGATCCGAATCGCGCGCTGCGTGAAGCGCGCGCCGATTTCGACCGCGCGCCGACCGTGCAGCATCGGATGCGGCTCGGCGAGGCCTTGCTCGCGGCCGGCAATCCGCGCGAAGCGCTCGAACATTTCCAGACCGCGGCGAACGGCCCATTTGCAAACGATCCTGCGCTGCTGCTCGGTCTCGCGCGCTCGCAGTTCGCGCTCGGCGACTACACGGCCGCGGATGCGACGTTGGCGGATCTGTTCTCGGTCAATCCGCGGGCACGCAACCAGGGCGAGCCGGCGCTGCTGAACGCGCGCACGCTGGCCGCGCGGAATGCGCTGGGCGCACGCGCGGCATTCGAACAGGCGCTGACCTGCGCGACCGACGTCGCGCCGCGCTGCCTGTTCGCCGACTGGCTCGCCGCGCAACCGGAAGATGCGGACCGCCGCCGCGCCGGCGCGCTCTATGCGGAAATCGTGCAGGACGCCAAACATTGGCCGCGCCACGCGCGCGAGCATAATCGCGAGTGGCTGCAACGGGCGCAGGCGGCGTTGGCGGCCGGCGCGGCTCGAACGTGAGCAAGCCGAGGAGAACTTCGATGCGACGCACGACCCGGTCTTTTGCTTCGGCGCCGTACGCGGCGATTGCGGCGATGGCTTTCGGTGCCGCCGGCGCTTCGACTTCCGCGCAGGCCGCTGGCATCGAGAAACCGTTCGAATGGCCCGCGTCGTTCGTCGTGCTCGGCGATGGCTATCCGCACTCGGGCGATGCATGCCGGCGGCTCGGCGAGTCGGCCGCGACCGTGAACTATCTCGACCATATGGCGATGCTGGTCGGCTGTCCGGGCTCGCGCGACAGCGCCGCCGTGCGCGCGATCGCCAGGCATCAGCGGCACGCGCGCGTGGTCGGCGAAGCGGATGGCGTGACGCTGATTTCGATTTCGACTGAAAGCGCACAGGCCGGCTCGCAGAACGGCCACGGGCCCGTGAAGGAATCGCCTATCAGCGCGAGCGGCACGTTGCCGTGCGAGCGCCGCAACGGACAGACCAAAACGATGTGCAAGTTCGGCGTCGTGCATCACGGCGATCGATCGACTACGGTCGTGGTCTACTGGCCCGACGGCGCCACACGGGCGATTTTCTTCGGCGTCGACGGCCGGGTAGTCGGCACGGCCGCGTCCGCGAGCGATCGGCCGATGCCCGGCGACACGCTGACGCGCAAGCATGCCGGCATCAATCTGATTTCAGTTGGCAATGAGCGCTACGAAGTCGAGGACACGGTTCTGTCCGGCGATTGAATTGCGTTGAAGCACATCGGCGCAAGCCATCCGCAGCCGAACGCCTGATTCGACGCGCGCCACGATCATTTCTATCCCCCCTCGCTTCACACCCTCGCGCAGACCGGCATGCAGCATGCCGTGTTGGACAAATATTAGTAATAATCCAATAAAGACTCTAGCCTATGCGGAATACGCATGCCGCATGCAGTTCGGATTCTTTCATTTTCATTCAGCTCGCATGGGGGATTACCCCATGCCGTCAAATCAATATTATTGACTAATATTATTACCTGCCGGACGTTCGGCGTCAGCCTACGGGCTGTCTCGATTCTTTATCTAGATCAACTAAGTGTTTTCAACCGATCAGCGGTTCAACAGGAGGGGTCATGATGTCCAGAAGAATGGGATTAGTGGCGGTCTGGCTGGCGATGGCCGTCGGACTCGCCGCATGCAATGGCGACAATAGCGGCGCGTCGACATCGCCGGTGGCGAACGCGGCCACCTCGAACGCGGCGCCGATCAGCAATGCATCGCAATCGAATTCGAATGCATCGGCGGACAACAACGCGACGACGGCTATTCCACTGCCCTGCGACGCCGCCGCCACGGCCAACACGCCCTGCTCCGCCGCGCACAGCGTGACCCGACTGCTGACGAAGAACTACACGGGCCCGCTGTTCCAGATTCAACGCGCGTCCGACAACACGACGCTCGACGTCTATCCGTACACCAACAGCACGCTGAAAGGCGGTGACCGTTCGCTGGTCGGCTCGGCGAATGTGCAGAGCACGCAATCCTTCTGTAACAACACCACCTGCTCGGTCACCTACATCTACGATCAGATCGATCTGGTCGCGCCGCTGAAAAACGGCGCGTTCGGTAATGTCCCCGCGACGCTGACGCTGAACCAGGACGGCACGGAATCGCTCACCGTACAGAACGGCAGCACAACGACCACCGTGCCGGTCCTCAACGGCTTCGCGACCATCACGCTGCCCGGCACCTCCGGCGCCTTGACCGTTCAGTTGGCGCAACCGCCGACCGCCTTGACCGCGCAGGCGCCGACGCAGCAACTGACGATCGGCAACGACTTGCCCGCGCTTACCGGCACGCCGGCCAAACTCGCTCTCGTTACGACGAACGGCGTGCAGATTCCTGCTCTCGGCACCTTGGCCGGCCAGGCCTATCGCAAACGTTTCGGCACGGTGAACCAGTCGATCGGCGATAGCGAAATCGCCGAGTACATGGTGGCCGGCGCGCACTACAGCCAGTCGTCGACCTGCTGCGGCACCTACGGCAACATGGAGAACAGCGCGAATCCGAGCACCTATTCTCACGGCGAAGTGGAAGGCGAAATGTTCGCACTCGCGTTCTCGAACGGCAACGCGGCCGTGTTCGGCTATTGCGACGGCGACTCGATCCAACCGTCCAACGTGAAGGACCCGGTGTGCAATGCGCTCGATACCAACTGGCCGGGCGTCGATGCCGAAGCCGGCGTCTATCTGTATGGTCCGCAGCAGCCGGCGAAGGAGAAGTTCGTGACGGTGCTGTCGAAGTACTCGCCGGTCACCGCGTCGAATCTGTTCGCGGTCAAAGGCGGCTCCGCTTCCCAAAGCGTGTTGACGTCGCTATACGATCAGACGCCGCCTGAAGCGCTAAACTTCGGCAACGACGCCGGTCACGCATTCAATGGTCAATGGCAAGGCGGTCTGTCGCTCGGCGAAGGCGGCGACGGCAGCGCCGCGCCGATCCAGTTTTTCGAAGGCGCGATCATCACGAAGGCGACGTCAGATACGACCGACAACGCGATCCAGGCGAGCATCGCGAGCTTCTACGGGCCGCCGACCAACGCGGCCGCGTCGGCCTGTTACGCGAACAACCTGATCAACTCGCCGCTCAGTCTGGCGACGCCGGATGCGTGGTTCCAGTCGAGCGGCGGCACCGCCGTGCCCGCCACCGACATCTCCGGCGTCGATCGCGGCGCCGCGACGGTCACGAGCACGAACGGTTCGGCCGTGTCGAACATTCACGAAGTGATCCGTGTGCAGGGCGGACAGTCGTACACGTTCACCGACTACGTGCTCGCCACCACCAACGCAACGGTGTTCCCCGGCGGCTCGATCCAGACCGACGACCCGAGCGGCACCGAGTTCGGCTGGGTGCTGAACACCAACACCGGCGCGATCGTGCGCGGCACGTGGGGCGCGGGGCAAGCGACGGCGCTAAGCGCGGTGAAATCCGGCAACTGGTGGAAAGTGACGATGACGCTGACGGCACCGGCGGGATCGAACAACGCGCAGGTATTCATCGATCCGCCGACGTCGAGCAGCGCAGGCGTGCGCTCGCAGCAGGCCGCGTATCTGAGCGCGACGCACTACTGCCCGAGCCTCGCGATCCTGAGCGGCGCGAAGTCGTAAGCACGGTCAGCGCGACGCAGTCATCGATGATTCGTTGACGCGTCGCGCAATCGAAGGCACACTCGCTCACCATGCAAGCCCTCACGTACCGCCCGACTGCAAAGCATCATCATGCGCATGCCCGCGTGGGACTGCCTGTGGGGACTCGCATACGCATACGCCGCTAGACATCATTCGCAGCGACATGCGCCAGAAAGCCCCGCCGGCAACGACGGGGCTTTTTGTTTTCCACGACCTTATCCGCTCATCGAACGAAGGATTGCCGCCATGACACAGGAAGCACAGACGCCTGCCGTATCGAAGCCCTTTGCGACGCCCATCGATCTATACCGCGTGCTTGCACGCGTATGGGCCGGCGATACGTCGAGCCCCGCGCACGCGTGGTCGTCGACGAATCCCGCGCAGAATCATTGCAGCGTGACGTCTCTGATCATGCAGGACTATTTCGGTGGCGAGATTCTGACGACGCGTACGTCGGGGGGCACGCACTTCTACAACCTGATCGACGGCAGCAGATGGGATCTGACGGTCAGCCAGTTTGCCGAGCCGATTCCATTCGACGATACGCGTTCGAGTCGTGAGGCGGCGTTCGCTGATACGTCGCGGGAGAAATACGAACTGCTGAAGTCGAGGCTCGCGCAAAGCCAGCTGAAATAAACGCTCAATCAAACACGCGTGGCCGAACTGCGTCGATACGCGGTTGGCCACGCCATGTCACTTCAACCAATCACTTCCTGCTTCCCCGGAATGCCTTGCCCGCGCAACGAACACCCGCGCGTTTCAGGCACGTAGATCAACGCAATCGCCCCCACGACGCACGCGGCCATCATGTAATAAGCGGGCACCAGCGCATTGCCCGTATGCGCGACCAGCCATTCGTTCGCCATCGGCGCCGTGCCGCCGAAAATCGACGTCGACACGTTGTACGCAATCGCCATCCCCGCGTAACGCACCTGGGTCGGAAACATCGCGGGGAACATCGCCGAGATGCTGGCCAGTTGCGGCACGTACAACAGCCCGAGCACCGCAAAGCCGATGAACGCGCCCGCCACACCGAGCTTCATCAGCAGGAACATCGGAATCGCCGCGACGAACAGGCCAATCAGCGAAAACCACCAGACGTTCTTGCGTCCCACGCGATCCGAGAACGTGCCCGCGAACGGCAGAAACACCATCATCGCGAGCATGCCGATCAGCGGCACGAGCAGGGACATGTTGTCGCTCATGCCGAGCTGCTTCTGCATGAACGTCGGCATATAGGCGAGCAGCACGTAGTTGACGACATTCAAAGCAACCACGAGTCCACCGAGTTGGATCAGCGGTTTCCAATAGTCGCGCAGCAATGCCTTCAGCGTGACGCAGCTATGCTGCTCCTTGTGCATCGTTTGTTCGAGCTCGCGAAAGACCGGCGTGTCTTCGAGCCTGGAGCGCAGATAGAAACCGATCAGGCCGAGCGGCGCAGCAATCAGAAACGGCAGACGCCATCCCCACGCATGCATTGCCGTGTTGCCGAGCACGACGGAGCAACCGAGCATCAGAAACGCACCGAGCGAGAAGCCCGACAGCGTCGCGAATTCGAGGAAGCTGCCACAAAAGCCGCGCTTATTGTCCGGCGCGTATTCGGCCATGAAAGTCGCCGCGCCGCCATATTCGCCGCCCGTCGAAAAGCCCTGGATCATCCGCAGAACGACGAGGATAACCGGTGCCCACCAGCCGATGCTCGCGTAAGTCGGCACGAGTCCGACCAGCAGCGTTGCGACCGACATCAGGATGATCGTCAACGCGAGTACGTGCTTGCGGCCGAGGCGATCGCCGAGCGGGCCCCAGAACAATCCTCCCAGCGGACGCACGAGAAACGAAATGGCGAACGTCGCGAGCGCGAACAACGTGGCCTGCGCGGTGCTGCCGGGAAACAACGCGGCCGAAATATAGCTCAAGCCGTAGGCGTAAATACCGTAGTCGAACCACTCGGTCGCGTTTCCGAGTGCCGACGCCGCGATTGCGCGTCGCAGCAAGCTGCGCGCCTGCGGTTGCGGGCTCTGCGCGGTCCATGAATGTACGTAGTGCATGTCTTCTCCTGGGGTGTCTCTATGCGACACAGGCAACGTCGCCCGAATCCACGATACCGGCGACCCGCGCCTGCAACGATGTTCTAGGACGATGCAGGCATCGGGGTTTTCCATAAAGCCTGCAACGGATGCGGTAATCCGTACGCGTGCGTCGGCGACGCGTCGCGCGCGTTCGGGAAAAACAACATGATTGGCGTCGCGCAGCGCTCTCAGCGCATCAGCGACGGCAGCGTCATCAAACGACCCTGCTGTGGCCTCGCCTCGTTCTCGCCGCAAAGGTCGAGCGCGCGCCTCTCCGCCGATTCACGGCTCTCGCCCTTCGTCAGCATCGGCGCGAGCGTCACGTTGTCGAGCACGCTCTTGTGCGGAAACAGATTGAAGTGCTGAAACACCATGCCGATCTTCTCGCGCATCTTCTGCAGATGCCGTTCGTTCGCAGGCACCATCTGGCCGCCGCGGCATATGGAACAACTGTTCGCCGTCCACTTCGATATGGCCGCCGTCGATCGTCTCCAGCGTCATCAGGATGCGCAGGATCGTCGTCTTGCCTGATCCCGACGGACCGATCAGCGCGAGCTTCTCGCCGGGCATCACGTCGAGCGACAGTTCGTCGAGCACGGTCAGCGCGCCATATCGTTTCGTGATCCGGTCGAGCCGGATCAATGGCTTGCTCGCCGGGCTTCCGTCTCGGCGCGCCGGTGTGCTTGCGGGGGCGACCGCGCGCTCCTCGGAGGAAAGACTTGCCGGGGCGATGCCTGAAGCGCTCAACAGATCGGTAACTCGCGCAGTGTTCATATCGATTCGGTCCCGTTCGTCGTACGTGTGGTGCGAACCAGAATACGCAGCCATATTTGCGATCCAGATTGCTCTAGAACAATTCTTTTCTACATGCGGAGAAGGGCGGCGCAGCGTGCACTGCAACAAACACGCAGCGTCCGTCGATAACGTCGCGAACATTGAACTAGCACATTCAGCGGCGTTTTTTCGCGGCATTAGACTGCGGCGAGAGATACCCGTGGACGCCCCGTTCACTTGCACCGGGCGCCACTTTCCGCAACGACGTCACGCTCAGAGAGAGGGGAAGATGTCAGATACGACGCAACACGAATCGCGAATCGCGGCGCCCGTCGTGCGCCTGCCGTTCGAACGCGACGAGTACGCCGCGCGTCTTGCCAAGACGCGCAAGGCCATGCAGGCGGCCGGCATCGAACTATTGATCGTGTCGGACCCGACCAATATGGCCTGGCTCACCGGCTATGACGGCTGGTCGTTTTACGTGCATCAGTGCGTGCTGCTCGCGCTCGATGGCGAGCCGGTCTGGTTCGGTCGCGGTCAGGACGCGAACGGTGCCAAGCGCACCGTCTTCATGCAGCACGATCAGATCGTCGGCTATCCGGATCACTACGTGCAATCCACCGCGCGTCATCCGATGGACTACCTCGCGCGCGACGTGATCGCCGCACGCGGCTGGGCCAACGCGAAGATCGGCGTCGAAATGGACAACTACTATTTCAGCGCCGCCGCTTATCGCTCGCTCGTCGCGCATTTGCCGGACGCGAAATGGCAGGACGCAACCGGCCTCGTCAATTGGCAACGCGCGGTCAAATCCGCGCGCGAGATCGAGTACATGCGCGTGGCCGCGCGCATCGTCGAGAAGATGCACGCGCACATCGTCGAGCGAATCGAGCCGGGCATGCGCAAGAATGACCTCGTCGCGGAGATCTACTCGGCGGGCATTACCGGCATCGACGGTTATGGCGGCGACTATCCGGCGATTGTGCCGCTGCTGCCGACCGGCGCCGACGCGGCCGCGCCGCATTTGACCTGGGACGACACGCCGTTCGCGAAGGACGCCGGCACGTTCTTCGAAATTGCCGGCTGCTTCAAGCGTTATCACTGCCCGCAGTCGCGCACCGTCTACCTCGGCAAGCCGCCGAAGCATTTCATCGAAGGCGAGCGTGCGGTGGTCGAAGGGATCGAGGCAGGGCTCGCCGCGGCGAAACCCGGCAATACCTGCGAGGACATCGCCAATGCGTTTTTCGCGGTGCTGCATAAATACGGCATCGAGAAGAACAGCCGCTGCGGCTATCCGATCGGCGCGAGCTATCCGCCGGACTGGGGCGAGCGCACGATGAGCCTGCGCCTTGGGGACAAGACCGTCCTCGAACCCGGCATGACGTTTCACTTCATGCCGGGCCTGTGGCTCGACGACTGGGGCCTCGAAATCACCGAGAGCATTCTGATTACGCGGACCGGCGTCGAGACCTTTTGCAGGACGCCACGCAAGCTGTTCGTCAAACCGTGATTGCGCGGGCGTCGTGCCCGCGTGAACTCGCGAAGCACGACGCCCGTTTCAACGAAAGGGGAAACATGCTTCCGAAAACGATGAAGGCCGTCGTGCTGACCGCGCACGGCGGCCTCGACAAACTGGTCTATCGCGACGACGTGCCGGTGCCCTCGTGCGCGGCTGGCGAGGTACTGATCGACGTCACCGCATGCGGTCTCAACAATACCGACGTGTGGGTCCGCCAGGGCGCCTACGGCACCGACGACGATCCGCAAGCGGTGTCGACGTGGCGACGCGGCCGCTCGACGCTGACGTTTCCGCGCATTCAGGGCGCGGATATCGTCGGACGCGTGGTCGCGGTGGGTCGCGGCGTCAGCGACGCGCGTATCGGCGAGCGCGTGATCGTCGACGCGTCGATCTACAACCGCGACGACGACAGCCTCGCCGACATCGACTACATCGGCCACGGCCGCGACGGCGGCTACGCCGAATACACGGCCGTGCCCGCGGAAAACGCGCATCGGGTCGACTGCACCTATTCCGACGCCGAACTCGCCACGTTGTGGTGCGCTTATCACACCGGCGAGCAGATGATCGAACGCGCGGCCGTCAAGCACGGCGAAACGGTGCTGATTACCGGCGCGTCCGGCGGTGTCGGCTCGGCCATCATCCAGCTGTGCCGCGCGCGCGGCGCGATTCCGTATGCGGTGGTCAGCAAGGGCAAGGAAGAGGCCGTGCTAGCGCTCGGCGCGCAAGGTGATGCTGCGCGACAGCGGCGATTTCGTCGGGGACGTCGAACGGATGACCGAGGGGCGGGCCGTCGATGTAGTCGCCGATCTTGTCGGCGGGGCGCTGTTCGGCAAGCTGTTGAACGTGTTGCGGCCTGAGGGACGATATACGACCGCGGGCGCGATCGCGGGGCCGGTCGTGCAGCTCGATCTGCGCACGATGTATCTGAAGCAGTTGCAGTTGAATGGATCGTCGCAGGGCACGCGCGGTGCGTTCAAACGCGTGCTCGACTATATTCAGAACGGGACGATCCGGCCGGTTCTCGCGGCGACTTATCCGTTGTCGAAGTTTCACGACGCGCAGACGCGGTTTATGGAGAAGCGCTTTGTGGGGAATATCGTTGTGATTCCGGATCGGCATTATGGCGACTTGGTCGCACGCTAACGCTCGATGCAATAAAACCGCCGGCCGCTGCGATCAATCCTCGACGACGAACCAAGCACACTGCGAGCCCGCCCTTCAAGGCGGGCTTTTTATCGCGCGTAGCAATCGTTAATTGTTGTCAATTTACATTTTTCTTTGCCTTGAATCACTTCCCGTCCTCCATCATTGGGGCACCGTAGCGAAGGCGTCGCTCAGACAAGGTGCGCCTTTCCCGAAAATTAACGCTGCTCTCAATCAAAGGAGGATTTACTCAGCATGGGCATTCCCGCACATATGTGGCTTAAGGATGACGGCGGTGCAGATATCAAGGGTTCGTCAACCGTTCAGGATCGGGAAGGAAGTATTGAGCTCATCAGCTTCGGTCACGGCGTCAACCTGCCGGTTGATAACGCCAACGGGAGAATTACCGGCGCACGCACTCGCCGGTTTCGTTTGAAAAAGAGTTTGATGCAGCAACGCCCTATCTTTACAAGGCCGTGGCGAAGGGGCAAACGCTGACGTCTGCGGAGATCAAGTGGTATCGCATCAACGATGCAGGAAAAGAAGAAGTCTATTTTGTGATGACGCTCGAAGGCTTGAAAGTGTGCGGCATCAACCCCGGCATGGCCAATACCAAGCTGGCGCAGGCGTCCGCACTCAATCACGTTGAATCGGTCTCCATGATGTATGACCGCATCACGTGGCATTACCTTGATGGCAACATCAAATACACAGACTCGTGGAATGAGCGCGAATAAGGGGCGTGAAAAATGGCTTATATGGGAAAGTTTTTAGTGAATAACGAGCCTCTGTCACCGCTGACCATTTTTGGGATTGGAACATTCAACGCGTTTTCTGGTAATGACCAATACCTGAATCGGGGCGGATGCACGGCGGTGCCGAATAGCGGCCCGATACCTGCCGGAAAATACTGGATCGTAGACCGGCCCACGGGCGGTATCGGCTCTCGGCTTTACGCGCAGGCGAAAGACACCCTGAATACAATCGTCGGCCGTCCGTCCCATTACGAAGAGTGGTTCGCGTTGTACCGGGATGATGGCAGCGTTGACGACATAACCTGGGTTAATGGAGTTAAGCGCGGGCAGTTCCGGTTGCATCCGGCAGGCGGGCGCGGTATTTCACTTGGCTGCATCACACTGCCGAGCTATAGCGATTTCATGAGAATCCGCAACGCGCTTCTGCATACTGTCACCATCCCCGCGCGCAGTTCGGGCCTGCGGGCATACGGAACTATTGAGGTCATCACGTATGGCAACACTTGTCCGTAGACTTTTCAAGGTCGTGCTGTTTTGCGGCCTGTTCCGTCTTTTCCTGCCTTACGTTCACACGTACCCCATACCGATGCCCAGAAGCCAGGAGCTTGCATGGCTACATGTCGCAAACCGGCTTGGTATCCGCGATCCCGATGACCTATTTTTCGCGGTGACGGTCGCGATGAATCTTATCGCGGCGACTCTAGCGTACGTGGCGATCATGAAGCTATGGCGGCACTATCGACGAACAAGACGCACAGGGAGAAACAACGAATGAGAGTCATCGAGGTCACTACTGATGGCAACACTTGCGCGTAGACTCTTCAAAGTCGCGCTGTTTTTCGGCCTGTTCCTTCTATCGATTCGTTATGTCCATCCATACCCCTATCCGTTGACGGAAAGTGAAGCGCTCGCATGGTGGCGTGCTTCGCGTTGGCTCGGCATCCGCGATCCCGACGATTTGTTTTTCATGGTGTGGGTGACTATCGAACTGATCGTGGCAGCACTTGCCTATGTGACGATCATGAAACTATGGCGGCACTACCGCACGAAGTAATTAAAAACCCCGACCGCATGCCATGACAGCAGCCGGGGCTCTCGTTCACCTCATTCCATCAAAGCGAAGCAGCCGGCGCAAACACCTGCGACGCCACCTCATCCACCGCCTCGCGCGTCAGCTTCACGATCTCGTCCACGTCGCCGCGCGACGTCACCAGCGGCGGCGCAAAGCCGAGAATGTCGCCGTGCGGCATCGCCCGCGCGATCAGTCCGCGCTGCATCGCGGCAGCCGACACACGCGGCCCGACCTTCAGCGCCGCATCGAACGGCGTGCGGACATCCTTGTCGGCCATGAACTCCAGCGCGGCCAGCATGCCCACGCCGCGCACTTCGCCGACGAGCGGATGCGAGTCGAACGCCGCATGCAATTGCTCCAGCAGATAAGCGCCGGTTTGCGCCGCATTCTGCGTGAGGTTCTCGCGTTCGAGAATATCAAGGTTGGCGAGCGCCGCCGCCGCGCAGATCGGATGGCCCGAATAGGTCCAGCCATGCCCCAACGCACCCGATTCCTGCGATGCCTTATCGATCACGTCCCATACGCCTTCGCTGACGATCACGCCGGACAGCGGCGCGTAAGCACTCGTCAAACCCTTCGCGACAGTGATCAGATCCGGTTGAATGCCGTAGTGCTGCGCACCCATCTTCGAGCCGAGCCGACCGAAACCGCACACCACTTCGTCGCAGATCAACAGGATGTCGTGCTTCTTCAGCACCTGCTGGATCGCGGGCCAGTAACCGGCCGGCGGCGGTACGATGCCGCCCGTGCCCATCACCGGTTCGCCGATGAAGGCCGCGATCGTATCGGCGCCTTCGCGCGCGATCAGTTTTTCGAGTTCGTCGACGCAGTACGCGACGAACTGCGTTTCATTCATACCGACCGGCGCGCGACGATACCAGTGCGGACACACGGTATGCTTGACGCGCTCGATCGGCAGATCGAAGAACTGGTGGAAGCTCGGCAATCCCGTGAGACTGCCGGTGACGATGCCCGAGCCGTGATAGCCGCGCTCGCGCGAAATGATCTTCTTCTTGTTCGGGCGGCCCTTCACATTGTTGTAGTACCAGACGAGCTTGATCTGCGTTTCGTTCGCGTCCGAACCGGACATGCCGTAGTACACCTTCTTCATGCCCTGCGGCGACCAGTCGATGATGCGCGACGACAGCTCGATGATCGTATCGGTCGAGTGGCCGACATATGTGTGGTAATACGCGAGCTTCTTCGCCTGCTCGTAAATCGCCTCGGCCACTTCGGTGCGGCCGTAGCCGATGTTCACGCAATAAAGGCCGGCAAATGCATCGATAAAAGTCTTGCCTTGATGGTCCTCGATGCGGATACCTTTCGCGCCGGTCACGATCCGGCCCGGTAGCGCGCCGCTCGCGTGATCGTGCGCGTGCGTCGACGGATGCATGAAATGCGCGCGATCGGCGCTCAGCAGTTGATCGAATTGAGTCATGGGTCGCTCCTTCGTGTGATGTCTGGATGAATGAATCGGTAGGTTCAAGCCGTTGCGTCCGTCGCCATCGCATGTGCAGCGGCCCGAGCGGGGGCGCTGTCGCTGACCGGCAAGCCAAGCTGGCCAAGGCAGAAATAACGTGTCTCGACGAACGGCTCGAAGCCTTCGACGCCGCCTTCGCGTCCAAGCCCCGACGACTTGATGCCGCCGAACGGAATCGGTGCGCCGGTGAATTTCGCGCCGTTGATGGACACCATCGCGAAGTCGAGTCGGTGGATCAGTTGAAACACGGTGTTCAGATCTTTCGCGCACACGTAGGCGGCGAGTCCATACTCGGTGTCGTTCGCGCGTTCGACCACTTCGTCGAGCGAATCGAACGACGTGACCGCCGAGATCGGCGCGAAATTTTCTTCGTCGTAAATGCGCATGCCGGGCGCCGCATCGGCGACCACGGTCGGCTCGAAAAACCAGCCGCCGCGCTCGTGCGCCGCGCCGCCTACCGTGACGCGCCCACCCTTCTCACGCGCGTCGGCGACGCGCTGCACGGTCGTGTCGAATGCGGCCTGGTGCATCAGCGGGCCGACGTCCACGTTCGGGTCGAAGGCGCCGCCCACTTTCAACGCCTTCACGGCATCGCTATATCGCGCGACGAACGCTTCATACAACGAACGCGCGACGAAGATCCGGTTCGCCGCGCAGCAGTCCTGGCCCGAGGTCTGGAACTTCGCCGCGACCGCGACGCGCACGGCGTGTTCGAGGTCCGCATCTTCGGTCACGATGAAAGGCGCGTTGCCGCCCAGTTCGAGCGCGGTCTTCTTGATGCCTGCCCGTGCGGCCGTTTGCATCACTAGCGCGCCGACACGCGTCGAGCCGGTGAAGCTGACCGAGCGCACGCGGCTATCTGAAACCAGCGTTTCCAACGCCATTTGCGGCTCGCCGAGCACGACGTTGAACACGCCGGCCGGAAAGCCCGCTTCTTCGGCGAGTTGCGCGAGCGCGAGCGCGGAGAACGGCGTCTCGTGCGCGGGCTTCGCGACCACCGTGCAACCGGCGGCGAGCGCGGCGGCGGCCTTGCGGGTGAGCATCGCGCACGGGAAATTCCACGGCGTGATCAGCGCGGCCACGCCGACCGGCTCGATGATCGTGCCCAGATGAGCGCCATCGATATGCGTCGGAATCGTGCGCCCATTCAGGCGGCGCACCTCATGCGCGAACCATTCGACGAAGCTCGCGCCATACGCAATTTCGCCGCGCGCTTCAGCAAGCGGCTTGCCCTGTTCGAGCGACAGAATCGCGGCGAGATCCTGCTGATGACGCAGAATCAGTTCATGCCAGCGCAACAGCAGCGCCGAACGTTTGGCGACCGGCACCCAGCGCCACGTGTCGAACGCGCGCTGCGCGGCATCGACCGCGGCGGTGATCTGCGCCGCCTCGAACATCGGCACATGGCCGAGCACCTCCTGATTCGCGGGATTCTGCACCGCGACGCTCGCGGCGCTCGCGCTATGAACCCAGCATCCATCCACGTAGCACAGCGATTTGAATAAGACCGGATGACCCAGCAACATGACGACCTCCTGTGTGCGATGTCTGCTATCACTGTAGGTCCGGCGGCACTGCGGTTTTTTTTGTTGTCGCTTCTCGAAGGCTACGTTTTTTCTGCAATTCGCCACATGGTTATCGTTTTTTCGGGTGGGGCTTTTCGTCGTAAGTCGATCGCAAGTAGCGCGCCACTCAGCCGTTCTCGCCAATCGATTGTTCCGCCCATTCGGGCAAGCCTTCGGCCCCGCTTTTCACCACCTTCGTGACGATATAGGTGAAGTACTTTTCGATGCCCAATTCGTCGGTGAGCAACGTATCGATGAAGCGCTGATAGTGGTCGATATCGCGCGACAGCACCTGCATCACATAGTCGACACCGCCACCCGTCGCGAGGCATTGCACGACTTCGGGCGCGGCCGCGATGCGCTCCTCGAAACGCCTCATGTCCGGCGCCGTATGACGCGCGAGCGTGACCTCGACCACCACGCGGCTGCCCTTGAACGCGCGCACCCAATCGATATCCGCGCGATACCCGCGAATCACGCCCTCTTCTTCGAGGCGCTTCACGCGCTCCCATGCCGGCGAAATCGACAGATTGATTTCTTCGGCGAGGCGCGACTTCGTGATGCGTCCATCGCTCGCGAGAATGCGCAAAATCGCGAGATCGTAGCGGTCGAATTTCATCGCGCGTTCAGACCGTTACCGGTATGCCTCGTTCGAGCACGTCGGCGACCACCGCGACCGTGTCGCCGCTCTGCACGAGCCCCGGAAAATGCCGCGCGGCCAGCATGCCGCCGCGTCGCGCGCGATATTCGATCGGCGCGGCGCCGGTGCGCTTCGCGTCGTAAATCCGCGCGATCACCTCGCCCCCCTCGACCATGTCGCCGAGGTCCTTGCACAGTTCGAGCAGGCCGTCGTGCTCGCTCGTGGTGTAGCAGGTGCCGTCGGGCATATCGAGCAGCGTCGTCGTGCGCGGCGCGCTCGCCCTCGAGTGACCCATTGCTTCGTCTTGCCTGACGATTCCCGCATGCTGTAGAAAGCCGCGCACACCACGCTCCGTAATCGCCACGCTCTGCACGGTCGCCGTGCCGCCGCCCCCGAGTTCGGTCGACACGAACACCTTGCCCGCTTCCTCGACGGCCGTGTCGTAAAGGCCGACGCTGTCGAGTTCGAGCATTCGCATCGAGTACGGCGCGCCGAATGCGCGCATCGCTGCCTCGCAGCGCGCCTGCTGCGTCGCGTCGGGCAGCACGTGAATCGCGGCGAACGGCACGAAGTCGAGCGTGCGGCCACCCGCGTGCAGATCGAGCACATAGTCGGCGAGCGGCAGCAGATAGCGCTGAAAATAATCGGCGATCTTCTCGGTCACGGTGCCGTCCGGCTTGCCCGGAAAGCTGCGATTCAGATTGCCGTGATCGATCGGCGACGTGCGCGTGCCCGCGCGAAACGCCGGAAAATTCATGAACGGCACGATGATCACGCGCCCGCGTACGTCACTCGCCTTCAACGTGGCGGCGAGCTTCGACAGCGCAATCGGCCCTTCGTATTCGTCACCGTGATTGCCGCCCGTTAGCAGCGCGGTCGGTCCCTCGCCGTTGCGGATCACGGTGATGGGGATCATCTCCGCGCCCCATGCGGAGACGTCGTGCGAATGAGGCAGCTTCAGGAAACCATGCTGTTCGCCGTCGGCATTGAAATCGACCGTCGGTTGAATCGGGGATGCCCGCATCTGTACTACTCCTTCGTGAGCCGCTGGCGCGGCGTATTGCCGTTCATCGCGCGTCATTTAGGCGGCGCGTCGTTGCCAAATGTCGTTCCCGCCTTCGCGGCACGCGCGCGCTGCAATGCGAGCGCGGCGATAGCGGTGTCCTGCGCGCCGGTTCCGGTCAGATCGCAGATCGTCACGTCGGCGTCGCTCGTGCGGCCCGCGGCCTGTTTCGCGATCACCTGGCCCAATTCGACGATCGCCGCATCGTCACGCATCGTGCCCGCGGCGAGCGCGTGATGCAGTTCGCCGAGCACGCGCGTTTGCTGCGCGCGGTCGCACACGTAGCGCGCCGCCGCCAGCACGGCCGGCGCGATTTCGTTCTTGTGCTCGGCGTCCGAACCCATCGCGGTGATGTGCAGGCCCGGATGCAGATCGGCGGCTTCGATCAGCGGCGTGCGGCTCGGCGTGGTGGTAATCGCGACGTCCGCTTCGGCGAGCGCGTCATGAACGCTGGCCGCGACATCGCATCGCACGCCGGGCGTGTCGTTCACTTGCGCGGAGAAACGCAGCGCGCTCGCCGCGTCGCGCGCCCAGACGCGTACGTGTTCGACGCGGCGCACCAGCATCAAGGCCCGCAGTTGCAGACGCGCCTGCTCGCCCGCGCCGATCACCGCGACCTGCGGCGTGTGCGCTTTCGCGAGCCAGCGCGCCGCGACCGCGCCGGCGGCCGCCGTGCGTATCGCGGTCAGATAGCCGTTGTCGAGCAGCACCGCTTCGGTCAGCCCGGTCTTCGCCGACAACACCAGCATCAGACCATTCAGGCTCGGCAGACCGAGCGACGGGTTGTCGAAGAAGCCTGGACTGACCTTGATCGCGAAGCTGTCGAGGCGCGGCAGCCACGCGGTCTTCACGTCGACTTCGCCGTTATGCGCGGGCAGATCGAGCCGCAGGATCGGCGGCATCGCGACCGCCTCGGTCGCGAGCGCGACAAAGGCGGCTTCGATCTGATCGATGGCCGCGAGATCGAGCGGCACGAGTTTGCGAAGCTCGGCTTCGCCAAGGAGCGTGATCGAGGTCATGATGGGGTGTGTGAGTTCGGTGACGGCGCGGCTTGCGAGGTTTCGTTGCCGATGATCCGCCGGTGCAGATTCATATCGATGTTCGCGCCCGTCACGACGAGCACGAGCGGCCCGCGCGCGATGCGTTCAGCGGGCAGCGCGTGATCGAGCACCGCGGCAATCCCCACCGCCGCCGCGCCTTCGACGACGAGCCGTTCCTGCCGATACGCATGCGCGATGCCGCGCGCGATCGACGCCTCGTCGAGCAGCACGGTCTCGTCGATCAGATCGCGCGTCAGCGCATACGTATAGCGGTTTTCGAGTCCGATGCCGCCGCCGAGCGAATCGGCGAGCGTGTCGACTTCCTCGACCAGCACCGGCCGTCCGACCGCGAGACTCGCATGCATCGCGGCGCCGCGCGCCATCGTGACGCCTGTCAAGCCAATCGTGGGATTGGTGCTTTTCGCCGCGAGCGCGATGCCGGCAAACAGCCCGCCGCCCGACAACGGCACGACGATGTTCGCGACATCGGGCAAGGCCTCGACGATTTCGAGTCCGATCGTGCCCTGTCCGGCGATCACGCGCGGATCGTCGAATGGCGGCACGTATGCATAGCCTTCTTCGCGCGCGAGCCGCAATGCTTCGTGCTCGGCCTCGTCCTGACTTTGGCCGGTAATGCGCACGTGCGCGCCGAGCGCCCGTACCGCGTCGACCTTGTTGGCGGGCACGAGGCGCGACAGACACACGGTCGCGTCCATACCGAGCGCGCGCGCCGCATGCGCGAGCGCGCGGCCATGATTACCGGTCGATGCGGTCACCACGCGAGTGCAGCCCTGCTCGGCCAACTGCGCGAGCGCATTGGTCGCGCCGCGCAGCTTGAAGCTGCCGGTCGGCTGCACGGTTTCGAGCTTCAGATAAACCGGTGTGCCCGCGTGCGCCGACAGACTCGGCGATTCGACGAGCGGCGTACGGCATACGCGAGCGTCGATACGGCTGCGCGCGCGATAAATGTCGGCTAACGAAAGATTGGCTAACGATGGAACGGACATGCACCAGGCCCTGCATCAAAGAGGTCGATTCGCTATTCGATGCGGGCACGGCTATCACAGATAAACGCAGTGACTCGCGGCCGCATCGCTTTCCATGCAGCCTAGTCTAGTGTTCTAGAAAAGGATTTTTATTGTCCTAGTTCATTTCGGTCAGCGTTACGCAATTCGCGCACCGGCGCGATCAGGTGAAATCGTGCACCTGCGGGTACTGTTCGAACACGTCGCGCATCGTTTCGAGCGCGGCTTTATAGGCGTCTTCGCTGACCTCGGCGCCGACGCAAACCCGCACCGCGTTGGGCCGGTCGGCGTCGCGCACGAGAAACGGATCGGGCGACGTGACTGCGATGTCGCGGTTGCGCAGTTCGCGCACCAGCCGATCGGTGCGCCAGTGATCGGGCACCCGCAGCCACGCCGATAGCGCCTGCGGATGCGCGCCCAGGACATATTTACCGAGCGTCTGCTGCAATTGCGACTGACGCCGCCCGAGCCGCTCGCGCTGAATTTCGACGAGCCGCGCGGCCGTGCCGTCGACGATCCAGCGCGTGGCGATCTCGGCCATTGGCGGCGTCGCCATCCAACTGCTCACGCGCAGCACGCTCTCGGCGCGCAGCGCGAGCCGGCGCGGCGTCGTCATATAACCGATGCGCAAGCCGGCCAT
Organism: Paraburkholderia sp. UCT31; assembly: GCF_014397655.1. NCBI lineage: Bacteria > Pseudomonadati > Pseudomonadota > Betaproteobacteria > Burkholderiales > Burkholderiaceae > Paraburkholderia > Paraburkholderia sp. UCT31. Next base: position 138,350 of record NZ_VZQP01000006.1, read on the forward strand.
CACCGACTTCGTGAAACTCGTGCAGTAGAACGAAAGATCCGGAATCAGGCTAGAAATGGGCGTGCAATGTTTGGCCGGCAACGGCCCGTACACGTCGTCCTCGATCACGTATACGCCATAGCGTTCGGCGATTTTCGCAATCGCGCGACGCCGCGAATCGGGCATCAACGCGACGGTCGGATTGTTCAGCGTCGGTGTGCAGACGAGCGCCGAGATGCGCTCGCTGTCGCACATCTCCTCGAAATGCTCGGGGTGAATACCGTACTCGTCGATCTCGAGGCCCTTCAGCGTGAAGCCGAGCACGTTGGCCGAACCTATCACGCCGTGATCCGTCAGGCTTTCGCACAGCACGGTGTCGCCCGGCCCCACCAGCGAAGCGAGCGCGAGAAAAATGCCGTGGGCGGCGCCGTTCGTGACGAGCAGCGTATCGGCCGAAGCCGGCATGCCGAGCGACGCGAGCCATGCAATACCCGCCTGGCGATGATGCTCGAAGCCCGCGATCGGCCGGAACGCGCGAATCCACGGCTGATCGTCGAGCGTCGACAGCGTCGCGCAGACCTTGCGCCACATCGCGTCATGCTCGGACGTGTGAATGATGCGCGCGATCGAAAAGTCGACCACCGAACGCTCGGCCGTATCGAGCATGTAGCTCGACATCGTTTCGGTGACGCGAGCCGCGACGAAGCTGCCGCGCCCGACCTCGCAGCGGATCAGGCCTTGCCGCTCCAGTTCCTTGTACGCGTTGGTCACGGTCTGCACGCTGATCGCGAGTTCGGCGGCGACGTCGCGCTGCGGCGGCAGGCGCGCGCCCGGCGGCAGCGACGTGCTCTCGATGTCGCCGGCAATCGCCTTGACCAGTCGCTTGTATTTCGATTCCACGCCGTGCACCGCGCGCACGGCCTCGCGCCACTGCTCGATCACCGCTGCTCCTATGTTGTGGTGGATGCTGGCTCCGTGAGGAGTCGGCGTCGTCTCGCTTGATCTCCCATAGTGCGGCAGAAACGGGGGAGGAAATTAATGTCCTAGGGCATTTAACGCGAAGAAATGTGGGGCAGGATCTCGCCAAGCGGCGCCATCCAAGGATGACGATTGAACGAGGCCACCTATTCCAGCGTCGCCAGTTCAACATGGAAAACGCGTGAGTGGACGTTATGCGGCTTGCGCGAGGTGGCGTGCGGCGGCAGAGAATTGGCCACCATTCGCGGGTGTGAGTCCTATCATTCAACCATTCACAATTCGCGAATCGCGATGCACATACAGCGGTCAATGCTCCGGTCTTACGTCTGCTGGTGTTTTTGTATTCAACTCGCGAACAGGAGGATAAGGTGTCGCCCCGTGTTTTCTGGCGGGCAACTCAGACCCGCGTGATCGTCATACTGGCAGCGCTGCTGGGGTTGGCATGTTTCGCCGATCCGGCGCACGCCGATCCTCCCAGGAACCCTGGTGTACCGACCTCCGTCGCCATTGGGCAATCGGTCACATGTCAGCCCGTCTCCACGACCCGGCCGCAGCCGGTGCTTCCAAAGGGATTTACAGAGCGGATTTTATACAGCGGTTGTCTCAATCAGCCGACGGCAATCAGTTTCAACGCAAGCCAGACCAGGGTCTTCATCGCCGAAAAAGGCGGCAGGGTTTGGAATTGCGACCTGGCGACGCCTACCTGTACGTTGATTGCCGACCTCAGCAATGAAGTCTGCAACGATGTCGACCGGGGACTTCTCGGGATTGCGGTCGATCCTCGGAACGACGGCAAAATTTACGTGCTTTACACGACGCCTCCAGCTACAGGCGCCTGTAGCGGAAACGTTCTGACTCACGGCCAGCTTTCGCTGCTGACAACGGCGGGAGCGGGCACGACCGAAACGAAGATCCTCCCTCCCGCAGGGTCAGGCAATCAAACGTGGTGTTTTTTCTACACGTCTCACAGTATTGGCGGACTAGTCTTCGGAGTTGACAACAGAACGCTGTACGTTAGCGCTGGCGACGGCGCGAGCTTCGATCAGGTGGACTACGGACAGTTGGATACTGCGTGCGGCGATGGCACGAATCTGCCGCAGGGCGCATTTCGCAGTCAAGGCGTGTCTCCATATAGCGACGGCGCTGTTCTCCGGATCACGAACCCGGGTTCGACAACTCAAAGCGTTGCCCTGGTTGCGCAAGGCTTACGCAATCCGTTCCGGTTCGCCCGCCTGCCTGGTAGTACGGACGAGCTGTATATCGGCAATGTGGGCTGGAACAGTTGGGAGGCAATCGATCATGTCACTGTCGACGGCCAAGACTTCGGCTGGCCGTGCTACGAAGGATGGAGCCCTGGCGCCAACTTCGCTGCGGCTCCCGAGCCCGACTATCAAAATACGGGCTACTGCGGAAAGTTCGTGGGTGCCACGGCGCCGTTTTATGCGTACGCTCACACGAGCTACATTTCAGCCGATGACAGTCGTGGAAGAACCTGCGGCGGCAAGCGGAACGGCGGAGGGCCGGACCAGAACGGCAGTGTCATCTCTGCGATCGGGTTTACCGACGATACGAGCACAACCTACCCTGCTCAATTCAAAAACGCACTGTACTTTGGTGATCTTCTGCGGCAATGCATCTGGACCATGCAACCTCCGAACAATGTGCCCCAGACTTTCGCAAGGGGTCTGCAGGGAGGACCGGTGGATCTGAAGGCGGGCCAGAATGGCGACCTGTTCTACGTGGATCTCGTGACCAGTACGATCAGGCGAATTACACACAACTAGGAAGAAGTATCGGTGGCGCGCTACAGCAACCCCGCAACATGCGCCACCACAAACACAACCGCGCCGCCCGCGATCAGCACCAATGCATTGATACGCGTCGTCATCACGAGCACGGTCGCGATGGCCGCGGTGAGCCACGCAATCCACCCGCCTTCGAGCTCCTTGATCAGCACATAGACGGCCGCGAGAATCAACCCGGCAGCCACCGGCCGCAACCCGGCCTGCAACGCATTCAGCCAGCGCGCGCCTTCGTGCCGGTTCCATACGTGCACGACGCCATACATCAGAAACGCAGTCGGCCCAAATAGCGCGACGGTCGCGACGAGCGCGCCACCGAGTCCGCCGACCTGATAGCCAATCAGCGTCGCGAGCAGCGAGCCAGGACCGGGCGCGAGCCGCGCGATCGCGAAGTCGCTGAGAAATTGCGCATGGGTCATCCAGTGATGCACGTCGACGACCTGGCGCTGCACTTCGGGAATGATCCCCTGCCCGCCACCGACGGTGACGATCGACAGCGGCGCGAACACCGAAAACAGGGCGATAAGAGTTCTGAACACGGCAGAAGCTTTTGTGGAGTTTGACTAGCGGCGATAAAAGCCGATCAGGGCTGGCGCGCCTCGCGCACGTATTCATAGCCGACGCTCAACGCGCCGGCGATCAGCACGGTCCACACCAGCGATACGCGAAACACCGCCGCAGCCGCGAACGTCGCGAGCAGCACCAGATACGGAAACACGCGACGCGGCAGCCGGCGTGCGGCGGTGATCGCCATCGACAGCGACAGTCCGATCGCGCCGGCCGCGGCGCCAGCGAGCGCGATATGCGTGAGCGGAAACGATGCGATCGCCGAGAAGAACGCGCCGAGCAGAATGATCACGACGGCCGCCGGAAAGATGATGCCGCAGAATCCCGCAACAGCACCGCGCCAGCCGAGCAGCCGGTAGCCGATCCAGATCGCCAGATTCTTCACATTGACACCGGGCAGCGCCTGCGACAACGCGAGGCCGTTGAGAAATTCGTCTTCGCTCATCCAGTGGCGGTCGTGCACGAACTCGCGCATGAACCAGCCGCTCAGTCCGCCGCCGAAACTCGTCAGACCGATGCGGGCGAAGATCAGAAAGAGGCCGAGCGAGGTCAATTCGCGCGGCGGTGGTGCGTGGTGTGACGCGTCGTCTTCGGGTGTCGATACCGGGTCGCTGACGTCTTGCCCGTGGATGCCTTTGGCCAATGCTCGTCCTTAGTCGATTTGATCGTGCCGCACTTGCCGCGCGCCCGGCATGATAGCCGCAGACGTAGCCGATGAAGCAGACGCAGCCGAAGGCGAGGGAGCCGCCGCCGGATGCCGCGGATCATGCAGCTCATCGGTCGACCACCCGCCGCCCAGATCGCCAAACAACGACGCCGCGTGCAGCAAGCGCGATTCCTGCACGTTCAGCGCGGTCTGCCGCGTCGTCAATTGCGTCGCTTGCGCAATCGCGACCGTCGTGTAATCGACGGTGCCCGCCTGGTATTCGTTGAACGCGATCTCCGCGCCACGGTCCGCGTCGCGCACCGCCGTTTCGAGCACGAGCGCCTGCTCGGCGAGAATGCGCAGGCCGGACAGATCGTCCTCGACGTTCTGGAACGCGCCCAGCACCGTGCCGCGATAGTTGGCAACGGCCGCGTCGTAGGCCGCCTTCGCCGCGTCGACATCCGCGCTGCGCAGGCCGCCGTCGAACAGCGTCTCGGTCGCGCTGCCGCCGAGCGACCACACGTAGTTCGCGGCCTTCAGCAGACCGGACAGCGGCGACTGCGTGAATCCGGCCACGGCCGACAGCGAGATGTCCGGGTAATACGCGGCCACCTCGACGCCGATCGCCGCATTCTGCGCGGCCATCTTGCGCTCGGCGGCGGCGATGTCGGGGCGGCGTTCGAGCAGCGTCGACGGCACGCCGACCGGCGCCGACGGCAGCGCCGGCATCGCGGTGCTATGCGTGATCGACAGCTCTTCCGGGTTCTTGCCGACCAGCACCGCGATCGCATGCGCGTTCTGCGCGCGCGCGACGCCGAGCGCGATCAGATCGGACTTCGCGGTATTCAACTGGCTGCGCGCGGTGATCACGTCGCTCGGCGGAATCGTGCCCGCGCGATCCTGCTCGGTGACGACGTCGAGATAGTGCTGATACGCGACGACCGTTTGCTGCAGCAGGTCGATGTTCGCGTCGCTGGTGCGCAGCTCGATGATCGCGGTCGCGAGCGCGACCTGCTCGGAGAGCGTCGCATTCGCGAGCGTCGCTTCGCTCGACTGCGCACTCGCGGCGTTTTCCTCGACGGTGCGGCGCACCTGGCCCCACAGGTCCGGCGCCCAGCTCACGTTGCCTTCCAGCGAGCCCGAATTGACGATGCGCGTCGCCGTACCATTGACGAAGCTTCCCGAGGCACTGACCGAACCGCTGCTCGCGCGTTCGCGCGTCGCCGAACCGGTAGCGCCGATGGTCGGAAACAGGGCCGCGTGCGCGGCGCGCACTTCGGCGAGCGCTTGCTGGTAGTTCGCGTAGTCCACGCGCACGGTCTGGTTCGACACCGCGACGAGCGGTTCGAGTTCGTCGATCAACGGATCGTTGAACGCGCTCCACCATGTGCCCTTCGGGCCGGTCGCGTTCGGCTCGGCCTGGGTCCAGCCCGGCAGTTCCGAGTACGTGGCGGGCACGCTGACCTGCGGCCGGTGATAGTCCGGGCCGACCACGCAGCCGGCGTTGAACAGCGCCAGCATCGCGACGGCGAGCGTCGCGATGCTCGGCAACCCGGCGCGAGACCCTGTCATTCGTTCAGTCGAAATCTTCATCGTCATGCCTTCGTATCCGCTTGTCCCGGCTTCGCGTCGCGGTTCCAGCGCAGCCCCGCGGACCATCTGACCAGCCGTGCACGCAGACGGTCGAGATACAGATAAATCACCGGCGTCGTATAGAGCGTAAACATCTGGCTCAGGATCAGCCCGCCCATCACCGTGATACCGAGCGGCTGGCGCAGCGAGCCGCCCTGGCCCATGCCGACCGCGAGCGGCACCGCGCCGAGCACGGCCGCGAACGTCGTCATCATGATCGGCCGCAGACGGATCAGCGCGGCCGCGTGGATTGCGTCGCGCGCGGGCATCTGTTGCTGGCGCTGCAACTGGATCGCGACGTCGACCATCATGATGCCGTTCTTCTTGACGATACCGATCAGCAGGATGATGCCGATCATCGCGATCACCGAGAACGGCGTGCCGAAGATCAGCAGCGCGAGCGTCGCGCCGATGCCCGCGGATGGCAGCGTCGACAGAATCGTCAGCGGGTGGATCGAGCTCTCGTACAGCACGCCGAGCACGATGTAGACGACGCCGAGCGCCGCGAGAATCAGCAGCGGCACCACGCCCATCGACTGCGAATAGGCCGCCGCCGCGCCCGCGAACGAGCCGTGGATGCTCGCGGGCATGCCGATCTCGCGGATCGTTTCGTTGATCGCCTCGCCCGCCTGGCTCAGCGACCCGCCGGCCGGCAGGTTGAACGAGATCGTCGCGGCGACGAGCCCGCTCTGGTGGTTCACCTGCGTCGACGTATGGCTGTTCCTATACGAGGTCAGCACCGACAGCGGCACCATCGTTTCGGCAGCCGTGCTGTCCGCGCTACCGGTCGAACTGCCGCCCTTGCTGTTGGCGATGCTGTTGTTGGTCGCGTTCGACTGCGCGTCCGAGTTGCGCGAGTTCGTGTTCGACGACGTGCCGGTCGTGGTCGCGGTAGTCGTCGTCGCCGACACCGTGCCGCGCGGCATCCGTGTCGCGGCCGTGCCGGTCGGATTGCCGGCGGACGTGCTCAGATAGATCCGGTTCAGCGTCTCTGGATACTGCCAGTACTCTGGCGCGACCTCCATCACGACGAAGTACTGGTTCAGCGGGTTGTAGATCGTCGACACGGTGCGCTGGCCGAACGCGTCGTACAGCACGTTGTCGATCTGATTCGGCGCAAAGCCGTAGCGCGCGGCGGTCGCGCGATTGATCGTCAGGTAGGTCTGCAGGCCGTTCTGCTGCAAGTCGGAGTTCACGTCGAGCAGCCGCCCGCGCTCCTTCGACAACGCGGCGACGAGCTTCGGCGTCCACGCAAACAGCGCGGCGGAATCGTCGCTCGTCAGCGTGTACTGGTACTCGGCCGCCGATTGCCGCCCGCCGATGCGCAAATCCTGCTGCGCCTGCAGAAAGAGCCGCGCGCCCGACACTTCGTCGAGCTTCGGCCGCAGCCGGTTGACGACCTGGGTGGCCGTTGCGTGCCGCTGCGACAGCGGCTTCAGCTCGATGAACACATTGGCGGTATTGAGCGCGCGCCCGCCGGTAAAGCCCGCGACGGACTGCACCGCCGGATCCCTTTGCACGATCGACTGCAACTGCGCGAGCTTCTTCTGCATCGCCGTGAACGAAATGCTCTGGTCGGCGATGATCTGCCCGATCACGATGCCGGTGTCCTGCTCGGGGAAGAAGGTGGCCGGCACCAGCTTCAGCAAGAACACGTTGCCGACCAGCAGCGCGAACAGCAGCAGGATCACCAGCAGCGAATGATCGAGCACGGCCGTCAGCGTGCGTGCGTAGACGTCCTTGAAGCGATCGAACTGCCGCTCGATCCACTGTGCCCAGCGCGCTTTCGAATGACCTGCGTTGTCGCGGCTCAGCACGTACGCGCACATCGCGGGCGTGACCGTCAGCGAGATCACCAGCGAAATCAGGATCGCGATCGACAGCGTGATCGCGAACTCATGGAACATCAGTCCGACGATGCCCGGAAACAGGATGATCGGCAGAAACACCGCGATCAGCGACAGGCTCATCGAAATCACCGTGAAGCCGACTTCGCCCGCGCCCTTCAGCGCGGCCTCTTTCGGACCCAACCCCTGCTCCATGTACCGCACGACGTTTTCGAGCACGACGACCGCGTCGTCGACGACGAAGCCGGTGCCGATGGTCAGCGCCATCAGCGACAGATTGTCGATGCTATAGCCGAGCAGATACATCGGCCCGAAGGTGCCGACGATCGACAGCGGCAACGCGACCGCCGGTATGAGCGTCGCGCGCGGCGACTGCAGAAAGATGAACACGACGCCGACCACCAGCAGCATCGCGATGAACAGCGTGCGCTCGGTATCGCTGACCGACGAGGTGACCGACTGCGAGCGATCGATGGCGACATCGACATGCACGCTGCTCGGCAACGTCGCTTCGATCGCCGGCAGCACGTTGCGTATCTGCTGCACCGTGCTGACCACATTGCTGCCCGGCATCGGATAGACGATCACGAGAATCGCCGACTTGCCGTTGAAGAGCCCCGCGTTGCGGATGTTTTCGTTCGAGTCGCGCACCTGGGCGACGTCGCGCAACAGCACCGGCGCGCCGTCGCGATACGCGACCACCAGATCGCGATACGGCGCCGCGTGCGTGATCTGATCGTTCGACGTGACCACGTAGCGCTGATCGCCGACGTCGATATGCCCCTTCGCGCTGTCGGCATTGGCCGCACTGATCGCCGCGCGCACGTCTTCCATGCCGATCCCGTAGCTATTGAGCTTGCCCGGCTGCAACTCGACGCGCACGCTCGGCAACGCGCCGCCGCCGAGCGTGATCTGGCCGACGCCCTGCACCTGCGACAGTTGCTGCTGGATCACCGAATCGGCGGAGTCGTAGAGCTGCGCTTTGGTCAGCGTGTCCGAGGTCAGCGACAGCACCATGATCGGCGCGTCGGCCGGGTTGTACTGGCGGTAGCTCGGATTGCTGCGCAAGGTGGTGGGCAGATCGGCGCGCGCGGCCTGGATCGCCGCCTCGACGTCACGCGCGGCGCCGTTGATGTCGCGCTTCAGGCCGAACTCGACGATGATCAACGACGAGCCGACATAGCTGATCGAGGTCAGCTCCGCGACGTCGGCGATCGTCGCGAGCCGCCGCTCGAGCGGCTCGGCCACCGTCGACGCCATGATGTTCGGGCTCGCGCCGGCCATGTTGGCCTGCACGACGATCACCGGAAACGCGATGTTCGGCAGCGGCGCGACCGGCATGCGGAAATACGCGAGCGTGCCGGAGATCAGGATCGCGATCGCGAGCAGCGTCGTCGCGACCGGCCGCCGGATGAAGATCGCCGGGATGTTCACCGCGTGCCCTCCGCGCCGCCTTCCGGCGGGCGCCCGCCCGGCTCGTCGCCGCCGTTGCGCCTGGCGCGCTCGGCGCGCCAGCGGTTCACGCGCGTGGCCATACGGTCGAAGAACAGATAGATCACCGGCGTCGTGAACAGCGTCAGCACCTGGCTCAGCGTCAGGCCGCCGATGATCGCGAGACCGAGCGGCCGGCGCAGTTCCGAACCGGTGCCGGTGCCGAGCAGCATCGGCAGTGCGCCGAGCATCGCGGCGAACGTCGTCATCAGGATCGGCCGGAAACGCAGCAGCGACGCCTCGAAGATCGCATCGCGCGGCGCCTTGCCATGATTGCGTTCGGCATCGAGCGCGAAGTCGACCATCATGATCGCGTTCTTCTTGACGATGCCGATCAAAAGCACGATGCCGATGATGCCGATCACGTCGAGATCCATACCCGCGAGCATCAGCGAGAGCAGCGCGCCGATACCGGCCGACGGCAGTGTCGACAGGATCGTGACCGGATGGATGAAGCTCTCGTACAGCACGCCGAGCACGATATACACGGCAACGAGCGCCGCGATCAGCAGATAGACCTCGCTGGAGAGCGAATCCTCGAACGCCGCGGTCGCGCCTTGCAGCGACGACGTGATCGACGGCGGCAGGTCGATCGACTGCTCGGCCCGGTGAATCTCCTTGACCGCGGTGCTCAACGATGCGCCCTTCGCGAGATTGAACGACACCGTCACCGACGGAAACTGCGCGAGATGGCTGATCACGAGCGGCGCCTTCCCGATCTGGATCTTCGCAATGCCGGAAAGCGGCACCTGACCCGTGCTGCTGGTCTGGCTCGGCAGATACAGATTGCCGATCGACTGCACGGTCGGCATCGTTTCCGGCTTCGCGACCATAATTACGCGGTACTGGGCCGACTGCTCGAAGATCGTCGACACGATGCGCTGGCCGAGCGCGTCGTACAACGCGTTGTCGATCGTCGCGGGCGTGATGCCGAAGCGCGCGGCCAGTTGCCGGTTCACTTCGACGTTCACGCTGAGGCCGTCGCTATTGAGATCGCTCTGCACGTCCGACAGCGACGGAATCTGCTTCAGGCGCGCGACGAGTTCCGGCACGTACTTCTGGAACGCCTGCTGGCTCGGTCCGCGCAACACGAAGCTGTACTGGTTCGGCGACACGGTCGTGTCGAGCGTCAGGTCCTGCTCGGGCTGCATGAACAGCTTCACGCCGGGCACGTGCGCGACTTCCTGCGCGAGCCGGCGCGCGATTTCCTGGGCGGTGTCCGAACGCTTGTCGCGCTCGCGCAGATTGATCAGGAAGCGTCCGTTGTTCAGCGTCGCGTTGGTGCCGTCGATGCCCACGTACGACGTCAGCGAGACCACGTCCGGATCCTTCAGGACCGCGTCGGCGAGCGCGCTCTGGCGCTGCACCATCGCCGCGTACGACACCGAGTTGTCGGCGACGCTGATGCCCTGGATCACGCCGACGTCCTGCACCGGAAACAGTCCCTTCGGAATCACCACATACAGGATGCCGGTCAGCACCACGGTGGCGATCGCGACCATCAGCGTCAGCGTCTGATGATCGAGCACCCAGCGCAGGCCGCGCTCGTAGGCGGCGAGCGTCTTGTCGAACAGGCCCTCGCTGATGCGCTCGAAGCGGCTCGGATGGCGCTCGGCCTGCGCGCGCAGCATCCGCGCGCACAGCATCGGCACCACCGTCAGCGACACGACCGCCGAAATCACGATCGTGACCGCGAGCGTCACCGCGAACTCGCTGAACAGCCGCCCGATCACGCCGCCCATGAACAGCAGCGGAATCAGCACCGCGATCAGCGAAATAGTCAGCGACAGAATCGTGAAGCCGATCTGCCCCGCGCCTTCGAGGGCGGCTTCGAGCGGCGACATGCCCTCTTCCAGATAGCGCACGATGTTCTCGATCATCACGATCGAGTCGTCGACCACGAAGCCGGTTGCGATGATCAACGCCATCAGCGACAGGTTGTCGATCGAGTAGTTGAGCTGGTACAACACCGCGAGCGTGCCGATCAGCGAGACCGGCACCGAGATGCTCGGAATCAGCGTGGCGGGCACGTTGCGCAGGAACACGAAGATCACCGCGACCACCAGCACGATCGCGAGAATCAGTTCGAACGCCGCGTCCGCGACCGACGCGCGGATCACGCCGGTGCTGTCCGACACCACGGTCACTTTCATGCCGGCCGGCAGCGTCGATTCGAGCTGCGGCAGCTCCTTCATGATCTGGTTGACCGTCTGGATCACGTTCGCGCCCGGCTGGCGCTGCACGTTCAGCACGATCGCGGGCGAGCCGTTGTACCAGGCGCCGCGCTCGACGTCCTGGGCGGCCTGGCTCACGCGCGCGACATCGCGCATGAATACGGGCGAGCCGTTCTGGTAGGCGATTACGGTGTCGAGGTAGTCCTTCGGATCGGTGATCTGATCATTGCCGTTGATCGTGTAGTCGAGATCGGGGCCGTCGAAATTGCCCTTCGGCTGGCTCACGTTCACATAGCTCAGCAGCGTGCGCAGATCGTCGATGTTCAGACCGTAGGCGGCGAGCTTGTGCGGGTCGGCTTCGACGCGGATCGCGGGCACGTTGCCGCCGCTCGTCGTCACGACGCCGACGCCCGCCACTTCCGAGATCTTCGTGCCGAGGCGGTTGTTCGCGACGTCCTCCAGTTGCGTCAGCGACATCGACTTCGAGGTGACCGCGAGCGTCAGAATGGGCTGGTCGGCGGGATTGACCTTTGCGTAGGTCGGCGGCGCCGGCAAGCCAGACGGCAGATAGCTGTTCGCCGCGTTGATCGCCTGCTGCACGTTCTGCTCGGCGATGTCGAGGTTCAGCGACAGATCGAACTGCAGCGTGATCACCGACGCCCCGTCCGAACTGTATGAGGTCATCTGCTGCAGGCCCGGAATCTCGCCGAGCTGCACCTCGAGCGGCGCGGTCACGGTGGTCGCCATCACCGTCGGGCTCGCGCCCGGATAAAAGGTCTGCACCTGAATCGTCGGATAGTCGACGTTCGGCAGCGACGACACCGGCAGCACGCGCATCGCGATCAGACCGACGAGCACGAGCGCGATCATCAGCAGCAGCGTCGCGACCGGGCGAAGAATGAACAGGCGGGAAATGTTCATCGGCGCGGGGGTCCGTTACGACGAGGCGGCTTCGGACGCGGCCGGCGCAGGCGATGCCGCCGCGCTCGACGCCGGCGCGGCTTTGGACGCGGCGGCGGCCGCTTTCGGGCCGGTTGCGGACGTGCCGGTGGCGGACGTGCCGCTGGCGGACGCGCCGCTCGCCGCGGCGGCGGACTTCGGATGCGCCGGCTGGATCTTCGCGCCGTCGTTCAGACGATCCATGCCGTCCGTCACGACCTGGTTGCCGGCCGCGAGTCCCGACACGATCACCGTGTTCTTGCCGTCGCCCGGTCCGAGCTTGACCTTGTGCACGGACACCGTGCTGTCTGGATTGACCAGATAGACGAAGTCGCCCGGCGCGCCGGACTGTACCGCGGCGGTCGGCACGAGCACCGCGTTCTGCATCGTGTCGACGAGCAGCTTCACGTTGACGAACTCGTTCGGGAACAGCGTTTCGTCGTCGTTCGCGAAGGTCGCGCGCAAGGTGACGGTGCCGGTCGCGGTGGCCATCTGGTTGCTGACCGCGTACAGCGTGCCGGTCGCGATCTCGCGCGAGTTATCGCTCGAATACGCGATGACCGGCAGCTTCGCGCCGGTGGCCAGACGCTGCAGGATCGACGCGAGCGAATCCTGCGGCACCGTGAACTGCACCGTGGTCGGCTTCTCGGTCGTGATGACGACGATGCCCGTCGACGACGACGCGGTCACGTAGTTGCCCGGATCGACGAGCCGCAAGCCGACCTTGCCCGCGATCGGCGCGGTGATGCGGCAATAGGCGAGGTCGAGATCGAATTGGGCGATGTTGGCGAGGTCGACCTTCACCGCCGCTTCGTCCTGCTGCACGAGGAATTGCTGATCCGCGAAGGTTTGCTGCGCGATCGACTTGCGTTCGTTCAACTGCGTATAGCGCTCGAGATCGGCGCGCGCCTGCGCGAGCGACGCGCGGTCTTTCGCGAGCGTCGCTTCCGCCTGCTGCTTGCTGATCTGATACTGGCGCGGATCGATCTGCGCGAGGAACTGGCCTTTTTGCACCTCCTGGCCTTCGTGATAGCCGACTTCGGTCAGATAGCCGCTCAGCTGCGGCAGCACGGTCACGGTTGCGATCGGCGTGACGGTGCCGAGCTCGCTCAGTGTGACCGGCATCGAACCGAGCGTCGCCTGCGCGACGGTGACGACGATCGCCGCGTTCTCGCGCACCGGCTTCTTGCGCGTCAGCAGATGAACCACGACGAGCGCGACCAGCACGAGCACGACAACCGCGAAGATGATGAGCCCGCGTCGGGAGCGCTTTGGCGGCGGGGACACGGTTTCGCTCATGTTGATCTCCGGGAACGGATATTGGTGTTGATACTCGGTTGGAAGCTCGTCCGCTGACGGGACTGCGCAAAAGTGCCATGGTTCACGCGCGTTGTCATCAGTCGAACGCCTTCGGACGTGTTGTTATGAAAACGTAAGGAAGTGGGGCGAGGGCTTGAATACGGGCATGCGTGAATGTAACCGGCTTGCGCCGGCCTTGAGTTACAGGGGTGCAACATGTTGGCCGGTGGAAGAGTCCGGGGCATCGATCGGGCGGCACGTGGGGGCGGACACCCGCATGGGCAGAGTTATGGGCCCGGCGGGACATCGCAACATGCGGTAACAGACGACAGCCAACTGACAACCGGGCCGTGCGTCCAGAATCGTCACAATCGTCCGCTACGATCGCGAGCCAGCGTCGCGCGCGCCGCGACTGTCACGACACCCCACAACCTCGCCCCGATGTCCATCACCGTCAATTTCCCAGCCGAAGTCCGCGACTGGATCGCCGCCAACCTTTCGCGCGGCGTCGCGCCCCAAGCGATCGTCAACGAACTGGTGAGCCGCGACAACGCGGCTGAGCTCGCGTCGGCGATGGTCGATGCGGTCGCATCGGCGTTCCTGTACGGTATGGCGCTGCCCGGCGACAAGCTCGAAGTCGGCAGCGCGCCGCTCAGCTACCAGCCCGAGCCGCTGCGCGTGCCCGACGCTCCGCTGATCCAACTCGGCGAGCGCAAGGTGCGCGTGCTGTCGCGGCTGCAACGACCGGCCGCCGTGCACATCGCCAATTTCCTGAGTGCCGATGAATGCGAGCAGCTGATCGCGCTCGCACAGCCGCGGCTCGACCGGTCGGCCGTCGTCGATCCAGTGACCGGCCGCGATGTGATCGCCGGTCATCGCAGCAGTCACGGGATGTTTTTCCGTTTGGGCGAGACGCCGTTGATCTCGCGCATCGAGGCGCGCATCGCGGAACTCACGGCAACCCCGGTCGAGAACGGCGAAGGCATGCAAATGCTGCACTATGAGGAAGGCGCGGAGTCAACGCCGCACGTCGACTATCTGATGACGAGCAACGAAGCGAATCGCGAGTCGATCGCGCGCAGCGGCCAGCGCATGGGCACGCTGCTGATGTATCTGAAAGATGTGGACAGCGGCGGTGAGACGGTGTTTCCGCAGCTTGGCTGGTCGGTCGCACCGCAGCGCGGGCACGCGCTCTACTTCGAATATGGGAACCGCTTTGGGCTGTGCGATCCGAGTTCGCTGCATGCGAGCACGCCGCTGCGTTCGGGAGACAAGTGGGTGGCTACCAAGTGGATTCGGACGCGGCGCTTCGCGCCGCGCGTTCAGGCTTGAGAAGTCAGGCCTGACAGGCAACGCTTGTCGAGGTGAAAAGAGCGTGCTGTCTGTCCGCGCGCGTGGAAAAACATTCGAACGACTCGCGCGAGCCGTTGTCAGCTTCGCGCTGCTAGCCGAGGCGGGTTGCAGCGCGAAGCCAGTGCGAGTAGTGGCGCGTCAGACGCCGCGCCCTCGAAGCAAGGTAATCAGAACTGCTCGATCCACGTGGCGAGGCGATCGGCGGCGAACTCGCTACCGCGCTGCGCCGGCCGGAACGCGATCGCATCGCCTTCTCGTGCCGGCTGCAGTGCAACGTCATTGCCGTCGAGCCACAGAAGGCTCGCCAGCCATACCGCGTGCCCGCTCGACACCGCGTTGTTGCCCGGCTCCGCGAGAAACTCCGCGAGTGTGGCCGGCTGGTCGCACACGAGACCATCGCCTTCGCGGCGCACATTGATGCCAGCCTCGGAAAATACCCCGGCCAGCGTCGTCAGTGCGTCGCTCGCAGTCACGCTCGCGCTGCCGTGACGGTTACGCAGCGTGGCGAGGTGCGCGGCCACCGTATGACCGAACGCGCCGCTGCGGGCACTCTCGGCCGCGATCAGATCGGAGTAGTCCTGCAGCAGCCAGTCCGGCTCGGAGTTCGGCACGTCGGCGAGTACCGCTGCGGCGAGATACGTCTCGACCGGCTGAAAGCGCTCGGGCCCGATCAGCGTGGCCGACAGCGAACGCACCAGACCGATGCGAGTGGCGACCACCTGCTTTTGCAGCACGCCCAGCTTCTCGCGCACCAGCGTGTCGCGCTCCTTGCGCAGCTCGGCCAGCTCGAGCGCCTGCTTCAGTTCCATGCGCAGCGCCGTGATGTCCCAAGGCTTCTTGATGTAGCGATGGATATGACCGAGGTTGACGGCCGCGACGGTCTGATCGATTTCCGAATACGCGGTGGTCAGAATCCGCACGACATGCGGAAAGCGCTCGCTCGCATAGCGCAGCAGCTCGTTGCCGAACTCGCCCGGCATACGCTGGTCGGAGACCAGCACCCCCACCCTGTCGCCGTGCTCGTCGAGCAGCGCCTTGCCCTCTTCCACCGAGCCGCCAGTCAGGACCGGCGCCAGGCTTCCGATGGCACGCTGGAAGTACTTTACGGCGGTAGCTTCGTCATCGACGAAGATGATCGCCGGCGCCAACTCCTCTGTGGCTTTTGCTTCGTTCATCAACAGCTCCTGTGCGTTTGACCTTTGATATGGGGGAAATCCAGCACTACGGTGGTGCCTCCCTCCGACGTGGACTCGATCCTGAGTCCGCCGCCACAGGACTGCATGACACGGTTGCATAGAATCAGGCCCAAGCCGTTCCCCCCGGATTTCGCGTGCGTTGTAATTGGGTCCGTCAACAGGCGGTCTTTGATTTCGGGCGGAATTCCCGGCCCGTTGTCGCAGATGCCGATGCTCGGGTGGGGTTCCGTTGTCACGGTAAAGCGCACCGACGGCGACGGCACATCCGCGAGCGCGCGCAACGCGTTGGACAACAGCGACGACAGCACGAGCGCCACGCAATTCGGCTGCGTGAGCACGGCAAAGTCGCTGTCGACGTCGACCTGCACCCACGCGCGCTGCGCGGTCGTAAACGGATACGTATCGAGCAATGCCGAGATCAGCCCATGCGCGGTACTCTCGATGCGCGCCTCGTCGCCCTCCAGTTGCCGGCGCCGCCCGTTGTGGACCGAGCGCCAGAAGGACGACACCACCGCCATGCAGTACTGCGCGCTCTCGCGCATCGATTTCGCGGCGCCGAGAATTTCGCCTTCCGCATCGCGCTCCGCGTCGATGCGATCTTCGATGCTGTGCGCGTTCAACGCGATCGCCGCGAGCGGCGTGTTCAGTTCGTGCGCGATGAACGCCAGGGTTTCGTCGATGGCGATCAGGCGCTGATTCTGCATCGCGCGTTCGTGGTAACGATCAAACGCCAGTTGCAGCGTATCGCGCACTGCCGCCGGCTTCAGCGGCTTTTCGAGGATGCGGAACACCTCGCCGGTGTTGACCGTCTGCAATAACATCTCGACGTCTGCATAAGCCGTGACCAGAATCCGCACGATGTGCGGATATTCCAGCGCCACCTGGCGCAGCAGGTCGCCACCGTCACGCCCCGGCATGCGGAAGTCCGTGACCAGCACCGCGATGCGGGCGTTGTCCTGCTCGAGGATAGCGATCGCCTCGTCGCTGCTCGTCGCGAGCAGGACCTCGTAATCGGCACCTACGGTGCGCGCGAAATATTTGCAGGCCAACTCTTCGTCATCGACGTAGAGAAGAGTGGGCTGTGTCTGTCGGATGTCATTCATGGTGTTTCTCAGGGTGCGGGCGACAGATCGAAACTGAATGACGCCCAACTTCCCTGCTCGCTCTCAGCAAACAGCAGGCCGCCATGACGCTCGATCACCGCATAGCTGATCGACAGCCCGAGGCCCAGGCCCTGTCCCACTTCGCGGGTGGTAAAAAATGGCTCGAACACGCGCGCGAGATGCTCCGGCGCGATGCCCGGCCCGTTGTCTTTTACCGTCACATGCAGGCGGTCTTCGGTCCATCCGACGTTGACGTGAATCGCCGGCGCGGGCGTGGCCGCCTTGCGCATCGCCAGCACCGCATTCGACAGCAGGTTGATCAGCACGCCGATGATGGCCGCCTCGTCGCCCTGCACCAGCGTATCCGCGGGCAGCTCGCGCGTGACGGTGACGCCCCGCAATTCATGGCCGACGAGCCGGATCGCCGAATCGAGCGCCTTTTCGAACAGGAACGGCGTACCCAGCTCCGCCTCGGCGCCGGGCTTGCGATACGCGAACGTCTTCAGGTCCGATACGATGTGCTGGATGCGCTGCATGCCCTGCCGCGCATCGACCAGACATTCCTGCAGCGTCGGCTCCTTCTTCGCGATCGGCTCTTCCAGCGCAACCTCGATTGCCATCAGACAGAAGTTCACCGGATTGTTCACTTCATGCAGCAGGCCGGCCGCGAGCGTACCGATCGCCGCCATTTTTTCCTGCTGCAGCAGTTGGCCCTTGATGTCGAGCAACTGCCGATTGATCACTTCGAGTTCGGCGTTCTTCGCGGAGACCTCCGCGTTTTTCTCGGACACCTCGGCCTTCAGGCGAAACAGCATGAAGCGCACGCGTTCGTTGAAAAACGTGTAGACGGCACTTGCGGCAGCGGCGAACAGAAGGAGCAGAACATTGACGGTCATCGTGCCGAGCGGCACGCCCTCATGCGGAGGCAACAGGCAGGCCAGCAGATACAGAAAGCAGGACAGCACGCCGAACACGAGGTTTTGCCACAGACCGAATGGCAACGCAATGCCGGACGCGAAGATGGCCAGATTCAGGCCCATGTAGTAGGGCGACAGAACACCATCGGTGCGCCAGATCATCCATGAAATCATCGCCTGCGGCAGCAGCAGCCAGGACAGCGTCAGCCATGGAGTAAGCCGCCGCCCCATGCTGGTGTCGAGCAAGGCGATGATACCGCCGATCATCAACGACACGAGCAGGCGCGCGAGCGCGAACGACGTCTGATACTGCGGATACTGCGCGTAATCCAGCCCCACGCCGAGCAGCACGAGCGCAATCGCTGTGCACGCGCCGCCCCGGCTGAACGTGACGCGAAAGTCGGCCAGCTCGGTTTGATAGCCGCTCTGCAGGGGACTGGTAGTCATGAACAGGGATGTCGACACGGTTTCAGAGGATCGTGGCTTCCGCGAACACATTCACCCCGGTCTTGTCGACGTAGAGCTTCTGGTCAGTGGAGTTGGCGGGAAGCAGCGAGCTCATGCCGCTTTCGTTCCGATAAATCAGATACCACTCGAGCAGATGCTCCATCCCGTACTTCTCCGGATTCGCCGAATGGACGTTGGTGACCAGCAACTGACCGCCAGCTCGCGTGCGAGCGGCGAAGTAACTCAGGAGACGCGCGCAGACCTTGTCCGACAGATAGTCGAACAGACCCGCGCAGTACACCGCGTCGAATTCGCGCGCGGAGGGGTCCGTTGAAATTTTACGCTTGAGCAGATCGTGCACCGACTGATGCACCATTTGCACCGAGGCTTTATGGCCCGCGGCATTCGCCGAGCTTTCGATCGCGTCCTTCGTAAACGCCAGCGTTTCCTCGCTGAAGTCGACAAGCTCGAAGGACAGCAGCTCCGGATGCGGATATTCGCGCACGAAGCGCTGGATCTCGAAAGCGGGCCCGCAACCGACGTTGAGGATGCGGAACGGCCTGCCGGCAGCGCGCGCCGCTTCGGCCTGACGCGTCAGAAAGTCGATCAGCAGCGTGATGCGGTTGCGGTGCGCAGTCGCGACCGCCGCGTGCAGGAACGCGGTATTGACGATCTGGAAGTATGTGGTCGGTCCCTGCTGCGGATCGCTGAGGATCTGGTTGACCATCTCGTAGTCGCCGGCATAGCCGAGCGGCTTGGTGAACGTGCGGTAGACGAATGGCGCGCGCAGCAGCAACGGATGCAGTGCCGCTTGCGCATACGTGCGATGCACGGGTGCGGTCTCGGCGTCGACGCGCTCGGCCTCTTCCTCCAGGCGGTCGAGGAAGAACTTGATCTTGAGCATGATCGGCGTGGCGAGCTCGTAGAACAGGTCCTCGCGCAGCCTGCCTTCTTCGGTCTTCGGCAAGCTCTCGGTCAGGTCGACCTGCTCGACCCAGCGCGACACTTCCGACAGGAACGCGCGCATCTCGTTCACGACGATCTGATAGTCGCGCCGGATATTGAAGCGGGCGTCCCAGTCGCTGATAAAGAGTTCTGCTTCCCGGCCGACCGACTTCGCTTCATTGGGCAGAACGCTAAGCTCGCGCCATTCGTCGATGAGTGCCAGCGAAACCACCGCGGTCAGACCGGTGTTCACCAGACTCACCACCACCGCCTTGCCGAGATAGGCATTCTTGGTGCCCATGCGCACGCTCAGCTCGCTTAACACCTCGCTGACCTGCACGATGGAATAGGGGTTATAGACCTCCATGACCAAAGACTTTCTCTGGAGGTTAATGATCGTCCCACGCACGTGCTCGCGCTGCGAGTTGCGGAAGCTGATCACCGGGTCGATTTGCGTTTGAGAGTACACGGTATTAGTACCTGAGGAATCCGGGAACGCAGCAGGGTGTTGGAGAAGTCCAGTGAATGGCTGCCGCACGCACGACACCGGCGACAAGTCGTGGACGCGTTTCAAACCACTTTGAGCTGGAAACACCAAAGCCCTTTGCCAGAATGGCTCCAGCGGCTTGCAGTGTAACATCAACACGTTCAATTCTGACTGAGGTCAAATTCAGGAGGAAACGTATATGCAAGGATTTCTTGCGAGCATGTCCGTGCTGTAGAAAGCCGTTTTTGCAAAGAACCATTTGAAACGAGTTGGCGAGCGCGCGGGTGCAATCGCCGACAATTCGTTTCTCGACAACGACTTGCAATCGCATTGCCACGATGGCGGCACGATCCGCTATTGAGGGGGTGCGACTTGTGCCTTTCTGATCTATGCCCTTTGGATATGCCCCGTGCATTCGCCGAATAAGCCTTTTTTGTTTTAACGCAATTCGCGTCCGGCGCGGCAAACGTTTTTCTTTTAGGGTTCGGCGCGAGTACCGTCGACAATCGAGCGACTCGCGCACTCGTTGACTCATTCGTGCAAGGCCAAACCTTTCACGGCCTTATCGACGGCTCTCTTCGGTCCGTGCAGTGCGAGACCGACGAGATCGAGATTCGCCGCGTCCTCGGCGCGAAAGACTGCGCGATTCGCCGCGTCATGCCCCGTCGAAAACATCGCGTGCACATACGGCACGATTCCGAGTTCGCGCGACAGCGCCTGCCGATGCGCGCCCTGCAGACCGAACCGGTCGGCGGCGAACACCATCATCGGCTGGCCGAGCATGCGGCCGTAGCGGTGCCCGGCGGCATCCTCGTAGGGCTCGCCCAGCGCATCGGGCGCCGCGGCCGCGACACCGGTCGCGAGAAACGCGACCACATTGAGCTTCTGCCAGACCGCGAGATCGCTGCGCACGATCAGCGCCACTTTGGTATCGAACATGATGACTCCTCGTTGAGCCGCTCATGATCGACGATGCCGCGCGATCGGTCTGGAACGTTTGTGCACATCTGCCGGTACGCCGCCGGCGTCATGCGGTACGCCCGACGAAACCAGCGGCCGAGATGGCTCTGATCCGCGAAGCCGACTTCGGCGGCGACCTGCGCTGGCGTGCGGCCGGTCGCGAGCAGGCGCCGCGCGGCGCGCAGGCGCAAGCGCACCAGATACGCATGCGGCGAGGTGCCGAACGCGCGCTGAAACAGACGCGTCAACCTGAACCGGTCGATGCCGGCAACTTCGGCGAGTTCGTCGAGTCCGAGATTGCCGTCCATGTGTTCGTGCAACAGATCGCGCACCCGCGTGATCGCAGGTGACGCAGCGGGGTCGCCGGTCAGCGGCGCATCGCGTAGCTGGGCGCCGAGTTGCAGCAGCAGACGATCGAGCGTCTGGTCGCGCGCGAGCCGGCCCTCGTTGCCGTAGATCGCGGAGAAGGCCTGGCCGATCGCATCGACGAGCGCGCGATCGTCGACCAGCGTATGGCCGAACGCCGCCTCGACGCCGGCCAGTCCCGGCAGATCGAGCCGCCGCGCCGCGCGCTCGACCCAGGCTTGCGGCAGATACAGCATCGCGTAGGTGAAGCCGGCCGCCTCTGGCGCGTGACCGTCGTGCAGCGCGCCGGGCTCGATCAGGATCGCGCGGCCCGGCACGCTCGTGTGCAACGACCGATGACACTGGAAGCGTTGCACGCCCTGCTCCGTATAGCCGATCAACATGTCGTCGTGATCGTGCGGATCGTAGGCGTGGCCGCCGAAATGCGCGCGCAGGCTCTCGATGCCGGTTTCGGCATCGCGGCGGGCGATTAGCCAGTTGGCGGGACTGAGTGAAGTGGGCATGGGTTGGAGCTGGCGGGCAGCGGCCAATGCGGCCAGCGGATAGTGTACGGCAGCGGGGGAACCGGGTTGGGCCAACGCCCCCGTCGGCGAGACGTCCTCACGATGTCAGTGCAACTCACCCCGCTCGTCGCCGACCAGAACGACGTTGCCAACGACCGTTCCTGTCGACGAAGGCAACCGGCGTCACGGCTTTTTCGAACGCGGCGGCCGTGCGTTGACGAACGGGTTATAGCCGCGCGAACCCGCCGGCCGATCCTGTTCGGTCGCGCGGCGGCGCTTGCTGGATCGTCCGTCGCCCGACAATTGCGCAAGCAGTTCTTGCGATTCGGACTCCGACTCCGCGTCCGTTTCATCCACCGGCGGCGCGGTTTCTTTGCGTCGCGCGGTTTTTGGCTGCGCTGCTTTCTCGTCCGTATCCGGCGCGACGCCCGCGATGTGTTCGATCACAGTCATGAACGATGCCGATGCCGATCGGACAGGTTGTCCCGGCAGCATCGTCAGCGCGACGATTTCGTGCAGTGAACGACCGTCGACGGAGCGGCCCTCCACCGTGTCATGCCAGTCGACATCCGCTTGCGCGAAGGCGCCGATCACACGTTCGAGCACGGCCGGCGACAGGACGCCGCCGTCGTACAACCGGATGACGACGCTTTCGAACATCTGGAGCGGGGCGATGCCCGTTGTTTTCGACGCCACGTTTTGTCATCCGGTTGGTTTCTCTTCCAGTATCAGCCAGCAAATCACATGCCGATGTGGCGAGTAACTCATCGTGATCGCCGAGTACGGCATGCGCGAGGCGTGAATCATGCTCGCATGCAGGAAGTCGGCCCGCTTGCACAAGCAGGGCGTCGCCGGTCGAGCCATATCGACCGCGCCGTCGTAGCAAATTAGAGAGAACCGTCGATCGAGCCGCGGGACGTCATCACGGCCTTGTCATATGGCGTTGGGAAGATCGCGGCGCCAGTGAGGCCCGCGACGTCGAGCGGTCTTGAGTCTTGCGGCACAGAAAAAAAACGACGACCGACAACCCCCACGACCCAACGACCATGAAAAGAAGCGCCTCGACACTCGCCGGTTTGGGAGTCATGCTTTCGCTCGCCGCTTGCGGCCCCGACAATGTCAGCTCGCCCGCCACCGGCTCGAGTGCCAGCGCGAATACCAGCACCAGCGTCACCGCGACGGGCATCGCCGCCGCCGGCGCGCCCATCGTCGGCGTCACCGTCACGGTGACGGACAGCGATGGGAAGAGCGCGCAGTCGAGCCTCACCGACGCGACCGGCAAGTTCACCGTGTCGATGACGGGCAAGGCGCCGTTCGTTCTGACCGCGCCATTCAACGATGCGGACGGCACGCCGGCCACCCTGTCCGCGGTCATCGATCCCGCGCCCGCGTCGTCGGGTGCGGCCGTGTCCGTGGTCGCCAATCTGAATCCGCTGACGTCGCTGCTCACGCAGCGCGTGCTGGGGATCGTGCCCAATGGCGCGCCGACCAGCGCGCAGATCGCGTCGGCGAAGATCTCCGCGAGCAGCATCGCCCAGGCCGACGCGGCCGTCGCGGGCGCGTTGCAGCCACTGTTCAGCGCGTTCAACGTGCCGGTCAATACCGTCGCGGACCCGATCGGCACGCCCTACCAGGCGAATGCGAGTAACCCGCTCGATAACCTGTTCGATATCGCGCGCTTCACGGTGCACGCCGGCACGGTCGCCGCCGGTGTCGACGCCAGCCGCGCGCAGGTTTCGATCCCGTCCACGGGCGCGGTCTCCGGCGCGATGCCGGCCGCCGCCGTGACCTCGGCGCTCGCGTTGAGCAACAGCGCGACCACGACGCCGATTCAGCACGTCATCGTCGTGGTCGGCGAGAACCAGACTTTCGACGGCCTGTTCGGCGGCTACGTCGCGCCGGACGGCCAGACGGTCAAGAACCTGCTGTCGGAAGGCATCATCAACGCGGACGGCACGCCGGGTCCGAACTTCGCGCAGGCTGCCCAGAACCAGGGCACGACGCAAACGGCCTACACGATCAACCCGACGCGCGGCGCGGCGTATGCGACTCTGCCGCAGCCGGAACAGATCGGCATCGAAAACCTCCAGACCTTCACGACCGGCGGCGGCACGGCCGACACGCGCTTCCCGGCCACGCTGCCTAACGGCCCGTTCCAGATCACCAGGTACGTACCGTACGCGCAGCAGGTCACGGCCGTCGCGCCCTTGCTGACGCTCTACGCGATGACCGGCGACCCGGTCCATCGCTTCTTCCAGATGTGGCAGCAAACCGGCGGCGACAACAGCAAGCACGACATGTTCACGTGGGTGGCCACCACGGTCGGCCAGGGCGGCGATACGACCGGCATCACGCCGCAGAATCCGTCGCAGGGCGGCGAACTGATGGGCTTCATGAACATGTCGACCGGCGATGCGCCGTATTTCCAGTCACTCGCGCAAACCTACGCGGTCAGCGACAACTATCACCAGTCGATCATGGGCGGCACCGGCGCGAACTTCTTCTCGATCGCGACGGCCGACGAGCCGTACTTCAACACGGCCGGCACCGTCGCAACGCCGCCGGCCAACCAGATCGAAAATCCTGACCCGATGCCGCAAACGGCGAACTTCTACACCCAAGACGGCTACGAAGGCGGCTCCTACGTGAACTGTTCCGATGCGAGCCAGGCCGGCGTCTCAGCCATTCTCAATTTCCTCGCCGCGAAGAAGGTCGCAAGCAATTGCGACGCGGGCAAGTACTATCTCGTCAACAACTACAACCCCGGTTATGACCTGAACGGCAACGTCCAGCCGATCGGTCCGAACAACTACAACTACCCGCCGCAGACCGTGCCCACCATCGCCGAGGCGCTGGCCGCCAAGGGCGTGTCGTGGAAGTGGTATACGGGCGGGCGCACCACCAGCGACCTTGCAGCTGAAACCCAGCTGCTGGAGCTCGCGGACGGGTTGCCGGCGGCGCAGGCGGCGGCGCTTGCACAGTCGGCGCAGTACAACGTCATCGGCGACCCGCTGGTCGCGTCGAGCAAGGTGATGGGCACGCCCGCGCTGAAGGCGAACCTGACCGATCTGACGACGTTCGCCAACGACGTCAAGAACAGCACGCTGCCCGCGGTGTCGTTCGTCGTGCCGAAGAACCTCGACAGCGGTCACCCCGGCTATTCGGCACCGGCCACCTATGAGGCGTTCCTGAAGACCGTGATCGCCAACGTTCAGGCCAATCCGACGCTGTGGGCGCATACGGCGATCCTGATCACCACCGACGAAGGCGGCGGCCACTTCGACACCGGCGCGATCCAGAACCTCGATTTCTTCGGCGACGGTCCGCGCATTCCGATGCTCGTGGTGTCGCCGTATGCCCGCAAGGGGCTGGTCGACCACACGTACTACGATCATGCGTCGGTGCTCAAATTCATCGAACGCAACTGGCGCCTGCAGCCGCTGTCGACGCGTAGCCGCGACCGTCTGCCGAATCCGGTCACCTCGACGCAAAGCCCGTATCTGCCGATCAACACGACTTCGATCGGCGACCTGATGGCGATGTTCAATTTCTGATCGACGAGAGCATCGAAAAAACGGTGGGGCCTTCGCTCCACCGTCTTCCGTTGAAACGACGCACGCATGCAGATGATTCCAGATTGCTTCAAAGTGGCGAGTGGATTGGGCGCTGCAACGATTGCCGCCTTCGCCGCCTTCACGCTGGGTGCGAGCTTTTCAGCCACGGCACAAGCACCGTCGAGCAATGGACTGACGGCCCCCGCGGGCGGCTTTGCCGCGGCATCGAAAGCGGCGCCCAAGGCGGCCGCCAAAGTCTCGGTGCAAAGATGGGTTCGCTACCCCGCGAGCCCTGCCGCGTTGAGCCAGCGGGCCGAACTTGGCAAACAGATATTCTTCGACGCGTCGCTATCGGCCTCGGGAAAGATGTCATGCGCGAGCTGCCATAGTCCCGAGCACGCCTACGGTCCACCGAACGGCCTTGCCGTGCAACTGGGCGGCGCCGACATGCGCCAGCCGGGTACGCGTTCGGTGCCGTCGCTGCGCTATCTGAGCTTCACGCCGTTGTTCAGCCGGCACTTCTATACGCCCGCCTCGGAAGATACCGAGGACGAAGGACCGACGGGCGGCTTCATGCGCGACGGCGCCGCCGCATCGTTGCACGATCAGGCGTCGATGCCGCTGCTCAATCCCAACGAGATGGCCAACCGCAGCGCGGCCGAAGTCGTCGCGAAGCTGCAGCGCAGCGCTTATGCCGACACCTTCAGAAAGGTCTTCGGCGCCCAGGTCTTCTCGCAGACGGACAAGGCATTCGCGCACATCGGCGAAGCACTCGAAGCGTTTCAGGCCGAAGACATGAGCTTCCATCCGTACACGAGCAAGTTCGATGCGGCGATGTCGGGCAATGCGGACTTCACGGCGCAGGAACTGCGCGGCTACGCGCTGTTCAATAACCCCGACAAGGGCAATTGCGCAAAATGCCATCTGGACGCGCCCGGGCCCGGTGGACGGCCGGCGCAATTCGCCGACTTTTCGTTCATTGCGCTCGGGGTGCCGCGCAACCCGGACATTCCGGCCAATCGCGATCCGACGTATTTCGACCTTGGGCTGTGCGGCCCCTATCGCTCTGATCTGGCGAAGGAAACCGGCTTCTGCGGCATGTTCAAGTCACCGACGCTGCGCAACGTTGCGACGCGCTCGGTGTTTTTCCACAACGGCCGCTTTCATAAGCTCGAGGACGTGATGCGCTTCTATGTCGAGCGCGATACCAATCCGGCGAAGTGGTATCCGAAGGGGGTCAACGGCAAGGTCGATAAAATCGACGATCTGCCGCGCCGCTATCGCAACAACGTCGACTTCGCGGATGCGCCGATGGATCGGAAGCTCGGCGGCAAGCCCGCGCTGAACGAGGCCGAGATTCGCGACGTCATCGCATTCCTGCAGACGTTGAACGACGGTTACTCGGTCACGCCGGGCGGCCCGAAAGCGCTGGTGCGATAGCGGGGTTTGTTCGTAGCGAAACCAACGGAACGCCGCGGAAAGACGTAATCGAGCTGGCGATATTGGTCTACGCGAGCAGCAGTAACGCGTCCGCCAGTGACAGCACCGTTGTGCGTGAATCGAATGCGGTAGAAAACAGATGCTCGTGGACCACCTGGTCCGGGTCGTAACAGCAATCCTTCACCGTATACAGGCGGAAGTCCGCGTCGCTGGCGTACGCGACCGAGGAGAGCACGACTCCGGTCGACGCGATGCCGACCATGATCAGCGAATCGATACCTTGCCCGGAAAGCTTCGCCTCCAGATCGGTGCCGAAGAACACGCTCGCACGATGCGCGATGACGAGCGGTTCGTTGGCCTGCTGGCCCAACTCCGGCGCGGTCCGATCTGCGAGGAAGAGGCCAAGACTTTTGATTCCCTGCCCATTCCTGTTCAACGGGCTGACTTCCGGATAGCCCGGACTGAACCTGAGGTTGGCGAAATAGACGCTGACGCCTTTGACCCGGGCCGCGTCGCATAAGCTGCGCGTATTGGCGAGCAAGGCGGGGGCGACCGACGGAAAGAGTCCGAGAATGTCGGTCTGGTAGTGCATGACGACAAGCGCGGTTCGCGGTGGTGCGATGGCCGGAATCCGTGCACTCGTGCGAGTGCCGCCGAGCCCGTCGTTCGCGATGCCGTCAGAACCTGCGTTGGTTGTCATTACGCCACCTTCTTCCGGGTTCCACGTCCTGTTGTCGGAGCGGCCGCTTCGATGCCGTGGAAATCATACTTCATCGCATCGCGCGGGCGGTCATCGATTCCGCCCGGACGCATACCCTACTTCAACGGCCCTGCCCGCTTGCTACACTATGTACAAAGGTCGCCGGCGCTCCCGCAAGGGTCATGAACCGCCTGCAACGCAACTTCGCAAAAAAACAGAGGATGAGCATCGAAATGACGCTTTCGACGAGAAAATTTGGTCGTACCGGCTGGAATGTGTCGGAAATCGGTTTTGGGGCATGGGCGATCGGCGGCTCGTGGGGCAGTGTTGCGGAAGATGACGCCAAGGCCGCGCTAAATGCCGCGCTCGACAACGGTGTCACGTTCATCGACACGGCCGATGTCTACGGCGATGGTCGCTCCGAACGGATCATCCGCGACGTGCTGCGGCAACGAGGCGGCGAACGTCCGATTGTCGCCACCAAGCTCGGGCGCCGACTCGACCCGCATGTGACCAGCGGCTATCTGAACAAGCGCGAGCTCGAAGCTTTCATCGACCGGAGTCGCTCGAATCTCGGCGTCGACACGCTCGACCTGATCCAGTTGCATTGCCCGCCGACGGAGGTTTACTACCGTCCCGAGGTGTTCGACGCAATGGACGACTTCGTCGCCGCCGGCAAGATCCGCTACTACGGCGTGTCGGTCGAAAAGGTGGAAGAAGCGCTGAAGGCGATCGAATATCCGAACGTGGTTTCGGTGCAGATCATCTACAACATGTTCCGTCAGCGTCCATCCGATCTGTTCTTCAGGCAAGCGCAAAAGAAAGACGTTGCGGTCATCGCGCGAGTGCCTCTGGCCAGCGGCATGCTCACGGGCAAGATGTCCGCGGATTCGACTTTTGCATCAGACGACCATCGTGCATTCAATCGGCATGGCGAGGCGTTCGACGTCGGCGAAACGTTCTCCGGCGTGCCCTACGACGTCGCGTTGCAAGCGGTCGACGAACTGCGCAGCCTGGTACCCGTGAACGCCTCGATGGCGCAGCTGGCTCTGCGCTGGATCCTGATGGAGGATGCCGTCTCAGTCATCATCCCGGGCAGCAAAAACGCGGCCCAGGCGGCGTCGAACGTCTCGGCCGCGAACCTCGCGCCGCTGTCCGACGAGGTCATGCAACGGGTCCGGGATGTCTATCAGCGCCATATCGCGCCGCACGTCCACCAGCGCTGGTAAAGGCAACGCGGTGGCGGCTTCACGGTGGGCGCATTCGACATGCAGGGAGCACTCGGAATAAATTGTGTTTGCACCTGGACTCTGGAGAACCTCATGACAGACATCGCACTTGCACGCAAAGATGCTTGCCTCGCAGTGGTTCATGCGGTACTGACGGACTTGAGCGACGACAGCAATCTGATCGGCGCGGCTCTACGTGTTGCGGACTACCTCGTAGATGATCTCGAAGGCAAGATCACCGAGACCGACGCCATACTGCTTGCTGTCACCGCGCTAACCAAGGTCAATCGCGCGATTCGCGAGTGGAACGACGTGGACGGCAACTCGATGGACGCGATGAGAGTCGCGGATTTCATCATCGATGAACAAATGAACGGGTACGACAGCGCGCCACATCAACCGACTTCGTCGGCGGCAAGAATCGAGGCGCGAGCGGCCGCCGTGATCCGGCCGACGGGGTCCCCGGTGCGGCCTGTTCACCACTGAGTTTCGTATCTCACTCCGGGCGCGCCAACGCCGGCCGTTTCAGCGGCTGGATGGTGGCCATCGCAAGCCCCGCTCCGGCGAACGCACACGCGGCGCAGACGAGCGCGACGGCCCGCAGCGCGTCGGTCATCGCATCGGCTTGCGCGCGCGCCACGGATGTCTCGCGCGGCGTATGCGAGTCGCCCGCCGCCCCTCCCGCTTGCTCGACCGGCGCCAGCAATTGCCCGCTCTGGCGCGTATCTTGCGGCACATGCAGTTCGTCGAGGCGCGCCGATAGCGCCGCGTGGTGCGACCACACGAATACGATGCCGAGCACCGCAATCGCCAGCAGACCCGCCACGCGCGCAACGGCGTTATTGATGCCGGACGCCACGCCTGTGCGGTCGCTCGGCACCGCACCCATCACGGTCGTGGTAAGCGGCGCGACGGTGATCGTCATGCCGAGCCCGAGCACGACGAGCGCAGGGAAGAATTCAGCCCAATAGCTGCCGCGCACGAACGGCAGCGCCAGCAACGTGAACCCGACTCCGGCGACGCCCGGGCCAACGGTCAGCAGCGTGCGCGAACCGAAGCGGCTAGTCAGACCGCCAGTGAAGCGCGATAGCAAACCGATGATGAAAGGCACCGGCAACAGCGCCGCCCCCGCTTCGGTCGCGGTGTAGCCATGCGCGCGGATCAACGTGAACGGCAGGAAGAAGAACGTGCCGCCAAGGCCGAAGTAAAGCAGCAGTGTGACGAGGTTGGCGCCGGCGAAGTCGCGCGAGCGAAACAGGTCGAGCGGCATCATCGGGTTGGGGCTGCGCGCCTCAATGGTCACGAATGCGGCGAGCATCAGCACGCCGGCGCCAATCGCACAGAATACGAGCGGATGCGCGAAGCCACGCGCCGATGCTTCGGTCAGGCCGAACGTCAGCGCGGCGAGGCCCGTGGCCGCGCTCAGTGCGCCGGGCCAGTCGAGCTGTCCAGGCGCATCGGCCCCGTGGCTGTTGGGCACCGCCGATATGGCGAGCGCGATCGTCAGCGCCGCGAGCGGGACGTTCAGGAAGAAGATCGCGCGCCACGACCATGCGTCGACGAGCCAGCCGCCCGCCACCGGCCCCACGGCCGACGTGATCGCGCCAACGCCCGCCCAGGTGCCGATTGCCCGTCCGCGCGCTGCGTCGTCGAACACCGCGCCGATGATCGCGAGACTGCTGGGTACGAGCAGTGACGCGCCGATGCCTTGAACCGCGCGCGCGGCGACCAGCGCAAACGTATTCGGTGCCAACCCGCAAGCGACCGACGCCAGCGTGAAAAGCGCGACGCCCGCGATGAACACCGTGCGCCGGCCGAGCTTGTCGCCCATCGATCCGCCGACCAGCACGAGGGAGCCGAGAAACAGCAGATACGCGTTGACGACCCACTGCATCGCCGCGACGCTCGCGCCGAGTTCGCTCTGAATGGCCGGCAGCGCGACGTTGACGACGGAGCCATCGATGAACGCCATGCTCGAACCACCGATCGTCGCGCCCAGCGCGAGGCGCTTGCGCTGGCATGGGCGGCCGGTCGTGATGGGCTGCGTGCGGATGACGAGCTCGTCGCACGGGCTCGCCTGCGCGGCGATGATGTGCGCCGTCTTCGGTTTGCTAGCAGGATGATCAGGGTCGGCCACGTTCGCTCCCGTGCTGGTCGATGAAGACTTAGAGCCTGTTCGTGCCACCAAGGCTAGTCAACCCCGCAGCGCAACATCGCGGAGCGGGTTTTGCCCATTCGGGGTGTCCCGCGCCGCCGGACGGGACGCCAAGGACTTCGCCGGCGAGCGGTTACAGGCGATAATCGGTTGGCAGCAATCGATCTAAAAAAGCGGAGAAGGAATGGACAAGCAAGGTTTCACCACTGGCATCGTTCACGGCGACAGAATTGCGGGCACCGAGCACGGTGCCTTGCGTCAGCCAGTTCATACGTCCGTGCAATATGGTTTCGAGCGCGTCGAGGACCTGATCGGCGTGTTCCAGGGCACGAAGAAAGGCGGCTTCAATTACGCACGGCAGGGCACGCCCACCACGGCCGCGCTCGAGCGCAAGATCACCAGCCTCGAAGAAGGCGTCGGCACCATCTGCTTCAGCACAGGCATGGCCGGCATCACCGCGACGTTCCTCACGCTGCTGCGCGCGGGCGATCATCTCGTGTCGAGCCGTTACGTGTTCGGCAACACCAACAGTCTGTTCGGCACGTTGCGGGGGCTCGGCATCGAAGTCACGACCGTCGACGCGTGCAACGTCGACGACGTGAAGAACGCAATCCGGCCGAATACGCGCATGGTGTTCGTCGAAACCATCGCGAATCCGGGCACGCAGATTCCCGACCTGCAAGGTATCGGTGACGTGTGCCGTGAGCGCGGCATCGTGTACTTCGTCGATAACACGATTACCTCGCCCGCATTGTTCAAGCCAAAGGCGGTCGGCGCGAGCCTCGTCATCAACTCGCTGACGAAGACTATCGCGGGTCATGGCGCGGCCCTCGGCGGCGCGGTGACGGATACCGGTCTGTTCGACTGGAGCGCGTATCCGAACATCGCCGACGACTATCGGCGTTCGGCGGCGAAGGATCAGGGGCTGCTGCAGATCCGCAAGAAAGGCCTGCGAGACATGGGCGCGGCATTGTCGTCCGAGCAGGCGCACTCGATCTCGATGGGCGCGGAAACGCTCGCCTTGCGCGTGAAGCAAAGCAGCGACAATGCGCTCGCGCTCGCGAAGTTTCTCGAAGGGCACGAAGCGATCGGCAACGTGTTCTATCCTGGCCTGAAGAGCCATCCGCAATACGAGATCGCACAGACGCTGTTCAAGGGCGCGTCGTGGCTGTTGTCGTTCGAATTACTCAACGTGGATCGCATGGTCGAAGTCGTCAACGCGCTCAAGCTGCCGGTCAAGGCGACCGGTCTCGGCGACACGCGCACGCTGATCATTCCCGTCGCACCGACGATCTTTTTCGAAGCCGGGCCGGAAACGCGCAAGGCGATGGGCATTTCCGACGGCATGCTGCGGCTGTCCGCGGGCATCGAGGATATCGACGACCTGATTGCGGATTTCGCACAGGCGCTCAAGTTCGCGGTGTAGTTTTTCGGGCTTTCGAAATTCTGAGCGAGGCTGGTGCGCCGGCCTCGCTTGTCTAGTTCCTGGCAGTGCAATCGGACGCCGGGGTATCAGTTGAAGGTCTGGGCTACTTCCTGCGCCGCTGATACATGAGCTTCACGATATCGGTCGTCGGCCCGCTGGTCATGAGGCGACGGATCTCGTCCATGTGAACCCAGCGACACCTGGCTATTTCGTTACTCGGGCGAGCTTTGGCCCGATTCGGGATCTCGCAGGAAAACACGTGATGGTGCTTCTGCTTGCCACGGAAGTCGAAGAGATGCTTGGCCGACTTGCCGGATAGTTGAGTTTCTTCCTTGAGTTCCCGAAGTGCGGCGTCCGTGCGATGTTCTCCTCGTTTGAGGATCCCGCCCGGTAAAGCCCACTTTGCTTGACTACGTGCGACCAGAAGGATTCGCTTACCTCTGCGACAGATCACGGTGGCGCGTTTTTTCAAACCGAACTCCCACTTATGCCCCAGATGCTCTCAAGACGCGCACCACACGGCGGCGTATCGGGCGTTGCCAGACATAGTTGAGCATCCTAATACAGAACAGCAGAAGCCGGTAATGTTTCGAAGCGAGGACAGCGGACGCGCGGCAGCTTAAAGCATGTCATCACCGCGTCACAATCTCAGCGCTCGAGGGTCGCTATGGTAAGGTCTCGGCAAATGAATTTTCTATTCGACTCGAGGCTGCAATGAATATGGATGGTGACTGGTCCTTGCCACGGCCAAACACTCTCTTCAAAGTCAACCGCCGGACGGCCGGTTCATCACTTTCAAAAACGAGTTCCATCGCTAGTACCTTCTCGTCGCTGGCGGCGCCAGTGGTGGCCGAAGCCGTGCAAAGGGCAAGAGAGCTATCCACGCAGACCGATGCAGAAGGGTTTCATCAGCTTCGCGTCGCTTTCAGAAAGCTTCGGGCTTTGTACTGGGCGTACTCTCCATACCTCGGAGAGGAATCGACCGCGCAAGCCACCGAAGAATTCAAGCGTCTTGCGGCCGTGGCAGGCCGAACCCGTGACTGGGACATAGCAGGCGATCTGCTGAGAGCCGCCAAGGAGTCCGGCGCCTCGATCGAACTGCTGGTGGCCGCGGCGCGCGAGAAGCGCGCGCAGGCGGTGGTGCATAGCCGGACGATGATCAAAAGCGACGATGTCGAGGCGTTTCTGAACGATGTCCTGCTTCGCGCGCAAACCACACTGCTGTCGCGTTGCGACAATCTACCCATTCAGGCGTTCGCCGAGAAGCGTGTCCGTCTAGCACGGCGTGCACTTCAAAAGCGAAGCAGACGCGCTGCACGCAGCGAGGACACCCACGAGGAGGATCTTCACGACGTTCGAAAGGCAGGCAAAAAACTGAGGTACCTGCTGGAGTTTTTTCAACCCGTTATCAAAGGCGGACACGGTCGCACCATCAAGGAATTGACATCCGTGCAGAACAAGCTGGGGCAGTTCAACGACATTGCCGCAAGCGAGGCGCTGATTCGCAGCGCGTCATTCAATGAGGTTCCGCCCGAGGTCGTGCGGGAATCGCTGCAATGGTTGGGAAAGCAGAAGTCCCAACGGATGCGGGCGGCATCGCGGCGGGTCCGAGGCATCTCTAACTGAGGCGGGCGCGATCTGACTGAGTGGATGCCGAAGTATCACCGGGTTGTTGCGCGGTTGGTAAACGGCTGCGCTCGGCCGCGAGGAGCCGCTCACCGGAAGCATCGCCGGGACAGTCAAACGTCAGTGGCAATCTGGAAAGCGGAGATCCAATCGGGACACGACGATATGCTTAGGCGCTTTTCTCGGGTGGCGAGCCGTTGGTAACTCGCATGACAGGACCGCAATCGAAGCCTTCCCGGCTAATTCTTGACAATTCAATCTGCCTACCTACTCTTAGCAGAACTTGGCAACAACTCAATCGCGTGCGCATAACCAGTAAGGCAACGACTGTTCGGGGAGATGCTTTCCAAAGTCAACGTCGATGGGTCGGTCTCCCGAAGTCAAGCTCGCTTGACTTGGCAGACTTTCACCGGCAAGTAACGGAGGGTCATCGTGACGGCAAGAGCGATTCATCGCGCATCGTTAAGCACGTTGGCCGGCGGCGCGCGCGGTCGATTGACGATTCCGCTGACGACGCGGCACCAGCGACTCAACCCTTTTTGCATCCTCCATGCCATATGGCTCATGGGCCTGTCACCCGTGCCGGCATTGGCGCAGCAGACGGTGACTGAGCGGCCCAATCTCTCCGGGAGCGAAACGATCGACACCCCCGCCAACAACGTCCTGTTCGTTGGCACCGATAACACGAGCACCAGCTTCTCCGGCACGATCAACAATGCTGGCGTTGCGAGCGATCCAACGTCGCAACAAGGCCAGTTCGTCAAAACGGGGGGCGGAACACTGACGATCGACGGCGCAAGGATCCGGGGGGGCTCCGCATTCGTGATTGGCGGTGGACTGGCGGCGACGAGCAGCGACGCCGCCATCGACTATCTTTCGCTGGGCCTGGGCAATGCCCCAACTCTTCCCGGATCGACGTCGTCTGGCACGTTGAACGTGAGCGGCGGCACGCTAACGTTCAACTCCGCGCTCCAGGTCGGCGACTTCGGCGGCACGGGCACGGTTACGCAGACCGCGGGCAACGTCGTCTTCGGTATGCCGGGCACGCCGGTGTCGCTGAACATCGGCAACCAGGGCGGTACGGGCACCTACAACCTGGCGGGCGGAACGGTCACATTCGGCAACAGCACCACCGACTTCATGACGCTCGGCCGCAATACGCAAGGCAACCCGAGCAGCGGCACGCTCAATCTGAGCGGCGGCACCTTCAACGTGGCTAATGGGACGCTGTTCATCGGCTCGAACGTCGCGTCCTCGGGTAGCCAGGGCACCGGTACGATCAACCAGACCGGCGGTACCCTTGCAATCGGCAGCGCGTCGAGACTGTTCCTCGCGGCGGCCGGCAACGGCACGTATAACCTGTCGGGCGGCACACTGCAGATTGGCGGAAGTTCGCTGTTCGGCGACTTCAACAATCTGGGTGGCACCTATGCATTCAATCTCGGTGGAGGAACGATACAGGTGGTGGGTTCGGCGCTGAGCGCAGGCGTCAACGCAACGCTGGTCGGAGGCACGACGTCGACCATCGACACCAACGGCATGGGTGCGACTTGGTCCGGCGTGCTCTCCGGAAGCGGGGCACTGGCCAAGGCCGGCAACGGCGTGCTCACGTTATCCGGCCAGACACCTTTACTGGTCCGACCAACGTTCGCAATGGCGTGCTCAATCTGACCGGCTCGTTGCAGTCGCCGGTCAATGTGGAGGCGAACGGAACCCTGGGCGGTACAGGAACGGACTTGAACACCGTCACCAATGCCGGAACTGTTGAGCCGGGCTTCGGGCTCCCGGCAGGGCAATTCGGTGCAATGACTGTCAAAAATTTCGTGGGTGCCGGCGGCACGCTCGCGCTGCGCACCTTCCTCGGTCTGGATGGCTCGCCGTCGGACAGACTCATCATCAACGGCGGCAGCGCCGACCCTTCAGCCGTACGTATCACGAACGCGGGCGGCTCCGGTGGGTTGACGACGGGGAACGGCATTCTCGTCGTCGAGACAACCAACGGTGGCACCACGGCGTCGGACGCCTTTGCGCTCGTCGGCGAGGCGCGCGGTGGCGCCGAAGACTATCGTTTGTTTCGCGGTGGCCTCAACAGCAGCAATCCCGAGGACTGGTTTCTGCGCTCGTCGTTCGTCGTGCCGCCCCCACCGGGGGGAGGCGAAGAGGAACCGGAAACTGGACCTGGCACCGAGCCCCCACCGGATCCGCTGCCGCCAGGCGTCTACCCGATCATCGGGCCGGAACTGGCCACCTATGGCGTAGTTCAACCGGTCGCCCGGCAGATGGGTGTCGAGATGCTCGGGACGCTCCATGAGCGCATCGGCGACACGCTCACGACGGAGAGCGGCGGCGCTGGCGGCTCGGGCTGGGCAAGCTCCGCCTGGGGACGCGTGTTCGGCGGCCAGATCGACAACCGCTACGAGGCTTACGCCGATCCGCGCGTGAGCGGCGGAGTCGGAGGCGTGCAGACCGGTCTCGACCTATGGCGTGGAAGCGTCTGGCCCGGTCATCGCGACGCTGCCGGCGTCTACTTTGCATACGGCTACGGCAGTGCAGATGTCGATGGCCTGGTCACCAACGCAGCGGCAACCGGATACACGCTGGAGCACACCGGCTCAATGCATCTGAATGCATATACAGGCGGAGGCTACTGGACGGACTACGGCCCCAGCGGCTGGTATGTCGATGCGGTTGTGCAGGGTACGCACTACGACGGCGCCGCGACCACTCAGTTTGCGAATCTGCCGGTCCGGGGTACGGGCTTCGCGACATCACTCGAGGGGGGCTATCCGATCCCCCTTCCGCTCGGCCCGGGTTTCGAGCTGGAGCCGCAGGCGCAGATCATCTGGCAGCACGTGTCGTTCTCCGACGCGAACGATGGTCTGGGTGAAGTCTCCCTCGGCTCCACTTCGGGCGCGAGTGGCCGCCTCGGCGTGCGCGGGAAGTGGACCATCGAAGGCAGCCAGGGAGCGGTGTGGCAGCCGTATGTGCGTGCCAACCTGTGGCGGGATTTCAATGCCCAGGCCACCACGACCTTCGCCAATGACCGGGTGCCGCTGAATGTGCAGGCCACGCGACTGGAGCTCGCCGGCGGTGTCACCGCCAGGCTCAAGGAGCGGCTGAACCTTTACGGACAGTTCGGCTACCAGTTCGCCGTGAGTGGAGACAGCAATGTCCGCCGTAGTGGCGTCGCGGGCGATCTCGGCGTGCGCTATCAATGGTAGGGCCTCCAGACGTGCAAGGTGTCCTGCATCCCGACCTTCCAGGTCGTGGATGCACAAATGTAGGCAGGCAAAGGAGACTTATAACTGCCTTGCCAGTCCTGATATCAAGAGTCGACTTCGGTCGAGAAGTCGTCAGCGATCGCCCCGGCGACTGGCCGAAGTGCATCAAAAACAGCCTCAGGATGCGGAAGCCGTCGACCGGCAGCAGCGGATCGAGCCTGTATGAAAACGCGTTGATCGCCTGAACTGGATCAACTCATTCAGCATGGGTGACCGCATGAAGCTTTAGTGCAGCGTGTAGAGAGTCTGCGGCCCCTCGGCATAGAGGGTCATGGCGACCTTCAGGATCTCATTGCGATTCCGGTCGAAGGAGGCCAGCACCTCGGCTTCGTCAGTACCGAGGGCGGAGTCGAAATGCTTCAGTACGCGGTCTTCCACAAAGAAGGTAATCTCGCGTGCTTTGTCGTATCCCCAGAACCACACGCCATGCCTGATCCCATCATAGCTGCGGCTGGGGTTGGAAAAACTGAGTGCCATGTGTCGTCCTTCGTTCTACGCCTCAGATGGACCGGGTTGCACGCTCACTACCTGCGCGGAGCGCTCCCGCTAGTGCGGATCGCCTTTCATGCTTTCGGCTTCCATCGCGGCATGCAATTCCTCATACGCCTCGATTGGTTCCATGTCCTGATCGACGAACGCGGCTGCGCGCTCAGCGGCGCTCGACGCGTCGCCCGGGATATCGCTCTCGCTGTCGTCTTCGGTACTTGGCGGCAGCAGCATGTCCTCAAGCATCCCGCGCAGCTCGGGAGTATTCCATGGCTTGCCCAGCTTGGCCTTTCTGTTCAGGTAATGACGAATTTCCGAGTCTTGCTCGGCCGTGAGCGGAAGCCCACGAAAAGTGGGGTCCGAGTGGTGATGGATCATGATGCGCCTCCCGAAGCGGTTTGCGCCTTCAATGTGGAGATATCAATTTACTGCGGTGAACGTTACAAGTTGCATGTGATCGCTGTGCCGCGTGTCCGCGGCCAACCGATTTACGTCTTCTTCTTGGCGACAGCTTCGTTCGCAACCCGCGAACGAACCGTGCTGAACGGCTTCGCCGGCACTGACGGCTTCGCGGGTTGCTTGGGCTTTTTCGCTTCGCGAGTGCTGCGTAATTGACTCTTGGCCATGGTGTTGCTCCTGATGCGTTGCGTGACAAGGTGGTATTCCCAGCATACGCGCTTAGTCTGGTTGCGGCGTCAAAATGAACTAATGTGGAGTGTCGCTACGCGGAAAACTGACAGGGTTGGCCCATTTTAGCGAAGTGCAGCCGCCACGGCCTCGTCAATCTGCAGCGCAAAGCGCGCTTCAACATCGGGCACCGTGTAGCCAATTGACAGTTCCAGATACGCGTCGCCTAGCACCAACTGAACGAATGTCGCTGCCCGCAATACAGCAGTCGATTCGTCAAATCGCTTTCGCAGAATTGTTGCCGCGAAGGCACGCACGACCTTTGCGCCATTTTCGTAAAACACCTGACCGAGTTCCGGAAGACGCTCGGCCTCAGCGACGATGGCCCGGTAAAGCCGCAGGTAATCCGGCACGATAAGGCTTCGTGCCAGCAACCACCCCAACTCGTGCAACTCGGCTTCGGGTGATCCATCGGATTGCTCGTCCTGATCCCCGGCAAGAAGTCCACCCACCTGAGCGCACATCGAGCTCACCAGACCAACGAAGAGTGCCTCCTTCGACTTGAAGTGGCGGTAGACCGTCTGTTTGCCGACGCCAGCGGCCGCGGCGACATCGTCCATTGTTGCCAGGCCGAAACCTTGGCTTAAAAAAACGGTTCTCGCGCCTTCGAGGATGGCGGACCGCTTACGGCGTTGCAGCGGGCTCAGGTCGGGGAGAGAGGGAGTGTTCATCCCAGATAAATAACAGATCGCCGAGTAGTTGACAAGACTGGTCAGTCTCGTTTAGATTCGTCAAAACGAGACCGGCAAGTCTCGTTCGTGTGACTTATCAACTTCGCAGGCAATCATCGAGGAGAACGCTATGGAACTGTTCATGACAGGTGGTACTGGCTACATCGGGCAAGCGGTCGCGCGCAAGGCAATCAGCCGCGGCCATCAGGTGACGGCGCTGGTGCGCCAGGACAGGTCGGCTGCTGCCAGCGCGCTAGCAGATCTCGGCGTGAAACTGCATTCCGGCGACCTGCGTGAGCCACAGTCTTTCGCTGCGACCGCCGGGGCCGCCGAGGGCGTGGTGCACATGGCGTCGACCAATGATGCTTCCGCCGGTGCCGTTGATGAGGCTGCGGCTGTAGCGATGCTTTCGCATTTGCAGCCGGGCGCGGCGTTTGTCTATACGTCGGGCACCTGGGTCTACGGCAATACGGAGGGGGAGCCCGCGACCGAAGCTTCGGCGCTGAACCCGACACCACTCATCGCCTGGCGGCCCGCAGTGGAGCAACATGTGCGGGCGCTAGCGGCGAGCCGCTCGATTGCCGCAGTGATTCTCAGGCCGGCGATGGTGCACGGCTACGGCGGTGGCGTCTTCGGCATGCTTGCCGGGATGGTCCGTCAGACCGGCAGTGTGAGGGTCGTCGGCGATGGTCGCGATCACTGGCCTGCCGTTCATGTCGACGATCTCGCCACGGCTTACCTGAGCGCGGTGGAGCAGGCGGCGAGCGGGGACGGTCGGGTCACGGGACAGATCTTCAACGTGGTCGCGGAAGATGCCGTTGCCGTTGCCGAAATGGGTGAAGCGATTCGGGCCTCGGTCGGCGCCGATCGCGTCGAACTCTGGTCGCTCGACGATGCTCGCAAATCGCTTGGACTGTTCGCTGACGCACTGGCGCTCGACCAGACAGTAAGCGGCCAGCATGCCCGCCGAGTTCTTGCGTGGGAGCCCCATGGCCCCGGCCTGATTGCGGACCTCTCTGCACAAAAACACTTTCAGCAAATCAACGGAGCATGACGATGGCATGGAACAGTGCGTCTTTAGAATCGATCCTCGCGACGATCGTAGCGGTTCTGTTCGCGGTTGCTGGGGTGGTCAATCTCGCAAGACCCGGCGCGGTGAAGCGCGACTTCGCACGCTGGGGTTATCCGGCATGGTTTCAGTGGCTCTGTGGCGCTCTCGAGTTGTTGAGTGCGGCACTTCTTGCTGGACGACAAACCAGAGTCTTAGGCCTAACGCTGGCCGGTGCGATCATGATCGGTGCGCTCTTCACGTTGCTACGAAATCGGGAACCGTTCCGGCATCTCGCCCCGGCGCTGATCTTCTCGGCTCTCATTGTGGTTACTGCGGCGGTCCGCGGTTGAGGCTTCCTTGCCACCAGGCGAGTGAGCCCGGGACGCTAACAGGCCGTGCGGGCAATCCGTGCTGCAGGTACTTGAAATACGCATACGGATAGCTGCATTGGAGCAACTCCAGTTTGATCACGTGCGTCATGCGTCCGCTTTTTGTAGCGATGGCTGGGCGCTCCGGGTCGCCTGCCGCAGATCGCCGCTTTACGTGCTACGGGAAACGGTCCCTCATGCATGGGGCAGCGCGCGGCCACTACCGGCCATTCGTGGCGCATATCCCCGGCGTGGAAGATGGGATCGGAGACTCGCCCGACGTGCCAGAGCTGGGAGACGATCAGACCGTCGGCTGCGTGAACCGCAGAGGTCACCTCCTTCCAGCCCGCGACCTGCTTTTCCGTCCAGATGCCCGCGCGCGACGAGCGGGCGCTCCAGCGCCTTCAGTGCGGCGCCGGAGCGTCGAGATAGACGCCTGCCGACAACCCGGCCTTCACCTGCCGCGTGAACTCGTCGGTGGACACTTCCTCCGCCCCTGCCTCGATCGCGTCGTATGCCTGACGCACGACGTCGGCCGGCGTCGCCTTCGGCACTTCCAGCCCGCGCGTCAGATCCGTATCGATAAAACCGGCATGCAGCCCGACCACCTGCGTGTGCTGCTCGCGCAGCGAGTGACGCAGGCCGTTGGTCACCGCCCACGCGGCCGACTTCGACACGCCATAAGCCGCGAGGATCGGCCGGTTTATCCAGCTCGCAACAGACAGTACGTTCAGGATCGCGCCGCCGCCGTTGCCGGCAAGGTTGTCCGCGAACGCCTGCGACATCGACAGCATCCCGAACACGTTGGTGTCGAAGTGATCGCGTAACGCGTCGAGCGCGCCGTCGTCCGTCAGACTGCCGAGCCGCGCGATGCCCGCGTTGTTGATCAGAAGCGTGACGTCGCCCGCCGCGTCGGCGGCAGCGGCCACGGCCGCCGGATCGGTCACGTCAAGCTTCACGGGCACGACGCCCGGCAGCATTACGCTGGCCGGATCGCGCGCGCCCGCATAGACCTTGCGCGCTCCTCTTTCGAGCGCCTGCTTCGCGAACTCGAGGCCAAGCCCGCGGTTCGCACCCGTCACGAAAACAACAGCACCTTCGATCTTCATATCTCATCCTTTCGCATGATGAATCGCATGTGCGCCGGTTCGCAGCGCGCGTGAAACCCGGAGAAAACAAACCTGCCCTTGCGTACCGAACCGTTGCGCCGCCGAACGGCGCCAACGTCGGTCGCCCGCCGCCCGCCGCCCGCCGGCATCAAAGAACCGCGATGAACCTGGACTGCCATCCGTGCCACGCCGGCGTTGCTTCGCGTTGTGCGCGAAAGTCGGCTACACTCGTGACAATGTCGGTCACCATCGTCTTACGGCGCATTGTGTCGACGTAATTACGGCATGTCAATGATGATCGACATTGTGTTTTTCAATCGACGCGATCGCTTGTATAAGGGAGAAATCGATGGGGGTGTCACGACAGCAGGCCGCCGAGAACCGCAGCGCGATTGTCGCGGCCGCCGAGCGGCTTTTCCGGGTACGCGGAGTCGATGCCGTGGGGCTGACGGAGTTGATGAAGGAAGCCGGTTTTAGCCAGGGCGGCTTCTACAACCACTTCAAGTCGAAGGATGCGCTGGTCACCGCGGTCATGGAAAAGGCGATGCAAGACTACGCGGATTCGCCAAACGGCGGCAGCCTGGGGAAGCAGGCGGCACGCTACCTGTCCGCCTCGCACCGCGACAACGTCGAAGCAGGGTGCCCGCTGTCCGGCTTCGCTGGCGACGCTCCGCGGATGACCGACGCGGCGCGTGC
Source organism: Paraburkholderia sp. UCT31 (assembly GCF_014397655.1). Classification (NCBI taxonomy): domain Bacteria; kingdom Pseudomonadati; phylum Pseudomonadota; class Betaproteobacteria; order Burkholderiales; family Burkholderiaceae; genus Paraburkholderia; species Paraburkholderia sp. UCT31. The sequence goes on from NZ_VZQP01000006.1 coordinate 180,460, forward strand.
GTCCTACGCGCGCGGCCTCGCCGCGTATCTCGACCGGCTTGCAGCCATGATCGCCACGGAAGGCGCGACGACGGAACAAACCCGCCGCGATGCGATTGCAGCGTTCAGTCAGATGGTCGGGGCGCTCGTGCTGTCGCGTGCGATCGCAGGCGCCGATCCGGCCTTCGCCGACGAAATCCTCGACGCGGGGCGGCGCACGCTCGTCGACGTGCTCGACGACCCGGTCACGCCGAACAACGGGCGCCGCAGCAGGTCGGATGGCTGATACGCGGCCTGCGGCCCCGGGGGCCCTGCGTGGGAATGCGTAGGTCGGCGGGGGCAGCACGACTTGCGCGCAGTCTGTCCACAGGCGCAGCGCAGGCCATTCCGCCATCGTGCTGTCCGGACTTAACGAGGAGTTGCTATGACATTTGGCGCATCCGCCCCGGATGGTCGACAAGACATCGCATCGCCGAACCTTCCAGCTTGAATGGCACATGAACCGGATTCTGGACGGCGTCCACTCTTCGTCAGCCTATGACACGACGACTGTAAATTCGACCCCTGATTCAAAGTCCAGCGTCGTGGTCGAAAAGCGCGGATCGCCGTCGAGGTAGTGCTTGTATGGCCGAACGGCGTCCTCGGCGGTGTACATGTTGTCGGCGAGAACGATGGATCCCGGGCGTAGCAGGCGCTCAATCTGCTTGAACAGATTCAGATAGGTGTTGGCCCATACGTCGATAAACACCATGTCGAAAGTGCCGTCCAGTTCGGAAACGGTCTGGAAGACGTCGCCCTCCCGCAGGTCAACATAAGCATCTACGCCCGCCGTCCTGACGTGAGCCCGAAGATGTGCGCACTTAACAGCATCGAGTTCAGTCGCGACAACCGTCCCACTGCCTAACGTGCGAAGGGCCTCGGCGAAATACAGCGTGGACACGCCGCAGGAACTGCCGAGCTCGAGGATTCGAGCCGGCTTGTGCGAAAGCACCATGTTGCGTAAGAACCGTCCCGTTTCCGCTGACACGGCTAACGATAGAGGAGTGCCTTGCGAGGATTCGAAATCTTCGCTCGATAGCCCGAGCGTTTCGAGAAACCGTCCACGGAGTCGAGGTACGAGCGTTTCGTATTCCTCCGCGAGAGTCAGAAACTCCTCGCTCGATCCCTGAAATTGCGCCTGTGCGCGGGCTATCACTTCTGTCTGGCTCTGTTCGTGAAGCTGTCGCAGAAGATCCGTGGTTGATGAAGCCATGTGCGCTCCTTGAGGAGATCGATAATACTGACCACTGCGCCAGGCGGCCTGCGCTGCTCTTAAAACGCGTAACGCTATGCCGTTCTGGCGAGCTTGATCGCGCGTTCAGGGCACGCCGTCACACAAAGACCGCACGACCGGCAGGCGTACGCGTTCGGTGTGTAGGCGACTTTCATTCCATGCACGCGTAGCTTGAGGCGGTGCATCAAATCGAGGCTGAGATAATCGACCTCATCGATGCGCCGGATCTCAAACACATTCTCAGGGCAGACCTCCAGGCAATCGCCCTTGCCTTCGCAACGTTTCAGGTCGACGACTGGCGCAATCACGCCCGGCTTCTGTTTGCAGTCGCCCGTTGATGTCTCGCGCATGGTCAATCTCCCGCGCGCCGGTCGCGGCCCGATCGCCATGCCGTCTGGAAATGCTCCCGTTCTTCGGGCGTCATCGCTTCCCATTTGCGCCAGTGACGCCGTTCGCGCCAGCCGCCGTGTCCGCGGAATCCGCCAAACAGGATGCGGCTCAAAACCAGCAAGCCCAACGCATGCGCGAAGTCGATCGCACGGGCGCCAACGAATAGCGCCGGAATCACCCAATTCCATAGCGTCATGACCACCCATCCGAGCACGGCTATGGCGGCCACCACCAGCAGCGCTTTGCCCACACATCTGATTCGAAACTTCATCCCGCGACTCCTCTATATATCCAGTTCGTCATAAATGGCCTGCAGTCGGGCGCGCAGATGCAAGACCGCGTAGCGTTTGCGCGCGAGCAGCGTATTGAGCGTGACACCGCTTTCCGCCGCCATGTCTTTGAAGGACCGCCCCTCCAGCTCGTGCGCGATAAATACTTCACGTTGATTCGGCGGCAACTCGTCGAGCGCATCCTGCAAGGCCTTGAGCAATACAGCGCGAGCGTAAAGCGCTTCGGGGCCTGCATCGTGCGCCGGCAGGGCGAGGTCGAGGCGATACTCACCGCTGGCGTCGTCCTCGGCCTCAGACAGATCGGTCAGCGGTTGCTCCTTCTTCTTGCGAAAACGATCGATGATGCGATTGCGCGCCGCACGAAATAGCCACGCGCTCGCCTGTTCGATCGGAGCGGGAAGCCGGTAAGCCTGCACGAATTCGTGGAACACATCCTGCAGGATGTCCTCGGCATCATCCGGGTCGCGTATTCGACGCCGGATAAAATTGACGAGCCTCGTGCGCTCACGCACCACGGTCGCGGTGATGTCGCTGTCTCGGTCGGTCATCGGGTGCGAGGTGGGTGGCGGTTCCATGCGCCTGAAGACGTTTCAGGCGCGCGAATATTGTGGTGAGCGCGAAAAATCTTTCCTTGAGCAACTGCCGGTTCGCTTGAGGCAGTGCGTGACAGGGTTGTGACCATTGATTGACCGGAAGACGTGGGTGCGTTTCCGTAGCGATGCCGCGCAATCCAACCAACGTCCATAAGACCGACACCCGATCCAGGCATAACCGCGTTCGTTTCAGAGAGAGCCGCCGCAACGACAACCGCGCATGTAAGTAGAATCGTCAACATTCGGCCCGGCATTTGATGGCCGTTCCCAATTGGCGAGACACAGCGATGAAGGTAACGATTGCGTACATCGAAGAACCCCCGTTCGGTTGGACGGAAGCAGATGGTACCGCCACGGGCGCTGACATCGATCTGGCCGACGCGGTTCTTCGAGGGATCGGCGTAGCCCGGATCGAGCATCATCTGACGTCGTTTAGTGAACTTCTGCCCGGCGTTGAAGCAGGCAGGTGGGATATGAACGTTCCGCTGTTCGTCACACGCGAACGCACCAATATGGTCGCGTTCAGCGTCCCGGTATGGGGGATCGCAGACGGTTTTCTGGTTCGGACTGGAAACCCGAAAGCGCTCGACAGCTACGTGTCGCTTGCCAAACGCGCTGATGCGCGCCTTGGCATCATAGCCGGACAGGTGCAGCACGACTCAGCGAAAGCGTCTGGCGTAAGCGAGGACCAAATAGTCGTCTTCGAGCATCAGGCCGACGCTGTCGAAGCGGTTCTCTCTGGCGCCGTCGATGCGTATGCGAGCACGGCCTTGGGGAATCGGAACATTGCGAACCGGATCGGAGGCTCAATGCTCGAGGCTATCGAGCACGAACCGGGAACGAAGGGCAAGCAGCAGAAGCCTCCGCTCGGGGCATTCTCGTTCAATAGAAGTAACAGCGATCTGATCCAGGCGGTAAACACAGCCCTTCGTTCATATCTGGGCTCGCCAGATCATCGTGCTCGCATGGCGGAATTCGGCCTGACGAACAACGAGATCGATCCCGCTCTCGCGGGTCGAGTATAAGACGGGCGTCGGCCAAGTGCTGCACCGAACCGCAAAATGCTACGATTGCCCGCTGCAGAATGTGCAAACCGTGCGAGGGGCATTTGCAGTTCTGCAGATATTGCGGACATGCCGGCGTCAGAATCAGATGTGAGTCAGGGCAGCCAGGACCTGACATCGCTGGTGCTCAACCACGCGTGGATGTGATGATCATCACACGCACTGCTCAAGCACACATCGTCTCGCATAAGCAATACCGCCGTTCTCGCATCGAGAGCGGCGCTTCTCAATTGCGCGCTTAGCGCTACATTCCAATGCTCATCCCGCCGCCCGCGCTTGTGCCGGTGTTCGTACCCGTGTTCGTGCCCGTGTTCGTACCTGAGCTCGACGCCGTATTCAGATCGATTCTTCCGTAGACGCCATCGGCTTCGTCATTCGGCCCCGCCGCGAAGAAGAGCGTGCTGGAAGGCTGATTGCTGAGATCGTTGCCGAACGCGATGCCCCACACGCCCTGCTCGACGATCGGACTGCCGTTCGGTCCACTGATCTGTCCCATCGACTGACCGCTCGACGCGTTGAAGGCATTGATCATGCCATCGCCGAAATTGCCGATCAGAATTGCGCCGCTCATCGAGCCGAAGTTACCGGGCGCTTGCGCAATGCCCCACGGCGCGTTCAACGGACCGCCTGTCGCGAAGCGTTGCTTCAGGTTGCCCGCGGTATCGTACACATCGACCATGCCGAGCCCCGCGCCAACGAGTCTGTCGAAGCGTCGCTGGAAACTGCTTGCGAGAAATAATATCGTTCCCCACGCGACAAATGGCTCCCAGAACGCGTAGACGATTGCCAGCGGACGACCGCGCAATTCAGGAAGGTATGCGCCAAGAAAGTAGAGGAGCGGCAATATAGGTAACGTGATCAGGTTGACGCGCCACTCGGTCAATGGGTTGCATGTGACGCGTAGTGGCTGGAGAGAGGCGCCTGGCATGAGCATGCGGCCCACCGCCTCCCTATTGAAGCCTCATGGAGAGGCTCAAAGCCACGTGCCGCCTTGTCGCGCGCTCGGCTCTTGCGCAAGCGCATCGAAATCGTGAATCCAGTCGAGGTGATGCAGCATGCTGTCGCGCGCCCCTAGCCGCGCGTTGCGTTCCTGCGCGGCGGGGCCGTCCGGCAGATGCAACACGTCCGCGGTGCTGATCGACGCGTACTGCACCTTGCGCGTGCGGCCCCGGCGCAGACGCTCGTAGGCTTCCTGCGCTTCCCGCCACTTACCCGGGCCCGCCTTGGCGAGTTGCGCGGCCAGCACCACGGCATCCTCGATCGACTGGTTGGCGCCCTGGCCGTGATGCGGCACGAGCGCATGCGCGGCATCGCCGATCAGCGTTACGCGGCCCTTGCTCCAGCGGCCGAGCGGCGGACGGTGAAACAGGCCCCAGCGCTGACTGATCGGCACGGCCGTGATCATCTGAACGACCGCCGGATGCCAGTCCTTGAACAGGCGCAACTGCTCGCCTTCGGTCGACGGCATGACCCAGTCGCGCGACGGCCACGGCGACGGATGACGCTCGACCAGCAGGAAGTTCCGATCGCCCTTGTCGCCGATCGGATAATGCAGCAGATGGCCGCCGGGCCCGACCCAGAACTGGATCGTCTCCGGATCGGGCAACAGGTCCATGCGCTCGGCCGGCACGATGCCACGAAAGCCCGAGCAACCGGAATACAGCACGTCGTCGTAGCCGAGCATCCAGCGTCGCGTAATCGAGCGTGCGCCGTCGGCGCCGATCACGAGATCGGCATCGATGCGCCGACCGTTGTCGAACGCGAGACTCACGCGATCGGGATGCTGCACGAGATCGACCAGGCGATGGCTGAGCTCGATGTACTCGAGACCAACTGCCTTCGACAGCACCGCCTGCAGATCGGCGCGATGAACGCCCCAGTACGAGCCACCGAACTGCTCGCGATAGCTGGGCATGCCGCGATGATGTCCAATGACGCTGCCGCTGCGGCCATCACGATAAATGAGCCCGGGTACTTCGGCGCACACGTTTTCGAACGCGGAGCGTAGCCCCATGCGCTCGTAAAAGCGCGTCGCGTTGGCCGACAGTGCGACGGCCGCGCCCACTTCGCGCAACTCATCGGTCTGCTCGTAGAGTTGCGCATCGATGCCATGTTCGCGTAGTGCGAGCGCCAGCGTAAGGCCGCCGATGCCGGCGCCGACGATCGCGATGCTCAGATCCATCCGGTTCATGATTGTGTCTCCGATATGCGGGTTTATCGATTCGGGCCACTCTGGAACGCGCGCCCGGCGCGTCGCATGCGGATACCGTGTTGGTATTTTCAGCACTAGACGATCATTACTCAATAAGATGAAATGAATCTACTTCATCACTGAAATGAATGACCTTAGGTCATGCCGAGACCATGGAACTGAGCGATCTCGATCTCAACCTGCTGCTGCTGTTCCAGCGGCTGATGCAGGAGCGGCGCGTGGCGAGCGTCGCCGAGCAAATGAACATGAGCCAGCCGGGCGTCAGCAATGCCCTCGCGAAGCTGCGCCGCCTGCTCGGTGATCCGCTGTTCGTGCGGGCGCCGGGTGGCGTGGTGCCTACCCCGTTCGCGCTGCGTCTCGCGGAACCGGTCTCGCAGGCGCTCGCCACCTTGCACGCCGCGCTCAATCCGGTGACGGGCTTCGATCCGCTGCGCGAGATCCGTACGATGACGATCGGTATGACCGACATCGGCGAAGTCGTGTTTTTGCCCGCATTGCTGGAACGATTGTCGCGCATCGCGCCAGGCATCGCGATGAATACGGTGCGCAATACGAGCGTCAATCTGAGCAACGAAATGGCCGACGGCCGGGTCGACCTGGCGATCGGTCTGTTGCCGCAGTTGAAGGGTGGTTTCTATCAGCGGCGTCTGTTCGATCAGCGCTACGTCTGTCTGTTCAGGCGCACTCACCCACTCGAGGACGCGCCGCTCACGCTTTCCGCGTGGCGCGAAGCTGAGCATCTGGTGGTGGTGTCGGCCGGCACCGGCCACGGTCAAGTGGACGAGTGGCTGAAACGGCGCGGCGTGCGGCGTCAGGTGCGACTGACGGTGCCGCACTTCATGAGCGTCGGCTACATCCTGCAACGTACCGACCTGATCGCCACGGTGCCCGAGCGCCTCGCTCTGGAGTTGGCCACGCCCTTCTCGCTCAGCCTGCGCGCGCTGCCGATGACGCTGCCCGCCGCGCCGATCCATTTGTTGTGGCACGAGCGCGTCCATCAGGATGAAGGCAATCGCTGGCTGCGCGAGGTCGTGATCGACCTGTTCGCCGATACCGTGGCGCGTGGCAGGCGAGCGCGGGACGTGAGGAAGAAATAGGCCTTCGTTTGTAAGCGTCGATCGGAAGCTTCGAGCTTACTCGAACGTTCCGGTTCGGACTTCGCCGTTGCGGGTGTAGCGCGTGATCAGCACGCCGCCGGGGGTGCTCGTCGCGTGTGCCAGCGTGAAGGCGGACGCTTGCGCGTCGTTGCCGAACAGGCGTTTGCCGTGCCCGAGCATGACGGGATAAATCAGGAGTTGGAGTTCATCCACGAGGCCCGCCGCCAGCAGTTGGCGCACCATGTCGCCGCTGCCGAACGTCAATAGATCGGCACCGTCCTGAAGTTTCAGCGCGCGTATCGCGTCGGCAAGGTCTCCGTTCAGCGCATGACTGTTGTGCCAACCGAGCGCATCGGATCGATGCGTGGCCACGTGCTTGCGGACCTGATTGAACTGGTCGGCCATGTCGCGGTTGCGTGAATCGGCCGGTACATATGGCCAATAAGACGCGAATATGTCGTACGTGCAACGCCCTGGCAGCAACTCGAACGGCTGCGCGAGCAGATGATGCACACTTGCGCCGACCGCTTCGTCGGCGTAAGGGACGATCCAGCCACCCAAACGAAAATCACCACTGGCATCCTCCTCGGGCGCGCCGGGGGATTGAGCGACGCCATCCAGGCTGAGGAACATGGAAACGATGTGCTTGCGCATGATGTGCTCCTGGGCGATGAACCTGATCGGTTCCATCTATACGACGAACGAGTCGCGTGCGGATCGACAATCGACGTCCGCACCGGGTGAAGCCGCGCGAGCGAGCATCGCGCGGTCGGCGCACAATGACTGGACCCACGGGTGCCTGCGCCGCAGGTGTGAAGGTGCGCACCACTCGCCAGCGCATGGTCGGAAGATCGCCCGACACAGTGATGCGGACATAGCAGCCGGCGTAACGTCCGGTCGCCCGTGGCATTTCGTTCGATGGCCGATGGGTCTCAGCGGCCGTATTTGGCGTGCCCGTGCGACGCGTGGCAAGACGCGAAGCAGCCGCATCCGCCTGCGTTTCATTAACCCCGTTGCGCTTCACCCTTGAAACCGCCCGGAAAGCACATTTCGCAGAGCATGGACGTCATGGTCATGACGGGTTATCAACTCGGGTTTGGCGGCGCCGTTCTGCTTGCGGCGGGCTACGCGACCGGTGGTTCGCTGCACGCGTTCACGCTGGGATCGATGGCATTGCTGGCCTATCTCGCTTTGCTGTCCGCAGTGGCCTTCACCTTGTGGAGTCTTCTGCTGAAATATAACGACGTTGGCAAAGTTACCGTTTTCAATTTCCTGGTGCTCGTATGCGGGGGATCTGGCTGGTCACGCGGCCGGCGCAACGGAGCGCTGGCTATTCGAAGGCTGGCGCGGCTTTGGGGCAAGGTCGAGGCTGTCGCCAAGGCCAAGGCTGAGCTTGTGGGGGTTCCGAAGCGCCGATTCCCCCTCAAACACTATCCGACGCAACCGGCAACCCCTCCGTCCTCCACCGCAGCATCCCACCGGCAAGATTCGCCACCTTGCCAAACCCCGCCTTCGTCAGCAACACGCTTGCCTGCGCCGAGCGCACGCCGGACCGGCACACCGCGACCACCGGCCGCTCGCGCTCCAGTTCATCGAGCCGCCCTGTCAATTGCGACAGCGGCACCAGCTTCGCGCCCGGCAGATGACCCAAACGATCGATGAACTCGGGCGCCTCGCGCACATCGACGATCTGAAACGCGGCGCCATGCTCGAGAAGCGCCATCGGCTCGATTTCCCACACGCCGCTAAAGCGCAGCGTCAACGGTGCCCAATCCGGCGTTTCGGTCGCAACTTCGGCGCCGCCTTCCGGTTGCCCGCAACGCATGTTTGCGGGCACCGCGACCGCCATCTGCTTCGGATGCGGCAAATTCAGGTTGTTCATGTAACCGGCGAAATCGCCGACGTCGACGTCGCCGCCCAGACGCGGATTGAAGCGCCGCTCCTCGGTCACGCTCGTCACCGTGATGCCGCGATAATCGTGCGCGGGATAGAGGAGGCAGTCGTCCGGCAGTGACAGGATCTGCTCGCGCACGGACGCGAACAACTGCTGCGGACTGCCCTGCTGGAAATCGGTGCGGCCACAGCCGCGAATCAGCAGGCTGTCGCCGGTAAAGGCCATGCTCAGATCGTCGAGCACGTAGGTCAGGCAGCCGTTCGTATGGCCAGGCGTCGCGCGCACGGTCAGATGACGCGTGCCGAAGTCGATCCGATCGCCATGCGCGAGCGCTCGCGTGACGCCTTTCGCCTCGACGACCCCGGCAAGCCCGATCTCGCTGCCGCAACGCAAACGCATGCGCCATGCGCCGGTTACGTGATCAGCGTGCACGTGGGTATCGAGCGTCGTGAGCAGCCATAGGCCCAGCTCGCGCAGCAGCGCCTGATCGCGCGGCACCTGCTCGTAGACGGGATCGATGAGCACCGCCTCGCCGCTGTCGCCGAGTAAGTACGTGTAGGTCGACGAAGCAGGATCGAACAGCTGACGAAAAATCATCTGTATCCCTTAGGAAGGTCGGCGAGGCGGCCGCACGCGGCCGCCGTGCCACATCTGTCAACCCGGTTGCCTGGTGGTGCGCAGATACGGTTTGATGGTCTTGAAACCAGGGAAAATCTGCTGCGCCTCGTCGTTGCTGACCGCGGACGTGATGATCACGTCTTCGCCCTGCTTCCAGTTGACCGGCGTCGCGACCTTGTGTTTGGCGGTCAGTTGGATCGAATCGAGCACGCGCAGGATTTCGTCGAAGTTGCGGCCGGTGCTCATCGGGTAGGTCAGCGTCAGCTTGATCTTCTTGTCGGGACCGATGATGAAGACCGAGCGCACGGTCGCGTTGGTCGCGGCGGTACGGCCCTCGCTGGTATCGCCCGCGTCGGCCGGCAGCATGTTGTACAGCTTGGCGATCGCGAGGTCGGTGTCGCCGATCATCGGGTATTTGACGGCGGCGCCCTGCGTTTCCTCGATGTCCGCGGCCCATTTTTCGTGGTCTTCGACCGGATCGACCGACAACCCGATCAGCTTCGCGTTGCGCCTGGTGAACTCCGGCTCGATCTTCGCCATGTAGCCCAGTTCAGTCGTGCAAACCGGCGTGAAGTCTTTTGGATGAGAGAACAGGACCGCCCATTGGTCGCCGATCCAGTCGTGGAAATCGATGGTGCCCTGCGTGGTCCGCGCGGTGAAGTTGGGCGCGGTGTCATTGATACGAAGTGACATATTGCCGTCCTGTGAAGTCGTGGTTAAGCGGAAGACCCGAGCCAGGCCTGTCTGCAACGGTCCAACACGAGCCCGGTTAATCTCGGGGATTGAAAATCACCAACGCTCACAACGATAGACGAAGCTTTCGCGGCGCATACACGCGCAGCAAGTAGGGCGTCGCCGTGCAGAAGAAGCTCGAGATCGTCGCCTGTCGGGCGAATACGAGCATTGCCGCATCGCGCAGTGAGGTATCAAATATAGCGCGTTACGCACAAGCCATGCTGACACCCATCGAAGTCAGTCCGGCTGGCCACTTCGAAACGGCTTAGGGGAATGACGTTTCCCGGTAAATCATGGACATTCGACTCGCCGGCGTGTGTTCGATAGCGCACAGATTTACCGACCCTGATTTGATCAGACCGTTCGGTCGTCCAATGCCGGGCGCTAACGCGTGGTGCCCGGCGTGGCCGTCTCGTCGTCCACGCCATGCGAGCAAGCGCGAGGCGCGTCGGAGCGTGCGGTACTGAAGCGCTTGCAACAAACGCAGCCTCCGTCCGCTCGAAAAACATCTGCTGAATGCTCGCCATGATGGCCCGGTTTGGCGGCGCAATGCGGATATTCGCGGTTGCGGCGGGTCAGTCCGCAGCGCCTGGCGAGTCAGGCGAACCCGGTTCGTCAAAGACGACTGCCAGATCGCCTTTTCATTGATAAACGGTCGGAACATGGCTGGCGGATGCCGCGCATTTTTCGGAGACGGGATAAGCGGCTTTTAAGGTTGCAGGGCGTACCTTCATATCCACGCACTGAATCCCGGGCGCCCCGTCGATGGCTATCTGTTCGCGGTCCACCTCAGCGTGAAGAACGACTCGCTTTCAATGCAGTTAGCGTGGTCCATTCGATCCATCGAAATTTGCCTATTCACCAAGGAGCCAACTTATGAAAGCACTTATCGCTCATGCGATCCTTGCAACCACAATCGCCATTCCAGCGCTCTCGTCGGCGCAGCCCCTCACTCGCTCCGAGGTGGAAGCGAACGTCATACAGGCGGAACAGAACGGCACGCTCCATCAGTCGAAAGTGCACTATCCGGACGAGAGCAGCCCGCGGCAGGCACACGCGAATAACGACTACGGTTCAGGGCCAGTAGTGAATTCGCAATCCGGACATCGCCTTTCCTTCGCAACGCCCTCAGATAACGCGCTTTTCTCGCATCACTGATGTGCTGGTGAGCGTTCGACATTCCATGCGAGCGTTTCGGTACTTCCACGCGCCTAACTTCCGGTTCTCATGCGGACGTCGCGCGTCCGATCCAACGTCGATATGAAAAAGCTAGTGCGCTCGATTGATTTCATTCTGTTGACCGCCGCGTCGGTGGGCCTCGTCATGTTTGTCGTCTGGCGAGTGGCGACGGTAAAGGGGTGGTTTTAGGCTCACGCGAAACGGTTGTCCGTTAAAGGATCGCCCTGTGGTTGGCGTTCCGAATCGACATTGCACCAATACCTCGCGGAATGAAACCTTTCGCATGCTTCGCGAATGCGGATGAGCCGCAATCAAATACTAAGGAGTTCTGCGTTCACACGTCTGCGACGCATGTGCAGCTTCGACCACCAGGTCTTCCGGGATACCTGCGAATCGCGCCACGATATCCGATACCGCGTAATCAGTCGCAACAATGCCGTAATAATTCACCCGCACAATCCGACGCCACCAACAACCACAAGAAAGTCTCGTGATGCCACATTTTCGCGTCCCTCTCCCGCTGCGCCTCACAGTGCTCGCAAGCGTGGCGGTACTAGCCGCGTGCGGTGGTAGCAATGATTCTTCTACGCCGAGCGCCTCGAACACTTCGACGACGACGGCGACGGCCTCGATCCCGGCGCCCCCTGCCGACCCCGGTTTTGTCGACAACGCCGCAATCCCCGACGTGCCCGCGTTCGTCGACACGATTGCGACTAACCAGCGCGGCGATGCGCGATATGCGACGCTCGCCACGAATGCGGGCGTGCGTGTCGTCTCGCGATTCCTCGACATCTGGCAACCGTTGACCGAGATCGTCGATGCGGGTGTCTCCGCGCCCGCCAATGGTTCCTTTCCGGCTGTCGTGCAGTCCACGTGGACAGGACTACCCAATGACGGTTGAGATTGACCCGCAAAAACGGACACCTATCCTTTTGATCAGGAGGTGTCGAAATGGGCAGGCATCGTACCCCATACCCTGTGGAATTCCGGGCCCACATGGTCGAGTTGGTGAAGGCCGGAAGAACGCCTGAGGAGCTGGCGCGCGAGTTCGAGCCGACCGAACAGACCATCAACAACTGGGTCGCGCAGTTCGATCGTGATGCGGGTGTGCGTCATGACGGGCTGACGACGGCCGAGCGGCAGGAACTCACGCGGCTACGTCGTGAGAACCGGCAACTGAAGATGGAGCGAGACATTCTCTCGCAGGCCGCGGCCTGGTTCGCGAGGGAGACGGGAGCCGTTCCGCCGAAGGGCGGTACGGATTCATGAGAGCGAACCGGGCCCGCTGGCCCATTGCCACGATGGCACGGCTGCTCAGGGTCTCCACGAGCGGCTACTACGCATGGGTGGTGCGTGAGCCATCGAAACGCTCGTGTGGCGATGCGCAACTGCTCGCGCGCATCCGCACGCTGCATGCGAGTTCGCGCGGTACGTATGGGGCACCACGTATCCATGCGCAGCTCGCGCGTGAAGGCGTACACGTCGGACGCAAGCGGGTCGCACGTCTGATGCGCATGGCCGGTTTGCGTGGTGCGAGCCGGCGGCGCTGGCCGCACACTACGCGGCAACGCGTGGGAGCACGCCGCGCTCCGGATCTGGTGCGTCGGCACTTCCGTGCCGAGGCGGCGAACGTGCTGTGGGTGGCGGACGCCACCTACATCCCGACCGGCGAGGGGTTTCTCTACCTGGCCGTTGTCCTCGACGTGTTCAGTCGCCGCATTGTGGGCTGGGCGATGTCAATTCATCTGTATGCCGAACTGATGCTGCGCGCACTGGATATGGCGTTGCTTCAGCGACGCCACGAGGGCGTCATTCTACATTCGGACCAAGGATGTCAATACACATCCATTGCATTCGGGCGGCGCTGCCGCGAAGCCGGCGTACAACCGTCGATGGGGACGGCCGGCGACGCGTACGACAACGCGATGTGCGAATCGTTCTTCGGCACGCTCGAAGCGGAACTGCTTTCGCGCGAACCCTTTGCTACCCATGAACAGGCCCGGCAGCGCATCTTCTGGTTCCTGGAGGGCTGGTACAACGTACGCCGCCTGCACAGCAGCATTGGCTATCGTTCGCCGCTTGAATTCGAGAACATCAACGTTAAAGGGCAAACCGTGTCGCCTTGCGGGTTGTCCACCGGCGGGCAGCGTCATGGTCGTGAGAGGCGACCCGCCGCCCGCCCGTGGACAACCCGCGACTCAACGCTTAACGGAGGCTAGATCACATCAAATCGCTGGCTGCAAATCCGTCCGTCGAACCGGGCCAATCTCAGGTGGAGTTGACCCGCTTTCGTGGACACCTCTCCTTTGGAACAGGAGGTGTCCATCATGGGAAACTTACCGCAGTGGCAGAAACGGGTCCGGGCGCGGCCGATCGCGTCGGACGGGTGTCGGCTAGTTTGAGACGTCTAACGGCATTACCCGAGCGACCGCTGACTCCGCGAACGCTGCCATTCAAGTGACAGACGTTGTCATCGAGATTGCGGCACTCACGGCCATACCGTAACTGTCATCGCCAACCAGATTTAGCAGGTACGTCACTGCGTCACCTGCGCTGCCCGTTCTAACACTACGGCTGCCTTGTGCCTCCGGTGATCGCGCCTGAACACCAGGGAAAGGAAGTCGAAGCGTGGGGCTGCCAGCCGCGAGGGCGCTGCTCTGTAGCTCCAGACGCCCGACGTTTGCATCGCGGGACTGCCTGGAAATCAAATGCGCCACGCCTGTCTTTGACGTTTAGCCTTCGGAGACGCGTCGTAGCAGATACACGACAATCACTGCGGAACCGCTGACAAAGATTGCCAGCCCGATCGCTTTACGCGCGAGCGTGCGAACGCGCGCGCGGGGCGTGTAACGCACAAACCAGGAACTGGTTCTGCGCAACATCATTCACTCCATGGGCGCCTTGACGGGCGCGTCGCGTCGGGGAGAGACAGCCCCCTATATTGCCGGAGCGCAGGCCGTATCGCGACGTGTATGTGCCCTGATCTTTGCTTGACAGTCTTTTCCACTTCGAACTCTTTGAACTGAGGATAGGTGGATAGAGCGGGTAGATGCCGGTATCCGGGCATTCTGAAACCGGCAACTGCAATTATCGCACCTCAGGTTCAAAGGCACAGAGCAGATGCTTTACGGTCTGCTGACAGGTTCTTTGCACCAGCCGGTCCGGACCAAATCCAGGCGCACATGAACCGGCCCGTTTGGGCATTGGCGCAATGCAGGGATGTTCTCAGGAGGAACTGCGGCGAGCCTTTGCCGGTTGCCGCCACTGTTCAAGGAAAAACTGCAAGCCGCCCAGTTGCTGTGCGATGTAGCCGCCCGTGGCCATCGATTCCGGTGCGCGCCGGTCGCCGGTAGGCGGGTACTCGGCGGAGAAGTCCGCTGTACCAAACACGACGTCCCAGATCGGGAAGACGGCGCCGTAGTTACAGGAATTGCGGCCGGCCGCGCGCAGGCCATGATGCAACCGGTGAAAGCGAGGCGAGACGATCAACCGGTCCCCGAGCCAGCCGAACGAAAGCTTGATATTGGCGTGGCTCAGGCTTTCGATGAAGCGCATGAACAGGAACAGCAGCGGAAACTGCAGCGGCGGAATACCGATCGCGAGGCCGACGATGCCGAACCAGATTGCGGCGACCAGGTCGTCAAGCAGATGGTTGCGGTCGTCCGACCAGAAACTCATCTGTCGCTGCGCATGATGCAACGCATGCAGTGCGTACCAGCTACGGTATGAGTGCGACAGGCGGTGACGCCAGTAATCGGCACAGTCCAGAATCAGCGCGTACGCGATGAAGGTAATGACCGGATGTCCGAGAAGCGGCGGTATCAACGTCTCAAGCGTTGGCGGTATGTAGCCGTGATCGACCACGAAGCCGTTCACCCACACCTGCACCTGGTAGAACAGCAGGAAACTGACGACAGGCAACACCCCGACGCGGTTGAGGATCGTATAGAACGCGTCGGTTACGACGGCTTTGCGGTCATCCCAGCGTTCGATCGGAAAGAGTGCTTCGAGCGGCCAGCAAACCGCATACGTGACGATAACCGCGAAGAGGCCATAGACGCAGATGAGCGCCCAGTCGAAGGAAAGCTCTTCCCATTGCATCCAGCCGAAGTGATACAGCAACGGCAGAACGAGATACTGGTCGATTTCACCGGCCAGCATATTGAAGAATCTGTCGAGAAATATGAGCATGATGGGCGTTAGAGCGTTTCGGCGGTAACGAGACCTGGGCGGCTCATTTCGGTGGTGAGGAAGATGCCGTGCGGCGAGCGTCCGACATTAATGGTCTCATAGTTACCGCTGGCTGGATCGAGTACGGCGACCTGCTCCCGGAAACGCAGCGTCACCCATAGCTTGCCGTCGGGGCCGACAGCAATATCATCTGGCCCCGCAGCGTGGAACGGATAGGTACGACGAAGCTCGAGGGTGGTTGGATCGAGCGCCACCAGCGAGCCGCCGATCCGGTTGCTCACGTAGAGCGTCGCGCCGTCGGGCGTAAGAAAGACATTGTGCGGGCCGACGCCGGTTTTCACCCGCCGCAGCACGTTACCCGTCACTGGATCGACTTCCGCCACATGGTCGCTGCCCATCACGCAGACCAGTACCTTGCCGTTGTGCCAGAGCACGCCGGCGGGGGTCGATCCGACGTTCGACTTCCAGCGGATCGTCAGGTTCGTCAGGTCGAATGAAACGAGCGTGCCGGACTCCTGCATCGAATTGAAGCTCCAGCGCGAGTCCGGCGAGAAGTCGAGGTGGCTCGGCATGCCGCCGGGCGAGAAGCGCTTGACGAGCGTCAGGTCGTCGGGGCGGTAGATGTCGACATAGTTGAGCCGCAGTGCATTGACGACGAGGTAGCGGAAATCCGGCGTGAAGCCAAGCTGGTACGGATCGGCGATCACCTTATGGCCAAGCGCCAAACCGGTGTGCGGGTCGACAATGAACAGTGCATTGCCGCTGGCGTCGGCAATATAGAGCTTGCTTCTGTCGCGCGAAAGCGCCCAGTGACTGGGTTCGCGCAACGTCGGCAATGTCCGGACGATCTTGTGCGACGCCATGTCGATGACCGAAACGCTGGCTTCGCCGGAATTCATTACGATAGCGAGATTGGGGGGCGCCGCGCTGGCGATACCTGAACGAAGGGCGAGGAAAGGCGACAGGCCGAGACTCAGGGGAATGGCCAGACTACGGCCAAGTACTTCGCGACGTGAAAGCTTCATGGAGGGCGTGCATGAGAGAATTAACCACTCATTCTGCTGGATGGATTCACCGTCACGCAAGGACGAATTGCGAATGGCGCTGATATGGAGCGATGCTCAACCGCTTCCTGTCAGTAGCCTAACAAATTTCAGGCGAAGCTGACGATGCGCATGCGATTTCGCCGTATTTGACCGAGCTTCCCGCGGCCCCGGGCGCGCTTTGCGCAGCACCCGCCCCGTTCATCCGCGGAGTTTGGCCGTTGTATATTGCCATCACGCGCTAAAGAACCTGGAGTAATAGCAGTGCCACGTTCGTCCAGAGAAGTCGGGAAGTGTCCATGAACAGCACTGCCGGCAAAAATACGCTCACAGATCGCACGACTGTTGCGATTCGCGATGTGCTGGCCGGCAAACGAACCGGCTTGCGCTCTGCGCTGCTGTTCGCCGGGCCCGCAGTGATTGCCTCGATCGCCTACATGGACCCAGGCAATTTCGCGACCAACATCCAGGCCGGTTCCCAGTTTGGGTACACGCTGCTGTGGGTGGTACTGATGGCCAACCTGATCGCCATGCTGTTCCAGGCGCTCTCTGCCAAACTCGGCATCGTGACGGGCCGTAATCTGGCGGAAATGTGTCGCGAGCAACTGCCGCGCAAGGCCGTCTTCGTCATGTGGTGTGTCAGCGAAGTGGCTGCGATGGCAACCGACCTGGCCGAATTCCTCGGTGGCGCAATCGGCCTCGCGTTGCTGCTCAAAATGCCGTTGATGGCCGGCATGGCGGTGACCGCCGTGGTGACATACGGCATCCTGGTGTTTGAAAAAAGCGGCTACCGGCCAATGGAGATCATCATCGGCGCGCTCGTTGCTGTGATCGGTCTGTGTTACCTGGTGGAATTGTTCATTGCGCCCGTCGCATGGGGACAGGCCGGATTGCACTCGATCTTGCCCTCAATGCAGAACCGGGAAGCGCTGACCGTTTCGGTCGGTATCGTGGGCGCCACCGTGATGCCACATGCGATCTATCTCCATTCCGGGCTGACTCAGGGCCGGACTCCGGCGAGCAACGCGAGCGAGCACCGCGCACTGCTGCGTTTTTCGAACCGGGAAGTCATCGTTGCGCTTTTCTTCGCAGGACTCGTCAACATGGCCATGGTAATCATGGCCAGCGCGGCATTCCATGCCGGCCACCGCGACGTCGCGGAAATCGAAACTGCTTACCATACGCTCACGCCGTTGCTCGGTGCGGGCGCGGCGGCGGTTTTCCTGATTTCGCTCATCAGCTCGGGGATCTCCAGCTCCGTTGTCGGCACCATGGCTGGCCAGATGATCATGCAGGGCTTCGTCGGTTTCCGGATTCCCGTCTGGGTGCGACGTCTGGTGACCATGGTGCCGGCGTTCGTGGTCGTCGGCCTCGGCGTGAATGCCACCCAGGCGCTGGTGATCAGTCAGGTCGTTCTTTCGTTTGCGTTGCCGATCCCGATGGTGGCGCTGGTGCTCTTCACTCGCCGCAAAGACATCATGGGCGAGTTCGTCAATAGACGGCTAACGGACATTGCAGCGATTGCCGCGACGGTCGTCATCCTCGCGCTGAATGCGGTGCTATTGCTTCAGTCGTTCGGCGTCAGCATTCCGGGCATGCCTGCAAGCTGATGCAGCCCACCCGGACTCTTTCGGGATGGGCCGCGCTCCCGGTGCGATGGACGGCGAAGTTTGTTCGCCAGCCATCGACTGACCGCTGGGGGACCAGAGCTCCGGCTCCAAAAACGGCTTGTCGATTCGTTCGCTTTCGTCTGCGATGCCGGTGCATGCCTAGGGACGATCGCTGCTTCCATGTTCGCCTTGAGTTGTGAAACATACGGTAAGAACGGCGTTGACCCATGGGCACCTGGCTGGCTATGCGGATGAGGTCCGAAGCGGCATCTCCTGGTGCAAGCGTACGTCGACCTGGCGGGCTTCTCCGTTGTCTGGGCTGATCGTCCCAAAGAAAGCCTCGCCGGTGCGAGGCCCGGGGGTGGCTATTTGTACGGTCAGGCAAGCGCCGGGTAATCCATGTACCCTTCTGCCCCTGGGTGATAGAACATCTCGGGCCGCGGCTCATTGAGCGATGCGTCCAATCTAAGTCGGCGCGGCAGGTCCGGGTTGGCGATGAACATCTGCCCGAAAGCAACCGCGTCGGCGTCGCCGACCGCAAGCAAACGTTCGGCGGTGTGCTTGGTCATCTTTTCGTTGGCGATATAGATGCCACCGAATGCTGCCTTCAGCGCGGGTCCGAGCCGGTCGTCTCCCAGCGCTTCACGCGCGCAGATGAAGGCAATGCGGCGTTTGCCGAGCTCGCCTGCGACATAGCCGAAGGTGGCCGCAGGGTCCGAATCGCCCATCGACTTCACGTCACCGCGCGCAGACAGATGCACGCCGACCCGGTTGGCGCCCCATATGGCGACGCACGCGTCCGTGACTTCGAGCAGCAGTCTCGCACGGTTCTCGATCGACCTACCATATGCGTCAGTGCGCTGATTGGTGGAGTCCTGCAGGAACTGGTCAAGCAGATAACCGTTGGCGCAGTGGACTTCCACGCCGTCGAACCCTGCCTTTCTGGCGTTTTCAGCGCCGTGCCGGTAGGCCGCAACCACGCCGGCGATCTCGTCGGTTTCCAGCGCGCGCGGGACCTCCCTATGTGTCCGGGCGATCTTTCACGATAACCGGGACCGCGCATGACAAAACCCACCAGGAAGCAGCAATCTCCCTACCGTCCCCCTGTAGACGCTCTCCAGTATGAACGGCTCGCGCTGGCCGCCTTCCATCTTTGCGACTGGCAGGGGCAGCAACTCCGACATCTGATTACACTTGCGACCTCGATGTTCAGGAGTCCTGCTGTGACTGCCGAGGAAAGGCACGAACACCGGAACCTGCTGGAGGTGATGATCCAGCTCGGCGAGGACTACTACGCCGCCAATCGCTGCGATCAGGAACTGTTCACGGTGCTTGCGCTCGACCCCAAGGGGCTTCCTAACCGCCAATTGACACCGCAGGACGCCGCAGCGATTCTCGCTGACGCTGCGCAGGGCGCGAACGGGAAACTGGCGGCTATGGACGCTTCGTGGTCAAAGCACTAACCGGCGTCGATCACTTACGGAAAAAAAGCGGCTCAATGCCGCTTTTTTTGTTGGACGGTGAGATTGGAAAACCGCACCTGAAAATGAGATAGAAAGAGCAATTGTGAAGATCTGTCAAAACGGTTTTATCTCGAATTAAAGTCATTGACCGTGTCGCATTTTGGATGGTTAATTCCTCGGGGTGCGTTCTGGAAAATCAGCAGAGGTCAGATGGAACAACAGAAACAGGATGAAACCGAGGGCAAGGAAGAATGCCAGCTTTGCCGTATCACCTATTCAATCTACTCAAACTTCCCGCCAATGCCGTCCGCAATGGCGCTGAACGCAGAAACCGGCGAATGGTTTCCGTTCGATAGGCTGAAGTCGTATTCAAATGGTTACGAGATGGCTGAAGCCCTCGGTTACGCATGGGCGTGCGATTGCCGGGAACGCTCCCGGAATCGTTTCGATGAACAGTTCGTACTGAGAGATCGTAAAGGCCGACCATTCGCGAACGCGCGCTATCGAGCGCGTGTTGGCCTGAACGTAGTAGCAAGTGGCGTCACGGACGCCGCAGGCCGCACACAGCGAATCAGCACCAAAGACGCGCGGCGGCTAACACTCGAAATCAGCGCGGGCGTCTGATGGGGATTCCTGTAGTGAGGGATCGAGACGCATGGAAAGACCGAACGCATCAAGACGAATGCAGTATCAAGCTTGATACTTTACATTACAGGAGAAATCCGGAATGAACGAATCTGGTGAACGCAATAAGTACGGTTTCAAGGCGAACGAAAATGAAGAATGGTTCGAGGTTCATTCTGGCGCAGTGACGAACACGAATCCGGGCTCAATGGTTTATGTGACAATTGACACTACACCAATATGCCCAAACATGACGGACGCCGAATTTCGCGCCAAGGTCATGAAGTTGCGCGACGATGCGGTTGTTTTGGTTGACAAGCGAATAGCTGCATTGAACACATGGAGTCTTTCAGAGCAAGCGCGCGTCGCCAATTGGTTTGGCACGAAGGACAATGCAACGCGCAATCTTCTGATTCAAGGATTTACCGCAGTCAATAGAGTTATGCGTGGTCTCCAACCCAAGAATTTTATTCGGCAGTCTCCTGAGCTTGACCGTGTTCTTGGGTGTTTGCCCCATCCGGTCAGCAGTGGTTCTGCTGCGCACGTTTGCGCCCCTGATACAGCCACGCATACCATTAGTATTCACGAGGTCTTTTGCGAAACCCGTGATTTCACGTCAGGAGGGGATTCGAAGCTGTCAACGATCATTCATGAGTGCACGCACTTTACGGACACTTTTTGGAGCAAAGATTGGAAATATACGATCACAAGATTCTTGGCAACCTGGGGGCAAGAAAATCCGCAGCAAGCAATTAATAATGCAGATAGCCTGGCGGGATACGTCGTATATGAATATTAAATTGGGTGCCTTGGCATTTGGGCTGCTGTCTATCAGCGCACAAGCATGCAATACATCTCAGAACCTTCCGGGTCAAAATATCGATTTGTATTTTGAAAGAAACTCGACGCAGGTATCGGCGGATCAAATTTTAAAATTGGCAAATTGGGCCATCGACATGCGCCTTAAGTATCCTATTCAAGAGGTACTGTCCATTGGTGGAGTGGCTGAGGCAAGCGAAAAAGAGCCTAAGCAGTTGGCAATGCAACGTGCGGACACAGCAAAGGCAATGCTGATGCAGTTTGGTCTTACTCAAGTTCCATACGACGTCCGCGCTGGAATATACAAGCCCCTTGAGCATTTCGTCGAGCCGCCTGAAAAGGTCCGACGTGTGGAGATTGAACTGTCCCCCGGTTGTCCTAATAATTGCTGCGACGGAAAGTGAAGCGAGCACGTCCCTAAGCGCGGTTTTCCGGCATGGCTGCACGTACGACTGCGCGGCAAGCACCGCATCGTGTGCACGCCGTCCGGGCCGGAAGCCGTAGCTATGCTCGCTGAAGGTGGGATCCAGAACCGGCTGCAGCACCTGCAGCAGAGCCTGCTGGATCAACCGGTCCGTTACCGTCGGGATACCAAGCTCGCGCGCGCCTCCGTCCGGCTTCGGAATCGTCACCCGCCGTACGGGCTGGGCCGGTACGTCCCCTTCAGCAGTTGTTCACGAATCGCTGGCCACGCCGTCACCAGATGGCGCGCAGTCTGGTCAACGCTCAGACCATCCACGCCAGCGGCTCCTTTGTTGCCCCGCACCCGTTTGAACGCCCGCTTCAGGTTCTCTCTCGTCAACGCCGCTTCCATCAACGCTGACCCTGTGCTCCCGGGTTCATGCCGCGGGCAGCCGGCTTCGTCGCTCACAGGTACATGCGCAGCTTCACCACGCGCTGCTCCCGCTCGCCCCGTTTGCACGGGCATCTGACGCATTGCCTGCCGCATCGGCATATCCCTGAACACTCCTTCCCGTTCGGTCCTTCGTCACCAGCTTCAGCCTTGCCGACCTGTCCTGTGACTACTACGACCTCGGCTGACTTCTCGCTCCGGTTCGACACCGTTGCCCTTTCAGGCATGAGGCGAGATCTCCCCAGGTAAGAAAGCACTCCTTCACCGCACAACCGCCGGATTTACGGCACCAATCCTTGACCACAAGAGCTTCGCAGATTCGTGCCCGCTCGCCCTGATCGGTGCCGCCTCATATCCGGTTCTTGTCCATCGGCTCACGGCTTTGCTCCACGCTTCCTCCCCACGCTCGGTCACCCTTACGCAGTTGCGCTTCACTTCATTCGCTGTGGTCAGCTTATGGGAGGACTTGCACCTCCAGGAGTGCGCCCATGCTGGGCGCACACGAAAAACGGCCCGGGCGCACTTGCGCTCGGGTCGTCAAATCCAGACCTTTCCGTTATACCGTTCGATACCTCAAAAAAGACCTTAACTGAACGGCATTACGGCTCAATGCCGCTTTTTTTGTTGGACGGTGACACTGGAAAAATGCACCTGAAAATGAGATAGGCAGAGCAATTGTGAATATCTGTCAAAACAGTTTTATCTCAATTTAAAGTCGTTGACCGTGTCGCGTTTTAGATGGTTAATTCGTCGGATGTGTCTGGAAAACAGCAGAGGTCAGATGGAACAACAGAAACTGAATGAAACCGGGGACAAGGAAGAGTGCGGGCTTTGCCGTATCACTTATTCAGTCTACTCGAACTTCCCGCCAATGCCGTCGGCAATGGCGCTGAATGCCGAAACCGGCGAATGGTTTCCGTTCGACACGCTGAAGTCGTATGCAACCGGTTACGAGATGGCCGAAGCCTTGGGTTACGCGTGGGCGTGCGATTGTCGCGGACGCTCCCCTAATACCGTGCAGAAAAAAGGCCCGTTATCGCGCTACGGCGCAACGCCCTGGCCGGTGCTTCCGCAGTCGTCCATCTGTCTCGAATGCATGATTCACGCTGCCGGGCAAGGCGCGATGACCCTGGAGCGCTGATGATTCCCGCCTCTGTCAATGAACAGCTTCGACAGTATGGGGAACGGCACTACAGCGGCCGCGTGCTGGCGCTAGTGGACGGAATCCAGTACGAGCAGCATACCGGCCAGCAACTCACGCCCGAAGACCACATGACGGTTTCGCTGTTCGCGGGCACGAACGACATGGCACTCGCACACGCGGGGCCGTGGCTGGTTGATCCGAAGACGGCGCGCGACCATCTTGCGGACCTGGGCGAACTCGAACAGGCCCGCCCTGGCGTGATCTGGCTGATTACCTCAGAAAGCCTGGAGAGGCAGGCCGCAAAGCTGCGCCCGTACCTGAATACCGGCATACCGAAAGGACGAGCCGCCCTGCTGCGCTTCTGGGACCCCAGGGTGCTGCATGCGCTCAATGCGGTATGCCACGGCAAGAGCGAGCGCGAGCTTTTCAGGGCTGCCGACGCGTGGCACTACCTCAACGAACGACAACGGCTCACCATCAACGACAATGGAATTTACTGAAGGGCAATGGGCGCTTCTGAAAGCCTCTGAAGACCGTAACTATGTGGACTTTATCCGTGGTCATATCGTGCGCGATTATCCCGCGCTGGCCAATGATCCGACTTTGCGCGACCGGCTTAATGCGGCCTTCGCGCGAACAAAGTTGCTCCGCTTCACGCATGACGTGCCGATAGTCGATTTCCTGTATGTGGAAGCAACGACGCCGGAGTTTTACAGCATTCCGGCGGTCATAGCATGGCTGTACAAATCAGGCGTTCCGGGTGAACAGCGATTCGAAGTGTTGATGCAGGCAACGGGTAAAAGGCAACAGGAAATGAAGGAGAAACGGTGATGGGTATTCCATTCCCGGCGACGCTCGCACGCGCAGCAAACGCAATGGCGCATGCAATGCCTATGCCTGTTCCGGTCCCCACCGCCGCACCGTCTGCTGGTCCCGCAGGCAGCAGCGGCACTGGTGCGGGTGCAGACGGCGGATGGGACGAACTGCCGCGTGACCGGAGCCGCGAACGCGAAAGACCGTGCAAGTGCCCCCCCGGAGAAAGGCGCACTGGTGCGAAAGAACCACAGCATGAACCCTGAGCCGCGACGATACCAGGCGCGCATTACCGGCTTCGAGTATGCGATAGCAACGGACGGAAAAGGCCGTGAGACCGCCGAAGGCTGGAATATGGAATGGGACTGGCTTGACATAGACTTTGATGGGTTTCAGCATTCCCAATGTCTCTTGCAGGAAGCCAAGGGAAATTACGATCAATTTTTCAAAGAAAATAAGGAATTGAAATTTCCGTTTAAAGGATTCACAAAAATGCAGGAGCAAATAGCAAATCAAGGAGAAGCTGTTCGCGCCAATCCGCCGAGCAGATTAATGTGGTACTTTGAGACACCGTAAACGCGAGCTTACATGATGAACACACTTCGCCAGTTTGGCGTGCCTTCGGTCCATCAACCGTGAGTGATTATCGTGAATTTACTTGAACAACATCGGGATCAAGCTGCCGCACCAAAAGGCGCATTCGAATTTCATCTTCAACGCATTAAAGCCATTGTCGACTTTATTGCAACCAAGGACGAAACCTTGGGTGGGAACTGGTATCTCGCAGGAGACACGCAACAAGATGCACTTCAATATGAGGTCTTCGCCAATGGAGCAGCGTCGAAGGCTGCTATAGATGTTTTGAAGGCAGAGTATGGACATGGGAAAAAAATTGATCGACCGAAAGTCATAGGCATATGGAACGGAAGACAAACTGACGGCGCGACCGCCATCATGTCCTTAATGATCGACACAGGAGTTATTTCCAATAACATCGAATTGTCTCTGGATGAGAAAGCGAATGGTCTTTCGCGGCTAGGCAATTACAAATCCGTGGCCGAAGTTGTAGCCAAAGTGGCTGAGCTTTATCGCTCGCTGTATGTGACGTTCGGGCCGCGCGCTTATCAGGATCAACAGGTCTTTGATGACCGCTTAGGCGTAAGCTGGATGCTCTACCTACCGCACGCTCTCGCGCCGGCCCAGGTGCCGGAAGCGCGCGACTTAATCCCTGTCATGCGCGATGGCAGGCAGCAAGGCACGATCATCGTCAGCGTGACGGATGAAGTCTTTGATGTGAACAACCGGGAGCACGTCAAGGCGGCTAACGATATCGAAATCCGCCTCGCCGATCAGGACCTGTTGCCGCGTTTCGTTGATCTCTGAGTTCGGCTCGCTATCCCCGCTTCGGCGGGGACTTTTTCTGCGAAGAGGCCCGCTACTGCGCGGGCCTTTTGCCGTTACGCCTGATTCCAGCGATTGGGCCTCAGGGGCGATCCACCACGATGCCACTTGCGCCGTTCTGTTGCGATTTTCTCCAGCAACTGCAACACCTCTTCGCGGTTGCCGGCTTTATCCGCCTGTTCCATAGCGGCCCGGTATTCATCAGGCGTCGGCTCGACACCATCACAGCACCGGTTCACCACCACCGTAAGCGCATCCATCGGCGGGCCGACATACCGGGCACGCAACGATGACATCGCATCATGCGTGAGTTGGGTCAGATCGTCGGTCTGCAACACGGCGACGCTGATTCTCAGCACGGGTTCCATCCACGCAAGCAATTCTGACGAATGCTGCTTTCGCACTTCGAGCGAACGAAGATTGTCGTAGCAGCGCTTCCTGTTGTTATGGTCGAACGTGGCGGGCGCGAAACGATACGTGAACTCGGTTCGCGTCCATCCGAGGTACTCACGCACACTGGAGACATTTGCACCCAGCCTCATTTCCCTGCCTCCAAAAGGCAGAAAAAAACCCGCACACGAAGGTGCGGGCACTACCACACACGTCGCAGTCCGGGGATGGGACCTCGACGCTTTACAACGCGATGCTATCCATCCAGGGTGGCTGCGGACGTGCGCGGGCGCTGCGCACCAGTCAGCACATTTCTCCCTTCCGTTTTGCACCGGTTTGTGCAGGAACGAAGCGGTCTTATGCTTGTGCTGGCAACTCGAAAGCGACGCATTCCGTTTCGAGGGTCGTTTCGTGCGATGTCGTCGGGAAAGAGTATGTCGCGGCGTGTTCTACGATTGCATCGCAACAGAAAGTACGTCGTAGTGAGACGACAGGTCCTGGCCGGACAATCCTGGTGGACAGACCGCGCCCTCGCGCTTGCCGGTCAGTAGCTCTGTTCGGTAATAACCCGGGCCACTGTTTCCAGCGACCGGCGCAGCGTGGCCAGATCGACGGACCCAATCGCGAGGCGGATGGCGTGAGGTACATGCGTCGATGTCGCGAACGGCAGGGCCGTCGACACTGAAATGCGCTCACGCATCAGCGCCATCGCAATCGCGTCGGCGCGGACTTCCTGCGTCAGGGGGATCCAGATGAAGTACGACGCTGGATGGCTCATCGTCTTAAGCTTGCCGAGCCCTTCGGCGGCAAGGATTTGGCGCGTCTTCGCATCCCGCCGCTTCTCGTCTTCGAGCCGGGCCACCGTGCCGTCGTTTATCCAGTTGCAGGCGATTGCCGTCATGGTTGCGGGAGTGTTCCACGTCGTGGCCCGGATTAACCGTTCAAGCCTGGGAATCCATTCGCGTGGTGCGCAGACGAAACCGACGCGCAGACCTGTCGCGACACTCTTCGACAAGCTCGAGACATAGATCGTCGTCTCCGGAGCAATCGATGCCAACGGCGGCGGAGCATCTTCTGCGAGGTATGCGTAGGCCCCGTCCTCGATGAGGATCAGTCCATGCTGTCGAGCGATACTGACAAGCTCGCGGCGCCGCCGCGCGCTCATTACCCAGCCAAGAGGGTTGTGCAGCGTCGGCATTGCGTAGACGAGCGGACTTGCCGTCATTTCGCTTGAAAGAATACGGTCACGAAAACGCGGAAATTCCCCGACGCAAGGCCGCGGTCAAACAGGGGCTCGCTGGCGTTCTTATACGGTTCCCACGTAGCTATCAAATGCGGTCACGAGATGCTGGATCGCCTGTTCGAGGTCATCTGCCGGCGTTTCAAAAGACTGATTCAGTGGCATCGCTTCCCTCGACGTCAGGGCTTCCAGCAGTGTGGCGGTCATCTCATCGTAGCGATTGGCCCTTTCCCGGTCATGTGCGTCCGGTTCCCCGCTCCGAAGGACTTCGATCACCGCGGCGGCGCCGCAAACCACCCGCACCGCGACGGTCAGGTTCCGCAGTTGTTCGAGCCGCGCAGATCGCCGCTGGCCCTCCAGGAGCATACGTTCTCTCGCAACTTCAAGCCGTGAGCTGGCCAGACCGGCTTCGCGTTGGAGGCGATCGAGGGTGGCGGTCGATCCTCCAGCCATCCGAAGCGCGGCGGACGCGAATGCCATGTTGGCCGAAATCGCGGCTGAGATCACGGCATTCAGCGCGTTACTCTCCTTTTGCGGCCAGAGAAGAAAGCTCGCCGCCACGCCTACGCAGGCACCGACGAATTCATTGGTAAGACGAGCGACAATCAGTCCCTCCGCCGGATGGATGAAATCCGACATCAGCATGAACATCGGCGTCAGGAAGACAACGAACAGACCGTAGTTCACCAACCTCAATGCGACGGTCACCGCGGCGAGCGGCAAGATTGCCAATGTCACCGCAACCGGACCGGACAGACTCGTCAGAAGAACAGCGGCGATCGTTCCGCCGATGAGGCTGCCGCATGCACGCTCCAGCACGCGCAACCATGTATTGGCGGAAACCGGTTGGGTCACGACGATTGCAGCGATCACGCCCCAGTATGCAAACGTGACACTGAGCGATGTGCCGATCATGAAAGCGAGCACCGATGCGACAGCCACCCTCAGCGCATGGTCCCAGACCAGCCTTTCAATCTTGACCGCGCGAGCGGCGGCAGGCGTGGGCGTCTCGGGGTCCATTGCGAGCGCGTGTCGCCCGTCCGCGAGCCGAGCGATGGCCCTTGCCGCAAAGGCAACGGCGCTTGCCGTTTGGTCCGTCCGTTCAGCCGTCTGCCGCAACAATGCGTGTGCTTGCGCTATCAGCGTATCGGGAATGGGCAGTTCTTGCTGTGCCTGCGCGGCCACGCTTTGCAGCAACTGTCGGAGGCCCTGGAGCAATTGCCGCGATCCATCGTCGTCGCCAATCGCTGCGTTGCGTCGGGCATGACCGATTGCGATCAGCGTGGAAAACACCCTGCCCGCGGCATCGACGCCCGGCCCGAGATCAGGGCCGTTGCGAACATCATGCGCCGCCAATGCCCTGCCGCGCTCGATCGACATGCGCACCCCGCGGCGATAAACGGTATCGAACTCGGTCCAGCCCTGCACATCCATTCCAGGCCGCGAATCCAGCGACTCCAAAAAACCAGCCATGTCCTCGAGCCTGCCGAAGATCGTCGCGAGCGTGAAGCCCGCGGACTGTGGGAACGGGACGGGCCAGAGGAAGATGCAAAACAGCATGGTCCATGCTGACCCGAGCAGAAAATAGCCACCGTGAGCGAGTGCAGCGGCAAGCGGCTCGGGCGACGCAATTCCGATCACGACCGCGAGCGAGGCAATCAACCCCGCCTGCGCCGGCATAGGCCCGAGCGAGGGCTTGTAGGACCGTGTCAGTCCACAAAGGAAGACCAGGACAAACAGGGTGACAACGCTGACGGCATAGCCCCAATGCGCGGCATAGGACGCCAGCGGCATGACGACAACGCCCATGGCCGTGAAGATGGCCATCGCCTTCAGGCGCTGTGACCTGGACCCTTGCGGATCGCAGAGACAGTTCCAGAACGCCGCGACGGCTCCGAAAGCGATATCCGAACGACCGAGAATCGCCGCGGCACAGAGCATCGGCGCCATCGCAAGCGCAGCGTGTATCCCTTCCGCAATCCCGATGCGCTCGGGCGTTATGGCGAAGACATGACCTTCAGCCCGCAAGGTCCGACGGCTTACCAGGGATACGAGCTTTCCTATTATTGTCATCGCACCTTTGCTGCTCACGAACGTTGATTGCTGGACGACAAGGCCCAGGAAATTGGCGTCCCCCGGATTCACGCTGCCAGCGCGCTGAGATAGCCGCCGACTCCGCGCTGTGAACGTCTGCTTTTCGCATATGCGACTGGCGGCAATGGGGCTCGTCTGCCGCTCTAGCTGGACACTCGGGCGTCCGGTCCGCCCCAACAAGCCGCCAGTCGCCCGCGACACTCACTTTGCATTGTCGGTTGTTGCGATTATCCGCTGAGCACTGCCCGCGCCAAGTCCGAACGCCCACGCCCTGTGATCACGACTCGAAATTCACGCGGTCCAAGACCATCCCGAGCGCGAGTCGCGAGGTACCCCGACGCCGGATTCGTCGTCTACGCCGAGAGACCTGGCGTGCCAACCGTCAGGCGATTCGGGTTCTTTTGCGTGGCTTGACAATCCTTTCGACGGCGCCGTCTGTGACGTCCTTGAAGAGTGCGGCGTTGCCATAGGCCCGCGCGGCCAGCATCGCACCGTAGACCAACGACACGAGCGTTGCGGCCTCAGCCTGAACCGATGCACCCAGTTTGAACAGGTTGCCCCTCGCGCCCGACTCGAGCACGTGTTCGAGCCACGCAGTGAGGTTCTCGAAATGCGCTCTCACCTCGCGCGCTACTGCTTCGGGCAATGCCGGGAGCTCAGCGCCAAGCATGCCGGCTATGCAGAAGGTGGCCGGCCTGGTTTACGTGGCTGCATTCCAGCCGGATGCCGGCGAAAGCCCGATGGATCTGACAAAAAAAATGCCGCCCGCGACCAAGGCGATCAAAGCAACCGCAGACGGCTACCTGTATCTCGACCAGGCCCAGTTCCATACGGATTTTGCCGCCGACGTACCCACCGCCGAAGCGAAGTTCATGGCGATCTCACAGGTGATGCCGGCCGCCCAGTCGTTTGGCGTGCCGATCACAAGCCCGGCATGGAAAACGAAGCCGAGCTGGGCAGTCGTCGCGACGGCAGACCGCGCAATCAATCCCGATCTCGAACGTTTCATGACCAAGCGCGCCGGGAGCACCACGGTCGAAATCAACTCGAGCCACGTCCACTGGTTAGATTTGATGCCATGTCCCTCCCCAACGTAGCAAGCGGTCATGTGGATCTATACTGGGGTACCTGGAGGCTTCGATGGCTAATCAAGACAGACTGCATCCGCTACGTCCGCTCCTGAAGAATTGGGTTTGGGAGCATGGCCGAATCGGTACCCGATATCTGGACTGCACCGATGGCGAAATCAAGTTTGACGAAGGCAAGAAGTCGCGCTTCGCGGCCGAAGAATACATTCACGTGCCGCTCGACAAGGATGCTGACGACGATGCGCCTGTGGAAGGTCCTGCGATCCAGGAAGCGGGACTCGCCCGGTTTTTGAGGGCAGCGCAGTTAGGCAGGCCCGAGGACGCCGGCACTATCGTGGAGGTCCAGCGCGCAGTGCAGGACTGCATGGAACTCGGCCTGTTCAGCGCATATCAGTTGAGCGCCCAGCAGGCCGCCGCACGCTATGCGCAAGAACCCATGTTCGAGGATGAAATCCGCGCTGCGGTTGTCGACGATATCCGACGTATCTACGCGGGCATGCGCGAGCAATTGGCGCTGTACGATTTCAGTGTGCTTTACGGCTTGCCCACGCCCCTGCTCATCAGCGAGGCGCCGTTCATCGACTGGCGCGTGCGCGCTAGTCCGGCCCTTCCGTTTGTCTCGCTTCCTCTTGGGCCATACTGCCTGCTGGTGGGTGCGCCGTCGGGCAGGAGCAGCCGAATTGGCCCCGTGGTCTGGAAGTCCGCCGCGGCAATGGGCCCGTTGAAGGACCACAACCGCCAAATCGCGGAGCACGCACGGTTGTGGCTGGTGGCGACCACTGATGACCAACTCGTCGCGGTACAAAGCCGCTTTGCTGATGCCAGGAGCCCCAGGCCAGAGGATGCGAGGCCCTGACTGAAGTCGGCGGGAAACGCGTTGAATCGTTCGTGCTTCTGGAGACGATTTACGGACGTCCGCTCCCTGAAGCCACGAGTGTCACGCTGGGTCGATATCCACGCGGCCTTCATAAGCAGCGGAATACACCCGCGAGCAGGGGTCGGCCCCGTCAAGCCCCCCGTCGCGCGTGCCAGCCTCTGAAAGTCGCGATCGCGTATCCTGGCAGGTCAGTCCTTAGCCCACGCCGCAGCCATGGCGACGGCAAAGTCCCGATAGGATCTCGGTTGCCGTCCCAGCAGCGTCGCCAGACGCTCGACGTGCGCGCTGGACGCGACCGCGCCGTCCTGCTGATACCGGCCCATCATGAGCCGCATGTCGTATGCGAGCCAGGCAGGAGCAACCGACTTGAGGCGCTGCTCAAGGACGTTGAGATCGTCGCCACCGTAGCGGACGGGACGTCCCAGCGCCTCGGCCCAGATCGAAACCACGGTCTGCGCATTGATCACGTCAGGACCGACGAGTTCGTACGTCTCGCCCGGCAGCGGGTTTGAGCCACGCTCGCGGCGCAGCAGTTCGCGCGCGGCAGCCTCGCCGATATCACGGACGTCGACCATGGAAATGCCTTTCGCGCCAATTGGCATGCCGTAGACGCCGTGCGAAAGCAGCGGGTCTTTCTGCCGGACGTCGTTCTGGATGAAATACGCGGGGCGCAGCACTGTCACCGGCAGGTCGAGGTGTTCGATCATGCGCTCGACCGTATGTTTGCTGGTGAAGTGCGGCACGTCGACGTATTCGGCGCCCTTGAACACCGACAGATAAACCACGCCTTTCACACCCGCTTCCCGTGCGACGCTCAGGGTCTGCACCGCCTGAGTCAGCTCGTCCGCGACGTTGGGCGCAAGCAGGAACAACGTGCTGACGCCGATCATCGCCTGCCGCACCGCGTCGACGTCGGACAGGTCGCCCTTCACTGCGGTGACGCCACCAGAAAATCGCGCTTTCTCCGGTGTGCGGGTCAGCGCGCGTACCTCGGCACCGCTGCCGCCCAGATGCTCGATAACCTGCTTACCGATCACGCCCGTGCTGCCTGTAACGAGGACTGCCATGGGTATCTCCTTGAAGTGGATGGGCTGGGTCCGCCCGTGAGACAAACAATAGTCGTTTCGCTCAATAGTCGAAAGTGCCAGAATTCATACACTTCGTCTCGTAAACGGAACGATCATGGATTTGACGTCGCTCGGCGATTTCAATGCAGTTGCACTGCACGGTGGCTTTGGGCCCGCCAGCCGGGCGCTCGACCGCCCCAAGGCCACCCTCTCGCGGCGCGTGGCCGAGCTCGAGGAAAGCCTCGGGGTCAGGCTGATCGAGCGAGGCTCACGCAGGCTGCGTCTGACAGAAGAGGGCGTTGCACTCCATGAACGCACGCGGGGGCTCATGGCTGAGATTCAGGAGGCGGGTGAAGCGCTCGCCTCACGCGCCCCGGTGGCGCGCGGGCGGCTGCGCATCAGCGCGCCTGTCGTTTTCGCGCATGTCGTGCTGTGCCGGATCGCTGCGCGCTTTGCGCTCGCCTATCCGCAGGTCGAACTTGAGGTCATTGCAGAAGACCGCATCGTGGATCCGGTGGAGGACGGCTACGACCTCGTTATCCGTATCGACCCGGCGCATGGCGAGCAGCTCGTGGGACGGCGCATCCTCGGTGACGAGCGCCTCGTGGTCGCGGCGCCGGGCATGTCGATACCTTCGAGACCGGCACCCGATGCAACCGGGTTGGAGGTGCCGGCCGTTATGTCGGCCGCGGCACCATCAGGCGCGTTATGGCACATGCGAACGGAAGACGGTGGTGCGATAGCGATCAGGCCGATGCCCGTGTTGCGGCTGTCATCGTTGCTGATGGTGCGTGACGCGGTGCTCGAGGGCGTAGGCGCGGCGCTCTTGCCCAGATTGCTGGTTGAGCATGATGTGTCGACAGGAAGACTCGCCTGTTGGGGAAAGGCGGGCTCGCCCGTGGAAATCTGGGCCCTTTACAATTCGCGCCGGCTTCTGAGCGCGAAGGTGCGAGCGTTCATGACTATGCTGCAGGAGTTGCCGGGTCGGGAACGCAAATGGGGTGGCGCTAGCAGCTCCAATGATTCTCCGCGCCGCTAGCTTTCTCTGTGGTAGCGCGGCGACGTGGTCGAGCCGTCGAGCGGCTGCTTTCGGCGACATTGAGTGTCTCTAACGGGTCCCGGCTGCCGAACGCACCCCTGCAAGGGCGAAGCATGTATGCCAATGGCATGAGTCGGCACCCGGCCCCTTTCGGCTGTTCACCGGGGCACCGCCAGGACACTCGATTGGCCGTTTCACTTCGGAAGCCGGGCCTCCGGGATGGCGACGGGGCACGACGAACATCGGATCCCCACCAGTCACGGTGTTCCGAACCGCGATAGCGCGACTTTCACCTTCCAGGATTGAAACGAACTCTTTAGCCAACGTAGCGATGCCCAAACATCGGGCATCGCCTTCCGTGTCCGGTCCTTTATGCCTTCGCAGAAGGGCGGTCCGACATCTTGTCGTACCAGGTCTGCAGGGCATCGAATTCGGCGGGAATGCTCATCTTCATGGCGCCCGCCGCAAAATCGACGGTAGCCAGCGTTGTGATGTCAGCGGCGGAAAACTCGTCGCCTGCCACGAAAGGAACCGTCTTTAGACGCTCGTTGAAGTCGGCGAAGAAGTTGGCTACGCGCAGCTTGCTGCGCTCGACGATCTCTGGAATCTGTTCATAAGCATGCGGGCCCGACAATGCACGCCCCTTCAATCCGGCGACCGCGTTTCGCACGCCTTCCATCACGGCCGCAAATCCGTCGAGTTCGGCGCGCCGCTCCCACATCGCGATCAGCGCCTTCTCTTGCGGCGCCGTGCCTAGCAATGCGGCCTTCGTGGGATACGCGTCCTCGATGTAGCGCCAGATTGCAGGGACTTCGCCAAGCGCCGTGCCGTCTTCGAGTACAAGCGTCGGAACCTGTCGGCGAGGATTGATTGCGACGTACGCATCGGAGAATTGCTCTTTCGCACCAAGGTCCACAGCTTTCGTCGGAATCTCAATGCCTTTCTCGGCAAGAAAAATGCGGACTCGACGAGCGTTGGGAGAAGCCGTGGATTCGTAAAGCGTGAGATCGGTATTCATGTACTGGTCCAGTTCGATGAGAAGCGTTGACTCGCCCGCAAAGCAGTCGCTACGCAGGCGAGCATGTCAGGTCGCTTTAGCCTGCCGTCTTGCCGCCGTCGACCGTCAGGATCTGACCGGTGACGAACGCGGCGCCGTCGGCAGCGAGATAGAGCACCGCTGCGGCGATGTCGTCGGGCTTGCCGATGCGCGCGAGCGGCACCGTGGCGGCGAGCGCTGCCTTGTTTTCGGCCGTGCTGGTAAAGCGGTCGAGCATTCCCGTGTCGGTTGGCCCCGGCGCGACTGCGTTGACGCGAACACCCGTCGATGCAACTTCAAGCGCGGCCGATTTCGTGATGCCTTCGACGGCATGCTTGCTGCCTGCATAGACCGATGCGAACGCAGCGCCTTCGTGACCGTAAGTCGACGAGATGTTGACGATGCTGCCGGCCTTTTGCGCGGTCATCACGCGCAGTTCATGCTTGAGACTCAGCAGCGTTCCGAGGACGTTGGTGTCGAACGTGTCGGCATAACTGTCGGCGGTCTGCTCGACGACGGGCCCAGGCCGACCTTCGGTGCCGGCGTTGTTGACGGCCACGTCCAGCCGGCCGTAGCGGGCGACGGTTTGATCCACGAGGTTGCGGACTTCGTCGTCGCGGCGCACGTCCGCCTGTACGAAGTGTGCTTCGGCGCCAGCTACGCGAAGCTCTGCTTCAAGCGCTGCGCCTTCCGCAGCGCGTCGACCGGATACGACGAGCCGCGCACCTGAACGGGCGAACGCAAAAGCGGTTGCGCGGCCGATGCCCGTCAGGGCGCCAGTGATGAGAACGACGGGTTGGTTCATTTGAGGCTCCTGTCAGTGGGTTTCACGACACGTCGGTCGTATCGCGCTGCTCGGTGAGCATGACGGAGCTAACTTTAGGCGTCTCTTGCGGCCGTGAAAAAGACTTTCCAGGCTGGAGGGCATGCCTGGCAGGCATGTCGTACGGATCAGGGCGCCGAACGTCTTTCAGCACCTCGGGCATATTGCCGGAAACACGTGTTGCGCACGCACTCGTGCGTACTTTCGAAGCGGGCAACCGTTCGCTCAGACAGCTTGCCCATCACGGATTGCTACAAGAGGTCCCGAACCTTCCCGAGCTTGCTGCCGTCAGCACGCACGCTACAGCTATCGCGATGCGCAATTCGTGACGGCATCGCTCAGGCCTGCGTGGGACGCCGTAATCGCGAACGCGAGGCCGCCCATGAAGAGAAGCGCGTACCCGATGCGCGCCACGAGGACGGAGACGATCAGCAGCGGCAGCGAATGAACGCGCTCGGCGAGTGCGAGCAACAGCATCGATACGGCTGCCGCGCAATCGCCTGCACGAATTGCTCCGTAACACAGGCGTTTTAAAAGAAGGTTGGTCATGCCCCAGACAATCGCGAAGATCGTCGTGTTGCTCGCGTGCCAGGCGCGCACGCCAGGCGTCGCTCATCGCGGGCGCGGCGCTCGTCCACAACGTCTGAACGATCGCACGCGCCGCGATTCAGAAGGCGCGCGGCTGCGAGCACCTCAGAGCCTCGATCCGCCGTCGACGCGCAAGGTGTCGCCCGTTACCCAGCGCGCGTCGTCGGAGGCGAGGAACACAGCGGCGCCCGCGATATCGTCAGGCTGCGCGACGCGTTTGAGCGCCTGCATGCCCAGCGTGAAATCGCGGCCCGCGTCCGTTTTCGCGAAGTTCGACATGTCTGTTTCGACGACGCCCGGCGCGATCGCGTTGACACGAATGCCACGTTCGCCGAGTGCGGACGCAAAGTGGCGCACGAGCGTGTCGACAGCGCCTTTGGTCGCTGCATATGCCGACAGATTGTTCATGGAGGCGCGCGCCGCGAGCGACGACAGCAACACGACGCTGCTGCCGTCGCCCAGCACGGGCAGCAACTGCTGCACGAGGAAGAACGGCGCGCGCACGTTGACGGCGAACAGGTTGTCGAAATCTTCGACGGTCGTTTCTTCGATCGGCGCGGCCTTCGAGATGCCCGCGTTCGCGACGAGAATGTCGAGCCGTTCGCCCGTCAGCGAGCGCACGCGCTTCGCGAGTTCATGTGGCCCGTGCGCGTCGCGCAGATCGGCGGCGACCTTGTCGGCCTGTCCGCCTGCCGCGCGAATCGCCGCGACGACCGAGTCGGCGGCCTGCTCGGCGCTGCTGTAGTGGACCAGCACGCGCGCGCCTGCTTTGGCGAGCGCGATCGCCGTGGCGCGGCCGATGCCGCGGGATGCGCCCGTCACGAGGGCGGTCTTGCCTGTCAGGTTGGTCATGATGAAATTCCGTTCGATGTCGTGTGAGAGGGCGTTACGCCTGCGGCGCGTCCGCTTCCGAGAGGAACTGATCGACGTGCGCGGCGAAGCGCTCCGGGTACTGGTACAGCGAGCCGTGATTGGCGTCCGGATAGAGGATCAGCTGCGCGTTGGGGATGTGCTGCTGCAAGTGCCACGAGTTGATCGAGTAGATGATCACGTCGTTGTCGCCGTTGACGACGAGCGTCGGCTGTTTCAGCGCGTCCAGATAGTCGTACGGGTTCTCGCGCGGCGCGCCCCACTTCGCGAGCGCGGCGAGTTGCGCGGGCGCGACCTTGTCGCTGGCTTCGGGATCGCGGTTGTCGGCGCGCAGACGGAACCGTCCGACAAAGCCACGACCTGCCGCCTGGCTCGCTTCCGAATGCGAAAAGTGCACGCGCAGCCACAGGTCGTCGGGATTTGCATACGAGGCGCCGAATATCTCCTGTGCTTCCGGCGTGAGCGTCGCCATGCCTTCGCCGCTGCGTGGGCCCGTGCCGACGAGAATGACGCGGCGCACGAGCAGAGGCTTCGCGATCGCGAGTTCCTGCGCGATCAGTCCGCCCATCGAAAAGCCGAGCACGTCGACCTGCTTCAGTCCGAGCGCTTCGATGAACGCGCCGGCATTGGCGGCCATCTCTTCGATCGACTCCGGCACGGTGCCCGAGCTGCTCGAAATGCCGGCGTTGTTGAACAGGATCACTTCGCGGTTTTGCGCGAGACCGTCGGTGACGGCGGGATCCCAATGATCCATCGTGCCCGTGAAGTGGATGTTCATCACGAGCGGCACGGCACCGGGATTGCCGAAGCGGCGATACGCGAAACGGATGCCGTTGGCCTCGACGAACTGGGTCGGCGCGGTCTGGTGAGTATGGCGGGTCATGGCAGTTGTCCTTTCAGAACCGGTTGAAGTCGATGCGGCGCGGTATAGCTGAAACGTATGGGTGCGTCGGGCTTGTTGCGGGGGGCTGGCCGTCTGCGCTTCTTATCGCGCCGTATTGACAGGTAATGTAGGCGCGTCGAACCACGAAGAAAAAGACTTTATAAGCTGTGTGGCATGCCTGAAAGGCATGCCACGGGGGCTGGCTCACGACGCCGTGCGGCCGCCGTTCACGCGCAGCACTTCGCCCGTCATGAAGCCGGCCGACGCCAGGTACACGATTGCTTCGGCGATTTCGTCAGGCGTGCCGGCGCGTTTGAGCGGCACGGTGTCGAGAAACGCTGTCTTGCGCTCGGACGTCTGCGTGAGCCTGTCGAGCATCGGCGTTTGCACGGGCCCCGGCGCGACCGCGTTGACGCGCACGCCGGATGCAGCGGCTTCGAGCGCGGCCGACTTCGTCAGCCCTTCGACGGCGTGCTTGCTCGCGACATACAGCGACGCGCCCGCCGCGCCGCGCGCGCCCATCGTCGAGGACACGTTGACGATGCTGCCGCCGCGCTGCGCCGACATCGCGCGCAGTTCGTGCTTCATCGCGAGCAAGGTGCCGAGCACGTTCGCGTCGAACACGGCTGCATAGCGCGCGGTCGTCTGTTCGACGACGGGCGCGGATTCGCCTTCCGTGCCGGCCGCGTTCACCGCGATATCGAGCCTGCCGAAGCGCGCGACCGTGCGCTCGACGAGCGCCTGCACGTCGTCTTCGACGCGCACGTCGGCTTCAATGAACTCCGCCTGAGCACCGAGCGAGCGGAGCGTATCGGCGAGCGCTTGACCTTCGTCTGCTCGCCGGCCTGAGATCACGACGCGTGCTTTCGAGCGCGCGAAGGCGAGAGCGGTCGCGCGGCCAATGCCGCTCAATGCGCCCGTGACGAGCACCACTGTCTGTTCGTTCATGTCGGTTCCTTATGCGTGTTCTTCGATCGAATCGACACGGTCGGTGTAGAACGCGAGGCGATCACGGATCGGCTCGACGGCGGGATAGGGCGACTCGTAAGTCCAGATCGCATTGACGGCGCGCTCGCCGCCCGACGGGATCGAGAAGTACGCGGCATCGCCCTTGTACGGGCAGTACGTCGAATGGCCGGTGCGTTCGAGCAACGTCATGTCGACATCTTTTCTCGGGATATAGAGCACGCGCGGATAGTGCGCCTCACGCAGCGTCAGCGCGTCGCGCGTGTCGGCGACCGTGTGGCCGGCGACCTTGACCACGACGCGCGAAGGATTGCGCTCGATCGTGATCGGATGATCGGGGCCGGGAATCTTGACGGTTTTTGCTGTGTTGGAGGTGTTACTGGTCGACATGTTGTGACTCCTTGAATCAGGTGGTTTCGTCTGTCGACGCTTCGGCGGCAGCGTCGCTGCGGGCTGCGTCGTACGCGGAAAAGTCGGTGTAGGCGCGTTCGTCGCCGCCCCAGAAAGCGTCGCGCTGATACGGCGTGAGCGGCAAATTGCGGCGCAGGCGCTCGGGCAAATCAGGGTTCGACGAGAACCAGCGGCCGCTCGGCGAGACACGCACACCCACACGATCCGCGCCCCACACGGACGCGAACGCGTCCACCAGTTCCAGCGAAAAACGCGCGCGCTTTTCGATCGTGCCGCCATAGGCGTCGGTGCGTTTGTTCGTGCCGCCGTCCTACAGGAACGTGCCGGCGAGATAGCCGTTCGCGTTGTGCAACTCGACGCCGTCGAAACCCGCGGCTTTCGCGCGTTCCGCCGCGCGACGAAACGACTCGACGATGGCCGGAATTTCGTCGATCTCCAGCGCACGGTGCGGCGAGTTTGGCACCCAGCCGTTCCGCGTGAACACGGTGGTTTCGTACGGGACGACAGAGGGCGCAACGGGCGCATTGCCCCGGCTCAGATCGACGTGCGACTGACGGCCGTCGTGTGCGATCTGCATGAAGATATGCGCGCCTTTCGCGTGAACGGCGCCGGTGATCTTTTTCCACGCTTTGACGTGCTGGTCCATGTAAATGCCCGGCGCGCCGACATAGCCACGGCTGTCGTATGAAGGATGCGCGCTCTCGGTAATCAGCAGACCGCCTTGCGACGCGCGCTGCCGGTAGTACTCGACCATCATCGCGCTCGGGCTGTCGTCGGAGTCGGAACGCAGGCGCGTCATCGGTGCGTGTGCGACGCGATGTGACAGTTGCAGTCGTCCTACTGTGGTGGACGAGAACAGTTTTAAGTTTGTATCAGTCATTCCGGATGCCTTATCGATTGAAATGGATCGGGTCCATTGCCGTTCTAACGTGACTCAGAGCTTCGATCCGCCGTCGACGCGCAGCGTGTCGCCCGTGATCCAGTTCGCCCTGTCTGAAGCAAGAAAGCTCACCGCGCCGGCGATGTCGTCAGGCTGAGCGACGCGCTTCAAGGCCTGCAGGCTCAGCGCATAATCGCGGCCTTGGTCGGTTGTCACGAAGCTGGACATATCGGTCGCGACGACGCCGGGCGCGACGGCGTTCACGCGCACGCCGCGCTCGCCGAGCGCGGAAGCGAAGTGGCGCACGAGCGTATCGACTGCGCCTTTGGTCGCGGCGTACGCAGCCAGTTCGCCAACCGATGCACGCGCTGCCAGCGACGAAAGCAGCACGACGCTGCTGCCTTTGCACAACATCGGCAGAAGC
Source organism: Paraburkholderia sp. UCT31 (assembly GCF_014397655.1). Taxonomy (NCBI): domain Bacteria; kingdom Pseudomonadati; phylum Pseudomonadota; class Betaproteobacteria; order Burkholderiales; family Burkholderiaceae; genus Paraburkholderia; species Paraburkholderia sp. UCT31. The sequence goes on from NZ_VZQP01000006.1 coordinate 220,421, forward strand.
TGCTGGACGAGGAAATAGGGCGCGCGCACGTTGACGGCGAAGAGGTCGTCGAAGCTTTCGACCGTCGTGTCTTCGATGCTCGCGGCGCTGGCGATGCCCGCGTTGGCGACGAGCACGTCCAGCCGTCCGCCGACGACGGCGCGCACGCGTCGGGCAAGCGTATGCGGGCCGTCGGCGGTGCGCAGATCGGCGGCGATTTTCTGCGCGTGGCCGCCGCTTGCGACGATGTCGGCGACGGCCGAATCGGCCGCCGCTTCGTTGCTGCTGTAGTGCACGAGCACCTGCGCGCCGGCGCGGCCGAGTGAGAGTGCGATGGCGCGGCCGATGCCGCGAGATGCGCCCGTGACAAGCGCGGTTTTTCCTGCGAGGTCATTCATGGCGAAGCTCCGTCTGGTTGATCGGCGGGCCGTCAGCGATAACAGGCAGGTATGGCTGCGAAACTGGGCCGCCGGCTTCCGCGCTGCTCGATGCGACTGCTGGCAGATAATCTAGCCATTGCTTGCGTAACGGAAAAAGACTTTGTAGGCTTGCCGGCATGCCTTGGAAGCATGGCCCGGAAGCATGGCCCGAAGTGGAGCGATAGAACGGAGCAAAACAGGAGAACGCATGGAGCTACGTCATCTGCGCTATTTCGTTGCCGTTGCGGAAACGGGCAGCCTCACCGTCGCCGCAGAACAGCGGTTGTACACGTCGCAGCCTTCGCTGAGCCGACAGATCCGCGATCTCGAGGACGAAGTTCGTGCGGAACTGTTCAGCCGCAGCGCGCGCGGCGTCGAGTTGACCGCGTCCGGCAAGGCTTTTCTCGACCATGCACGGCTTGCGCTAGCGCAGGTCGACGCCGCGATCGAAGCGGCGCGCCGTGCTGCGCGTCCCGCGAAGCAGGTTTTCGCACTCGGCTTTCTGACAGGCCAGGAAATGACCTGGCTGCCGCGCGCGATGCAGGTGCTGCGCGACGAGTTGCCGAACATCGACGTGACGGTGTCGAGCGGCTATTCGCCCGATCTCGCCGACGCCGTGGCGCGCGGCAAGCTCGATCTTGCATTCGTGCGCATGGAGCCGGGGCTGGATCTCGACTATCGCGTTGTCTATCGCGAGAAACTTGTCGTGCTGATGCCGAGCGATCATCGGCTGACGGCGAAGCAAGCCATTCATCCGTCGGACCTGCAAGGCGAGACGTTTGTGATGGCGTCGAACAAGGCGCGCGTGCTGCACGATGTGGTCGCGGGCTATCTGCACGAGAACGGGCTCGACCCCAAGCCGGAGCACGGCGTCGACAACCTGGCGATGGCCATGTCGCTCGTCGCTTCGACGCGCGGGCTGTCGCTGATGCCCGAGTATGCGATTAACCTGTTGCCGTGGTCGGTGGTGAGCCGGCCGCTGGAAGGCGAAGCGCCGACCGTCGATCTCGCGATCGGCTACAGTCGTTCGAATGCATCGCCTGTGCTTAAGATGTTTCTGTCGAGAGCGGATGAACTGATTGCCGCCAACTGAGTGAGGGAGAATCGCATGGACCGCCTCGCGGCGATCGAGATCGTTGCTGTGCAATGTATCCATTCGCAACCAGCGCGGGAACTGGCGGAAAGGAATGCGGCTCATTCCAGACCGGGATAGGTCCGAGGGACGTTTTGACTGCTTCCCGCCGTTTGCCATCGCGGCGTCGAGGAGCCCGTTGGCTGCTCCACCGGTTGAATCCGCCGCCATCTACGGCCGTTGGCTCGCGCTGTCACGCGGACATTCGAACGTCGGCTGCGCGAGCTACAACGGTCGCTCAAAGTGACTGCCCGCCGACTGGAACTGCACCGGACGCAACGTCGCTCAAACGCGACGCGATTTTCGTGCGCACTTTCTATTGGGCAGCAGCCGTCTGTTGGACAGCGCGGAGATCTGGCCCGCGCGCGATGATGCCGCCGGAAATCCTGATCGCCCCGTGCGCGTACACCGGGGCATTCAAAAACATCACCGACGGTCAGGTCGTCTCTGCAAATACCGACAACGTGCGATCCGCATGGCGATGAGCAAGCGGATTCACCTTCGGCGAAGCGACTAGGCTAACGCCCGGCTCGTCCTTCTCCTACACTCGGAAAGTTCCCGCGAGCGGCACGAAGAACCGGACGAAGGAGGAGGCTTTTCCATGGAGTTTCAAATCCGTGAGATCGACCACGTCGTGATCAGGGCCGCCGATCTCGATTCGAGACCCGGTTTTACTGCGATGTGCTTGGTTGCAGTGTGGAAAAGGAACAGGCGGATCTCGGGCTCATCCAGTTACACGCCGGGCACTCGCTGATCGATCTGCTGAAGGTCGGCGGAAAGATCGATCGCCCAGAGAGCGGTGCGCCAGGTGCGGGGCGCAATATGGATCATCTGTGCCTGCGCATCGAGCAACGGCCCGGTAAAGATACCGCCATTCCCCCTTGACGCGGATGTACGTCTAGTCCATCCGCCAGCTCTTACCCACCGGACGCTTGCGGCGGCGAAACGCTTTCTCCAGCACCGGCAACAGCGCTCGATGGCCCAGCGGTGCTCAGTCGAATGATCGATCCAAACGCCGCGCTCAGCCATCATGTCTTCAAGGTGCCGTAGGCTCAGCGGATAGGCCACTTACCAGCGCACGCAAGTCAGAATCACGTCCAGCGGATAATGCAGGCGTTTGAGCACTCGGGCCACCACCGGATTCATCGTCTTCATCGAGCTTTCAGTCGTTCATGTCGTTCCGCACATCATAGCGGACCGGCCTTACTGCAACAGAACCGCCATAGCTTACTGGCCGCCGAACGGTTTCTCGACCGTCAGCTTGGTGGTCACGGAGATGACGCCCGGGACGCCCTTGGTGATTTCGGCCACCTTGTCGATCTGCGATGGGTCGACGACCGTCCCGTAGAGGGTGACTGCACCACCCTTCGCGACGACACTGATGTTCCCGGCGTTGATCTCCTTGTGCTTCACGATGGCCGAATAGACCTTGCGGCGCAGTGCGCGACTGGCCGCCCGGTCCGATTTGGCCGCCGGTGCGGCCGACGCCGCCGTCGCGGCACCATTCGACGCCGCGCTCGCTGCGCCTGACTGCGCCGAGACGTGAACCGATGCCAGCGCGAGCAATATGCCGCCGGCCATCCTGAGTGCCATGTTGCTTGTGCTCATTCGATGCTCCGATTGTCGTGGTTCACGGGGTCAGAAAGCGTGACGGAAGCCGATCATTGCTGCGGTGCTCGACGTTCCTTCCGGAACCGGCGCAGCGTATACGATCGTCTGGCTCATGTTGCCCCGGTTGTTGACGTACCCGACCTGTGCGTAGGCGAGGGTGGTCCTGGACAGGTTATATTCGGCGCCCACCGCGAACAGATTCGACTGGTTGGAGGAAAAATTTCGGTCCCTCAAGTAATAGAAGCCCGACGTGACCTTGAAGAATGGGGTGAACTGGTAGCCGAGGCCAGCGGAGATCATCTCGAAGCTGTCTTGACTGCTTTTCGCCGGGTTCTTGCCCATGCCGTACGACGTCGACACGGAAACATTGTAAAACGTGTATTGCGCGCCAACGTACCAGAACCGGTTGTTGTTCAGGCCTGTCGCCGGGGTCACGGCACCGTTGGGCGCAAACGGGTTGGCATCGTGTCCGTTGTAGTACACCCCCGCCACGTTGAGGCCGTAGTTCGAATACTTGAGCACGGCCGACTCGCGCGTGCCGCCTTGAAACTTCCCGGCGACGCCGCCCGGCGCGTACTCGAGCGCAAGCGATGCGCCGTAGAATTTCGGCGACTGGTAGACGATCGCATTGTCGTCATACAGCGCGCCGATCGAGCCGTTCGTGCTGGTGCCCGGCCAGCCCGCGGCCTGGTTCAGGCCGAGCCACGCGGTCAGGATGCTGCCGAAGTATTGGGCGTTCCGTACGTCGGTGTCCGCCATCGCATAGATCATCGGCAGGATCTGCCGGCCCAGGTCGAGCGTGCCGTATGGACTCGACACGCCCACCGTCGTCTGCTGGTTGAACATCGCGGTGGCGGTCGGTGTGTCGGCCAATCCGGCCCTCCCGGTGGGCGTGTCGAACGACCCCTGCAGCTTGAAGTTGACCTTGTAGCCGCCGCCGATGTCCTCGGTGCCCTTCAGGCCCCAGAGGCTCGCATAGATGCCACCGTCCTTGAGCTCGTAGACATGCCCGAGATTCACCTTCGACTGAAAGTTGCTCGCGTTCGCGCTCTGATACAGGAACCCGGTATCGAGTATGCCGTACAGCGTCACCGACGATTGCGCGTGTGCTGCGCTCGCGAACACGACAAGCGCTGCAGCGCCACCCCACTTCGATTTCATTTCGGTCTCCTAGTTGTGTTGCAATCTCGGGACACTTCCGGCAGGCGTACGGCTAGTGCTGGAATGAAACTGGGCCGGGCGTTTCTACCGGCATCGAGTGGGCAGGAAGCAGTCCCCATGCTTAGATCGTGCTCCTCGATTCGGGCAGATGGCCCTGGGGCTGCTGGCGAGCGGTTCAAACAGTGACAGCAAGGCGCACCCTCAGCGGTTGTAGAGGCCAGTCAGGGTGGCCATGGCGAGCGTGTTCTGGTAGATCACGAAGCGCGCCACCGCGTTCGGCGGGTTGGCCGGCAGCTCCAGCTTGGGCACACCCAGCGCGTGCAGGGTGAAAATATAGCGGTGCGCCGGCAAGCCCTTGGGCGGGCAGGGACCGCCGTAGCCGGTGGCGCCGTAATCGTTGATGGCCTGAGTGCCGCTGGCGCCCAGGTCAGTGGCGTCGGGTGAGCCTACGCCTGCGGCGAGCTGGGTGACGGACGAATCGATATCGAACAGGATCCAGTGCCAGAAGCCGCTGCCGGTGGGTGCGTCCGGGTCGTACAGCGTCAGGGCGAAGCTCCTGGTGCCTGCCGGCGCGCCGTGCCATTGCAGCGCGGGCGAGCGGTTCTGGCCGGTTCCGTCGAAGCCATTGAACTCATGCACCAGTTGCAGCCGGTCCTGATCCCTGAATTCAGGCGATATCAGTGTGAAGATGCTCACGCCATTTCCTTTGATTTACTGGATTTGAGAACCAAGGAAGCTGCATCGCCTGGATGCGCCCCAGAACCGATGCACTTATTTGTCATGGCGCCGCTTCCTCCAGCTGCGTCACGGCCTCCCCTCGCACGACACGTTCGGCGGCGGACGAATATTCAATCGTGTCTGCCCCATTGATTCCGTCATGCGGACAGGTCCGCGATAACCCGGGCATAGGCGGCGCCCATTTCCGTCGCTGTCGGATTGCGGCGCAGCGTCAGACCGCCATTGACCTGCAGGTTCTGTCCCGTCATGAAGCACACGTCGCTTGCCAACCACAGAGCCGCTTCGGCGACGTCGTCCACAGTGCCAATACGTCCGAGCGGATAGCCGGCCTCGAAGGCCCCCAATATTTCGGGGATGTTCAGGGCGTCACCCGACATCGGCGTGCGAGTGATGCCAGGAGAGATCGAATTGGCGCGGATTCCGAGATGGCCAAAGTCGTTGGCGACACAGCGCACGACGTGGTCGGTGCCAGCCTTGGTGCCCATATAGGCGGCGTGGTTCTCAAGCATGATCGTCGCGGTCGCCGACGAAATCATGATGATCGAGCCCCCGGCGTCGGATTTTGCCTCATCGCTTTCACGAGCGCCTGCATGAACTGAAAGGGCCCCTTGAACTGGAGATCCATCATCGCCTGCAGTTCTTCCTCACTCGTGTCTTCGAACGGCCGGAGAAGTCCCCAGCCCGTGGCGTTGATGCCGACATCGACGTGGCCGTAGCGCTCGTGCGCGAAGGCGACGAGGGCTTCGACGTCTTCCTTGCGCGTGAAATCGCAAAGCCGGCTGGCGCCGCCGATTTCGCTTGCCAGGTGATCCAACGGCTCCGCGCGTCGTCCAGCCACAATCACGCTGGCGCCTTCGCCGGCGAAGCGTCGGGCAATGCACTGCCCCATGTTGCCGTGGCCAGCGGCGCCGACGACGATTACGACCTTACCCTCAAACCTCTTCATGAAACTGTCCTCCCGCAAGGTTCATCGTCATTTCGCAGTCTCCAGGCTCGGGTTTATGGACCGTTGCTGATTGATCCGGTTGGTGTCGTCGGACCTGCCTTTGCCACGCCCTGGATGCGGTTTGTCTCGCGCTGCGCGGGTCAGTACGACTTCGGCAGCCCGAGCGCCTGCTCGGCGACGTAGCAAAGCGCAAGCTCCTGCGTCACCGGTGCGAGCAGCGACAGCACGCTCTCGCGCAGGCCGCGCTCAACGTGGTACTCCTTCGCGTAGCCGTAGCCGCCGTGCGTGCGCACCGCACGCAACGACGTCTCGAAACTGGCCTCCGCCGCCAGGTACTTGGCCGCCGTGGCCTCGACACCGCAGGGCTTGCCGGCGTCGTAGAGCGCCGCCGCCTTCCACATCAGCAGTTCGGCCGACTGCAGGTGCATCCAGCATTCCGCCAGCGGATGCTGGATCGCCTGGTTCTTGCCGATCGGCCGGCCGAACACGACGCGCTCCCTGGCGTAGTCGGTTGCCCGCGCCAGCGCTGTCTCAGCGGCGCCGAGCGCGGCAGCCGCGACGAGGATGCGCTCCGGATTCAGGCCGTGCAGCAGGTACCTGAAGCCCTGGCCTTCGTCGCCGATGCGATCCTCGACGGGGATCTCCAGTCCGTCGATGAACAGTTCGTTCGAGTCCACTGCCTTGCGCGCCATCTTGTCGATCTCGCTGATGCGCACGCGCGATCGGTCAAGGTCGGTGTAGAACAGCGTGACGCCGTCCATCGGCCGCGCGCATGCCTCGATCGCCGTCGTGCGGGCCACCAGCAGGATCTTGTTGGCGTGCTGCGCGGTCGAGGTCCAGACCTTCTGGCCATGGACGATGTAGCGGTCGCCCGCGCGACGGGCGAAGGTTCTGACGCGTGTGGTGTCGGAACCGACGCTGGGCTCGGTCACGCCGAAGCAGGCGCGATCCGAACCGTCGATCAACGGCGGCAGCATGCGGCGCTTTTGCGCCTCGCTGCCGAACACGACCACCGGCTGCGGGCCGAACATGTTCAGGTGGACCGACGACACCGCCGCCGAGCCGAGCTTGCCGATCGTGCGCATCACCATCGCAGCCGCGGAGATGCCGAGGCCGGCGCCGCCGTGTTCCTTGGGCATGGTCACGCCGAACCACCCGCCGCGAGCGACGGCGTCACAGAACTCGCTGGGCCAGCGTCCATCGCGGTCCCGCTCAAGCCAGTAATCGGCGCCGAAGTCGGCGCAGCGGGCCTCGACGGCGTCGCGGATTGCAAGCTGGTCGTCGGAGAAGTCGAAATTCATGCGGGGCGCTCCTGCAGCAGGTCTGCGGGGACGTCGACCGGCATGTCGAGCAGCATCTGCGCCATGCCCTTGCCGAGCGGGTCGTTGCGCAGCGACGCCATGCCGCCGCCGCCCAGCGCCCGCTCGCAGACGAGGTTGATGGCATGGATGCCGGGCAGCTCGTAACGGTGGACCGGCCCCTGCATCAGATGGCGGAGGTACTCCGCGACGCGTTCTGACGTCACCTGGTCTTTCAGCACCGGCAGCAGGGCCGGATGCCGCGCGATGAGGCCGATGTTGGAGGTGTCCCCCTTGTCGCCGCTGCGTCCGAGCGCGATTCTCACGAGCGGCACGGTCTGGCGTGGGCCGGGGGGCAGCGCGCCCTCGATGGGCGCCAGCGGTCCAGGCGCGACCTGCGGTTGCGGTGACGGCAGCGTCACGGTGTACGTCGTCTCGTCGAGCGTGACCGTCGGCGTCACCCGCGCCTTCGGAATGAGCCAGGCGAACTGCCGCAGCACCGGCGACACCGAGGGACGGCCACCGGCACCGGTCGTACCGGGTGACCAGGATGTGCCTGGTGCGGCTAACTCGCGGCTGAACATCTCCAGTGCGCGCCGGTCGGCATGCGTCACCGTCAGGCGCAACACGACTTCGCGCGTCGGCAACGGTCGCGCATGCGGCCCGTAAGCCGACTCCGTGCCGAGCAGCTCGATATGGGTGGCCAGGAAATCCACGAACCCGCTCTCATGCAGCAGCCGGCGGCCGCGCTCGAGCAGCGCCTCGCCCGTGCGTTTGGCCTTCGCTGCGGCGTCGATCCCGACGATGGTGAGCTGCCCGGACACCTTGAAGCCTGCCGGCGCGGTGGCGCTGACCTTGTAGGTGCCGGTTGGCGGGCGGCCGCGCGCGCCGGTCACGAGCACGCGATGCGGCCCGGCCTGCTCCATGCGCACCTGGCGGAAGTCGCAGGTCACGTCCGGCAGCAGATAGTTGGCCGGATCGCCTATCTCGTACAGCAGTTGCTCCCCGACGGTTGCGGGCGTGACGAGGCCGCCGGTGTCCGCGGGCTTGGTGACCACAAAGCTACCGTCTTCGCGGCACTCGACGATCGGATAGCCGATGTTCGCCCAGTCCGGCACGCTGGCCCAGTCGGTGTGCAGGCCGCCTGTCGCCTGGCAGCCGCATTCGATGATGTGGCCGGCCAGGCTGCCGGCGGCGAGCCGGTGGAAGTCGTCGGCCGCCCAGCCGAACTCGTGCATCAGCACGCCGAGGGTGACCGCACTGTCGACGCAGCGGCCGGTGATGACGATGTCGGCGCCCGCGGCCAGGGCCCGCGCGATGGGCAGTGCACCGAGATAGGCATTGGCCGTCACCAGGCGCTCCGGCATGGGCTCGCCGCTGGTCATTTCGACCGTGCCGGCCGCTCGCATCGCGGCGGCAAGCGGGAGCACGTCGTCGCCTTCGACGATCGCGACCCGCACCGGTACGCCGAGTTCGTCGGCCAGAGCCCGCACCGCCGCGGCGCAGCCCCTCGGATTCACGCCGCCGGCGTTGCTGACGATGCGGATGCCCTGCTCGACGGTCTGCTTCAGCACCGAGCGCAGCGCCACCGTGACGAAGTCGATGGCGTAGCCTTCCTCCGGCCGCTTCATGCGCGCGCCCGCGAGGATCGACATGGTGAGCTCGGCGAGATAGTCGAACACGAGGTAATCGATGGCGCCGCAGCGCACCAGCTGCAGCGGTCCGAGGCTGCTGTCGCCCCAGAAGCCTGAGGCGCCACCTATGCGCACAACCTTGCCCGGCGTCGACGATGTCAGTTGCCCGTCCATTGCGGTTTCCTTTTTTCCTTGAATGCGGTCAGGCCCTCGCGCGCGTCCTGGGTCAGGGCCAGCAGGCCGATCTGCCCTTCGCCGAAGGCGATCGCCTCTTCGAAGGACATCGAGCGCATCGCCTTCATCGCATACATGCCGCGCCGCAGCGCGGTAGGTGAGTTGGCGAGCAGCCGTGACAGCAGGCGCTCGAGCGCAGCGTCGAGGTCGTCAGCCACCTCGTTCACCAGACCGATCTCGCGTGCCCGCGCCGCGTCGATGGGCTCGCCCGTCAGGCACAGCTGCGCCAGGCAGCGCAGCGGCAACTGGGCCTGCAGCACGGCGAGCACCTGCATCGGGAACACGCCCACCTTCACCTCGGGCAGGCCGAAGCTCGCGTGCCGGGCCGTGATGGCGAGATCGCACATCGCGAGCAGGCCCATGCCGCCGGCCATGCAGGCGCCGTTGACCCGCGCGACGAGCGGCACGTTCAGCGTGCGGGCCGTGCGCAGCAGGTCGGCGTAGGCGCTGGTCGGCGTGGCGTAGTCGAACGCGAAGGCATCCCCGCTCAGGTCGGCGCCGGCGCAGAACGCCTCGTCGCCCGCACCGGTGAGCACCACCGCGCGAATCGTCTCGTCAGTCCGGGCGCGATCCAGCGCTTTCTGCAAGGTGCCGATCACTTCCGCGTTGAGCGCATTCCGGCGCTCCGGACGGTCGATGGTGAGAATCAGCCGCCCGTCCTGCCGGCTGGCGTGCACGACCTCGGTCATGCTTCGACTCCCGTTGACTCGCTGCACGCCGCCACTTGCGTCACGCCCGCCTGCGCCATCTCGCGGATCTGCCGCGGCGAGTAGCCGGCCTCGGCCAGCACTTGCGCGCTGTGCTCACCCAGCAGCGGCGGCGGGCGCAGCGGCGGCAGCGGGGTTTGCGGCCATTCGCTGGGCACCGCCATGGTTCGCAGCATGCCTTCGGTGGGATGCTCGAACTGCTGGAAGAACCCGATGTCCTGCAGGTGCGGATCGTCCATCAGCGACTCGAAGGTGTGCACCGGCAACACCGGGATGCCGAGCGGCTCCAGCAGCTCGCGCCATTGCTGCGTGGTCTGCGCTTTCAGCTTGTCGGCGAGGATCTCGTACAGCGCCTCGACATGCTGCGTGCGCGATTCGCCGTCGGCAAACCGCGGGTCGCTGTTGAACCGCTCGGCCTCGCCGACCACGCGCATGAAGGCCTGCCACTGTTCGTCGGTGTAGACGACGAGGCACACCAGGCCGTCCTGCGTTGCGTACGGCCGCCGCTGCGGGTTGAGCAGCCGCGGATAGCCGAAGCCGCCGCGCGGCGGGATGAACGTGTGGCCGTACAGATGATCACCCAGCATCATCTGCGCGGTGGTCTCGAACATCGGCACGTCCACCGCCTGCCCGCAACCCGTGCGCTCGCGCGCGAGCAGGGCCGCGCAGATCACGCCGAACGCGTACAGGCCCGTGGCCCGGTCCGAGAGGTTGAGCGGGGCATAGCGCGGCACGTCGGAACCGGCCCGCACGCTGGCCTCGGGGATCGCGACGGCCGCCTGGATCAGGTCGTCGAAGGCGCGCGAGTCCGCATAGCGGCCGCGCTGGCTGAAGCCGAAGGTGCCGACGTAGACGATGCGCGGGTTCACCAGCCGCAGCGCCTCGTAATCCAGCCCGAGGCGCTGCATCGCCTGCGGCCGCACGTTGTAGACCAGCGCGTCGGCCGTCTGCGCCAGCTTCAGCAGCGCTTCCTTGCCGGCAGGGCGCTTCAGGTCCAGCATGACGCTGCGCTTGTTGCGGTTCAGGTTGAGGAACAGCGGGCCGGCGCCCGAGCGCCCGCCGGGTCCGACGGCGCGCAGCATGTCGCCGCCGGGCGGCTCCACCTTGATCACGTCGGCCCCCAGGTCGGCCAGCATCTGCGTGGCCGAAGGTCCCATGACGACTTCGGTGATGTCGATGATGCGCAGGCCGGCCAGCGGCCCACCCTGGTTCGAGTCGTTGCTCATTCTGTCCGTGCTCCTCTTTCCGGTCAGGAACCGGCTACGTCGGCGCCATTGCCGCGGATGTAGGGCACCGGTCCGATGTCGCGCGCTGCCGCGAGGGCCTCGATCGCGTATCGGATCGAGACCGCGTCATTGAGCGAGTGGAACGTGCCGTCCTCGTTGAAGCTCACTTGCGCGCCTTCGATCCAGGCGATGGTGATGGTGTCCTCGGTGTTGTCCTCGGGGGTGTAGAAGGTGTGCACCGAGCCGCCGGGCTCGTACAGGTAGGAGCCTGCCGTCTGCCGCTGCTCGGGGTACTCGCGATACGCCCAGCAGCCCTGGATCGTCCACACCTGCGCCGTACCGGTGTGGTAGTGAATCGGCAGCGAGCAACCGGGTTCCAGGATGGCCATGAAGACCCACTCGCCGCGCTCCAGGTCAAGGCGCAGCGGCTTGATGTGGATGCCCGGAAAGACATCCCTGATCAGCGGGATCTGCTCGATGTTGACGGTCAGGAGCTTGTCCTGTGGCAGAGCGGGCAGCGGCAGCGGGGCGCCGGTGGACGTGGTGGGCTGCGCGAGCATTCTTGCGTTCATGAATTGTCTCCCGTTGTTACTGGATTTGAAGCAGTGGATGGAAGCCGCCCCCTGATAAGGAAGCCGGATGCAGGCTGCTCCGGCAAACAGCGCAGGGAGGCGGCGACCCCGCGCGGAAGAAACAGGAAGTCGCCCGGGGCGAGACCGAAGTCCTGCCCGTCGACACGTGCGTCGATGCGTCCGTCTTCGACGTAGAGAACCTGCTCGGCGTCAGGCTCCGCGGTGCAGACCGATGGGCTGCCGGTAGGCATGCGCAGCGCCGCAATGTCGACCCAGCGCGCGCCAGCGGTCTCGCGGTCGATGAGGGGAACCGTGCCGGTGGCGGCGTCGCCGGCGGCAAGCACGCGCACCTTGCCGTGAGCGGGCGCGGCGGCAGCGTCGTCGGGTTCCGTGATCGTGTGCGCCGGGTTCTCGCCATACGGCGGCGTATAGACGACCAGCACACGCCCGGGCTGGTCGCTGGTCACGCGAAACGAATGGAATACGCCGGCCGGCACGTAGGCCCAGGTCCCGGGCGCCATCGCTTCCACGCTGCCCGCCGCCCCCGACTCGCCGGTTCCCTCGATCATGTAGGCGCATTGCTCCAGGTGGGGGTGCGCGTGCGCCCGCGCGCCGTGCGATTTCACGATCGTGCCGACCAGCACTTCGAGCGCCGTCGCGCCGACAGTCTCGGGGCCGATCACGCGCACGTTAGAGGTGCCGGTATGGTTCGCCGGCGCGTAGGCGGCAAGATCGGCCGCCCTGACCACGGTAGGTACGGGCTTCATTCGGGCTGGCTCCATGCGATCTTGACCGCCGGGGCGGCGGCCTGCGCCGCCATGAAGCCGGAGGCATTGGGATGGTTTTCCACGATGACGGGCTGGCCCTTCCTGGCGGGCAGCGATTGGTCGAGCACGCGCGCCCCGGCGTCCCGTCCGCTTCCGACCGGAAAGGGAACGATGATCTTGATGGGCTTGGCCGGATAAGGGGCCACCGCCATCGCTTGCGGCTCAAGGACGGGGGTAGCCAGGAGGACGAGAAGGTTCCGCATGCGCATCGAGCTCCAATCAGGACTCAACTTCAGGGACTTAAACCTAAATGCCTAATGTTAGTAGTTTAGGCATGCGCAAAGCGGCGTCAAGTCCGGGCTTACCCGACAGCCCGCCGCTGCGGCTCGGTGATCCCAGGCACGGTTTTCAGGGCGGACGCGGGGAGGTCGATCTCGGAAACGTAGCGGTCGCCCCGATACCAGGTCGCACCGGCGTACAGCACGTTGCCTTTGCCGTCAACCAGGCGTCGCGACATCTTCGCGACGGGCGAGGCAAACGGGATCTTCAGCATATCGCACAGAGGAAAATCGGCGGGTATCACGGTCACGCGTTGTCGCAAGCGTTTGCAGCGCGCGCCAAGTTTGTCGAGCACCGCGGCGAGCAGTTTCCGCTGCATGGCGATGTCCTTGGGCAGCGATTCGAAAACCGGCGTGGGCACATAGATCTCGGCGTAGCAGAACGGCTCGCCGGAATAGGTGTGCAGTTTACGGACGCACACGTATTCGCCAGCCGGCCGGTCATCCGGCGCGAGTAGCTCCTGCGGCATCAGGGTGCGGCGGCCGACTTCGAGTATCTCGAAGGCAAGCGCCTGCGGTGCGGCGAAGGGGTTGTTGATCACCTGTTCGAGGTCGCCCGTGACGGCGGGCAGCGCTGCAACGTGGGTCCCGACGCCCCGCTGGCTGCGGATAAGCCCTTCCTTGGAAAGCAGCTCGTATGCTTGCCGGACGGTGATGACGGCGACGCCCAGGTCGTCCGCGAGTTGCGTGATCGGCGGCAGCTGCGTGCCGAGCGGGTACTCGCCCTTCGCAATTCGGTGCCGCAGCAGGGACGCCAGCCGGTGATATTGCGCAACGCCGCGCTCGGCTGGCAGCTCCGGCCGCGCGGTCTCCATGTGTCGCTCATCCGCCATCATATAAATCCTAATTAACCAACTTTCGAATTATATGTCAGCGATGCGCGAGCAGTCGCTCGCGTTTCTGGCACACCCAAACAACTTTCCTTGCTGCTCATGCACCAGTCGTGCTTTTGGGCGACTTTCGGCCGTCTCCGGCCGTTCGCCCGCACCAACAAATGGACACTCAAACGGCCGCTCCACCCAGGAAGGGGCCTACCTGTTCCGTTGATCCATCGATCAATCGCACGGACATCACGAGGGTGGATGCGGTACCGATGCGCTCTGTCCGAGCGCGGAAAGAGCGAAACTGCCAGCGCCGAAGCACCGAAGCACGCCCAAAACGGCCCGCCACGTCGAGCCTATCTGCGACCTCTTCGTTTGCGGGAGCAAGAGACATCTCAGCGCCCGATTGATCGGTCGATTCCACAAGCTCCCGATGGGGCGACTCTAGCAGTCGGCTCGGGATAACGGCGACACTGCGCCGCGATGAGTTACCGCCGCGCGCTCAGAAGTACTCCATCTGGGCGACGGGAACCGAAGCCGCGTCGGCCGCTTAGCCGATGGCGGTGCCCGCCGGAATCGTGAAGTAGAAGCGAGCACCGCCATGGGCGGATGCGTTGTCCGCCGCGATGCGCCCGTGGTGGGATTCGAGGATCGAGCGGCAAATGGGCAAGCCCAAGCCCATGCCGTTTTCCTTGGTCGTGAAGAAGCTCTCGAAGAGGCGGCCGACGTGCTCGGGGGCGATGCCGGGCCCGCTGTCCTCGATAGCGCAGCACAGGGTAGAGGCATCCCGCACGGTGGTCCTGATGGTGATCTTGCGCTCTGGGCTTCCCGCTTGCTCCATCGCCTGCATGGCGTTGACGAGGAGGTTGACGATCACTTGTTGGAGCTGGATGCGGTCAGCGAGCACCTTCAACCCTCCCAGAGCGAACCGGTGCGATACGGTGACGCCGCGTGACTGGATTTCAGGACGTAGAAACACAAGGGCTTCGTCGATGAGCTCGTCAAGCGACACCAGCTTGTGCTCGGGCACTCGCCGGACCGCCATCTCGCGAATGCGGACAATGATGTCCACACAACGCCGCGCGTCGGCTGTGATGCGCGCGCTCGCTTCGAGCGCCTTCGCTATGTTGGGCACTTGCCGGTCGATCCAGTGTCGACCGGCTTCGTTATTCGTGCTGATAGCGGCGAGCGGCTGCTTCAGCTCGTGGGCGATTGAGGCGGTCAGTTCGCCCAGCGTCGAGACGCGCGCGGCATGTGCAAGGTCCGCCTGCACCTCCCTAAGCGCTGCCTCGGCACGCTCGCGGGCGGCGACTTCCGCCAGCAGCGCTTCACGCGCTTCCAACTTCTTGCTCAGGCCGACTCCAATGTGGACAAAGCCTGCGGTCACTATTAGCACGCTGATGGTGATACAGCGGTTAGTCCAGTCAATCCAGTCGAAATTTGGGTGCCCTACCGGTGTGTTTCCCGCAGCAAAACCGACCACCGTCAGCACCGCCGTGACCGCAGTACCGCCCCACAACCATCGAGCGGACCGACTCCAGGCCAGGGCCACAATTACACATACATAGAAAATCGCAGGATTGATGTCGCCTGGCGAGTAGTAGTCCAAGCCAAAGATGAGCATGGTTAATACGCCGACCAGGGTCTTGGCCCGTGCAGGGGGGAAACCCTGAAGGAGGCCCCATTTTGTTCTCGCTCCACCAAAAGAATGGGGCTCGCGCCCGATGATTTCTGTGACCTGATGAACGCGGGATCTGGTCGCCTCCTTGATCACGGTTCTCGCTCCTTCGGATTAGGGAGTGCAAGTGCCGCACCTCGATGGCTCAATCATAGGTCACCTACCGCCAGGTTTCGGTTGTGGTAGGCGTTAGCTGTCACGCAGAGCGAACGCCCGGAGCTGACCGGGTCGATGCCGGTCTCCACCCTGATCATGCTCGATAACGGCCATTCGCCGGCGCCGTGGTACCAGCCGGAATGGCGCTGTACGTTGTCGGCTGGCATGAAGGCCCGGATGACCGTTGAACATTGGAAGCTGCCATTGAGGTGGCGAAGGGTCCAGCGGCCGGATCGGGTCGTCTACGGTCTCCGAACCGTGTTAAGGCGGAACGCCGAAACGGATGTGAAAATCCCTTGCGGGTGCCACGGCGCGTCCGATACTGAAAGTGCTTTGCGGGTGCCCGCTACCGAAGTTAGTGGCAAAGTCATCGGCAAGGTGAACGGACTACGCAATGGAGGCTGACTATGAACCAGTCAAGTTCCGCTCAAAGGCGGGAGAAAATATCCTACGAGGTGTCAGGCGAAAATTCGAAATACACGCTGCTTCACCTGCTGGACGTTGAAGACATACCGGGGCATTCGCTCGCACTCTATGAACTGCATCGCACCTTTCCCAAGGGCGCGTTGATGTTTGCTGGCGTAAGCGTCACGGAGCAATGGATGCGCGGCACCGTTGACACCGTCGATGGCAACGGCACCGTCATCGGCTATGGGTTTTACAACCTGGAAGACGGCGACAAGATTTTCGGCAAGTTTGACGGGATCTCACAGTCTGCAACCGGCCAGTCCGCCGATGTCCGCACCGTCATAGGAAGCACGGTGCTCACTGGCGGCACGGGGAAGCTGCGTGGCATTTGCGGCATCCTTCACTTTGTGACCAACACGGACGTCTCACAGAACCTAAATGAGAGTAAATGCGAGGGCGAGTACTGGATGCAAAAAGGCTAGTCCGGGCCTCACGGTGCCTTGCACGCGGCCCAGCGCAAAGCTCACTGATCAGAAGCCTCCGCTGAAGCTCAAGGAAATCTGGGCGATCTGCGAAAAGCTGAAGGCGGATACGACCTCGCGATGTTCAGTTCAATCTACGGGAGGGTCACTACCTGAAATACGCCGTTACCAATTTATAACGTGCAACATGGAACCCTGACATAAGCTGAATGGAAAGTGTGAGGCGCATGTCGCCGCGCGAATAACGAGGGAGCATGTCATGAACCCGCTCGATGCAGCGTTGCGCGCCGGCAGCGCCGTTGCAGTTCTTGCGTTGTCCGGCGCGCTGTCTGGTTGTTACTACGTACCGTACGGCTACTATCCGGGCTACGGGTATTACCCGGGCTATCCTGCTACCTATTCCACTGCCTATCCGAATGGCTATCCCGCCGTGCCGACGGCGGCCACGCAGCATGGCGTGCCCGTCGCGCCCGGGGACCCGTCGCAGCAGGCTCCGGCGCCAGAGGACTTCAACATGCCCGACGGCACGTCGCCCGACGGGCCGCCATCGACGTACGATTTCGCCCCCGCGCCCGCCTATGGCGCGCCGGCGTACTATCCAATCGCCTATCCACCGGCCTACCCCTACGCGTATCCATACCCGTACTACGGGTACTGGCCGGGCTACTACTGGTGGCCGTCGGTGTCGTTCGCCTTCTGGGGCGGGTGTTGCGGCGGTTACAGCCACTACCACTATGGCCATCACACCTACTGGGCCGCCCACGGCTACTCGGGCCATGGGTACTATGGACACGGCTACTACAGCCACGCTTACTCGGGAAATGGACAGGGTGCGTGGAGCCTGTCCCTTATACACATC